>NZ_JAKTIG010000002.1:0-41180 GCF_027855145.1 Acinetobacter sp. AOR18_HL
GCGTTAGATTGGCTTACACCATTAGAGAAATTTGCTCAGCTTGTTGATTATCATAAGACTTTTCAAACTGTCGCACCTCATGTTTGAATTCGCCTTGTTTTAATTTAATACCGACTAAAATAGTTGTATATTATATTTATAAGTTATATTTCAAACTAAAATGGTTGGAATAATAAATAATTAATTAAAAAGAAAATAATAAAATATAGGCGTAATAAAGCCTGCTAAAAGCAGTAAGTAAATAGAATAGTAGTAAGAGTTTAATCGGGGGCGAAAAGATCGTTTGATATAGAAATTTTCTTGGCTACATAATGGCTTTTATGCACTCTCACAAGGATAACTTGAGAGTATAATTCGAGTTCGCCGTATTCTGGTTCGACTTGAACGTAATGTAGCTGGCCGAATTCATCACGCACACGCGCTTGGGCAGAAAACCCAGGTCTAGCATTACCACTGGAAACTGTCGCTAAACGTCCTAAAAGATTATAGTTTGTATGAGTAAGCTTTGGTTTAATTACTTGGTCAAGGCAGTGAATCATGAATACAGTAAAAAAGATTGCGATGACAAGGGCTGGGACGATTAAATAAAATGGTGAAATAAAATAATGCTGGATTGCAAAGAAAGAGAGCTGTAAAAAATAGCCTGCAAAACTAAAATTGATAAGTAAAAAAACGAAAATTAAAGCTTTAGAAAATTTAACGTTAAGTAGTGGCGAGTTAGAAAGCCAAACAGGCGCAATTTTTTTGAGTAATTGACTTGGACGAAGTCCAATATACATACCAATGGTTTCTACCACGCTGAGTAATATCAAAGCCACTACACTTAAGTGAAATGGCATAAGATAATAATTGAAAAAGAAATCAGCCATGGCAGAAACTCTAATGTTTATCGCTTCAGTCTACGATATAGATACCGCCATCTGAATGTACTTTAATCTCAACTTTATTTAAAAAATCACCTAAACATGGTCCTGAGATACATTCGCCTGTTTCCACAGTAAATAAAGCACCATGGGTAGAACATTGAATATATTCTTGGTCTTGATCAAGAAATTGATTTTCTAAATATTCAAGCTCTGTTTGCAAGTGAGGGCATAAGTTTTGATAAGCATAGAATGCGCCATCACGTTGCGTAATGAAAATAGTAGTTCCTTGTAAAGTGTCAAAAGCTCTAGCTTCACGCTCAGGAACTTCTTCCGTCATACAGATCCTTTCCATTTCAAGCACATTCCTTCTGAAAATTTTCAAGAAGTTTAGCATAATCATTAATCGCTAAACGTGGGCCAAATTGAGAAACAACTTCACTAGAAATTAAGACAGCTAACTGTGCAGCAGCATTCAAATCTTGATGATGATTTAGGGCATATAGGAATGCACCTGCAAATGCATCGCCAGCACCATTGGTATCAACGGCTTCTACATGACGGCCTGCCACATGGAAATGTTGAGTAGAGTTAGAAACTAAAGCACCTTTAGCACTTTGTGTAATGACTACTGTATGATTTTTAAAACGTAATTGAGCAAGAGCATCTTCAACAGTTGTTGTATTTGTATACATTAAGGCTTCTTGTTCATTACAAAATAGTAAATCTACGCCATCATCCATGAGCTCTTCTAAGCCTTCGCGAGCGTATTGCACCATGGCAGGATCTGAAAGAGATAAAGCAATCTTAACGCCATTTGCTTTTGCAATTTCTCTGGCTTGTTTTACAGCTTTGCGCGCTGTTTCACTTGTAGAAAGATAACCTTCAATATAAAGCCATTTTGCTGTTTTTAATGGTTCAAAGTCGATTTGATGTTGAGAAAGTTCAGCAGTGATGCCCAAATAGGTATGCATTGTACGTTCAGAGTCAGGGCTAATGAGTACCATGCAGGTACCTGTCACGCCTTCACTGATTGATTTTGGAGTGGTTTGGATGCCAGCTTCATTTAAACCTTGTAAATAAATTGAACCCAAATCATCGTTACCAACGCGGCAACCATAAAAAGCACTTCCACCTAATGCACTAAAGGCTACAGTAGTATTCGCAGCAGAACCACCACTTGCTTGACCTTTATAATCTTGATGCTGTTTTAACTCTGCATAAAGAGCAGATTGAGTGTCGCCATCGGACAACTGCATGGTGCCTTTTTGCAAACCTTGTTGACTAAGAAAATCATCAGACACTTTAAATTCTTGGTCGATTAATGCATTACCAATTGCAAAAAGATCTACAGTTGCCATATGTGTTGTCACAAAATAAAAAAATCAGGTTGCTAAGTTTACACCATTGCTTGGATTTGCTGTAGTTTGTTGAATAAAATTCAGTTAAATCAAAAATTAGTGGAAAAATATTATTGTGTGAAAATTCTTTAGACTCACAAATAGCTCGTTAAGATAAAATTGATAAGCTTTTTTATTCAATGTCTATCATATACATAGAATTAAAAGCTTTTGTTCTGTTAGGATAAAACATTCATGGCTATGTGTTTGATATCAAAGCTGTGCCAATGAAAACTAATACTCAACAAAAACATAGTATTTTACTTGGCTTTTGTTCGCCAATCTCAAGCTGACTCAGGCTATAATGAGACTTATTCACTTATCCGATATGTTAGGAGATCACATGACTGTAGATGTCACTGAAACCATTTCTCAAACTGTTCACCCTGCGTTTCAGTTGCTACGTCAGCACCATGTAGAAGCATTAGATATTTTAGTGTCTGAATATAAGCATAAAGTCACAGGTGCGGTGCATTATCACTTGGCAACTGATTATGATGAAAATGTATTTCTTGTTGCTTTTAGAACACAGCCTATGGACTCTAAAGGCACGGCACATATTTTAGAACATACGGCTTTGTGTGGATCTGAAAAGTTTCCGGTACGTGATCCATTCTTTTTAATGATTCGTCGTTCTTTAAATACTTTTATGAACGCATTTACCGCAGCAGATTGGACAGCATATCCATTCGCTACTCAAAACAAAAAAGATTTTCAAAACTTACTTTCTGTTTATCTTGATGCGGCATTTGCTGCCAATTTGAATCCACTTGATTTTGCTCAAGAAGGTATTCGTATTGAACTGGAAAATGGTCAACCTGTTTATAAAGGTGTTGTTTTTAATGAAATGAAAGGTGCGATGAGTGCGCCGTCTGACCAACTTTATCATCAGTTGGCCCATCATTTATTTCCTGAAACGACTTACCATTACAACTCAGGCGGTGACCCGAAAGATATTCCTGATTTAACGTATGAGCAGTTAGTCGATTTTTATAAAGTACATTACCATCCAAGTAATGCTGTATTCATGACCTTTGGTAATCAAACAGCATATGAACTACAAGAGCAGTTTGAAAAACTAGCCCTGCATAAGTTTTCGGCAGGAACAACTTTATATTCTAAGCCTGAAAAACGTTTAGCTGCACCAATTGAAGTAACAGAGAACTACGGTGTTGATAGTGATGATTTAAAAGATAAAACTTATCATGTTCTATCTTGGTTATTACCAGAGGCAAATGACATTAAATTGCGTTTAGGAATGCGTTTAGTTGAAGGAATTTTATTAGAAAATTCAGCTTCACCACTACGTCATTACTTAGAAACTTGTGGTTATGCTCAATCTACAGGTCCATTAATGGGCGTAGACGATAGTAATTTTGAAATGACTTTCTACTGTGGTGTTCAAGGTTCAAACCCAGAACATGCACAAAGCTTTAGAGAGGGTGTTTTAAATATTCTGCGTGAGGTTGCTGCTAAACCAATTGATAGTAATTTAGTCGATGCAATCTTGCATCAGATTGAGTTGCATCAGCGTGAAATTAATGGTGACGGCACACCTTATGGCTTAAGTCTAATTTTAAATGGTTTAAGTGGTGCGATTCACCATAATGATCCAATCCAAATTTGGGATGTTGACAGCGCAATTGCACAAGTTAAAGAAGAGTTGAAAGACCCAATGTGGTTATCAAATCTGATTCAAACATATTTGCTCGACAACCCTCATCGCGTACAAATGACTTTAGTTCCAGACCCGACCAAGTCTGTAAAAGAGCAGGAAGCGGAAAAAGCTCGTTTAGCGGCTATTGGTGAAAAGCTAACAGATGCTGATAAGGCTGAAATCATTGCTAAGACTAAGGCTTTAGAGGAACGTCAGGACACTCCTGATAATCTTGAGTTATTGCCAAAAGTAGGTTTGGAAGATGTACCTGCTGACTTGCATATTGTGCAAGGTCAGTTACGTGAAATTATTTGTAATCGTATGGATACGCCGTTGAACTTGTACCATGCTGGTACTAACGGTATTTACTATCAACAAGTACTCATTCAGATTCCTGAAGATATTGTGAAGTCGCCTTATTTCAATTTGCTTTCTATTTTGATGGGTGAAGTAGGTGCAGGCGAATATGGCTATCTTGAACTACAAAACTTACAAACCGCTGTAAGTGGTGGTTTAGGAATGGGTGCCTCTTTACGTAGCAAAGTTGATGATAAAGATAAAATTAGTGCTTGGTTAACTTTAACGACTAAATCGTTGACTCAGAAATTTGATGCAATTCATTTATTAAAATTAGCATTTGAACAGCTTCGATTTGATGAGAAAGAACGAATTATCGAGTTACTGCAACAACGTAAAACACGTTGGCAATCTCGTTTATCTGGTTCAGGTCATAGCTATGCGATGCAGATTGCTTCTCGTAACATGA
Organism: Acinetobacter sp. AOR18_HL; assembly: GCF_027855145.1. Lineage (NCBI taxonomy): Bacteria > Pseudomonadati > Pseudomonadota > Gammaproteobacteria > Moraxellales > Moraxellaceae > Acinetobacter > Acinetobacter sp. AOR18_HL. Next base: position 4,687 of record NZ_JAKTIG010000002.1, read on the forward strand.
GTGCCTTGGCTCAACGTGACTATCAAAACACGGGTTTAGGTGCATTGAACTGGTTGGGTGAGCTTGTTACTAAAATTACCCAAGATGATGCTGCTTACGATGAGCTGATTGCAGAATTAAAACGTATTCATAGTAAGTTGTTGCAAGCACCTAAACAGTTCTTACTAGTGTGCGAAGAACATCAATCTGAACGTTTGGTTGAAGAAATCCAGAATGTTTGGGATAAGTTGAATGTTGATACAGCTACAACTGAGTTAACTCAAGTAGAACAAGCTAATGATAATAATCATGAAGCATGGTTAATTCAGGCAAACGTTCAATTCTGTGCGTCTGCATATCAAGCCGTAGAAGTATCACATCCAGATGCGGCTCCATTAATGGTATTGGCAGCTTATTTACGTAACGGATTCTTGCACAGTGCTATCCGTGAAAAAGGTGGTGCTTATGGCGGCGGTGCTAGTTATGATGGAAATGCGTGTTCATTCCGTTTCTTTAGCTACCGTGACCCACGTTTAGCAGAGACGTTTAAAGACTTTGAAGCAAGTGTGCAATGGTTATTAAATACAGAGCAACAACCTCATCAGCTTGAAGAAGCAATTCTTGGTTTAGTGGCAAGTATGGATAAACCAGGCTCTCCAGCAGGTGAAGCGATTACAGCATGTTATGCATTGTTGCATGCGAGAACACCAGCTTTCCGCCGTACTTTGCGTGAAAGATTGTTGCATGTAACATTGGATGATTTAAAACGTGTTGCTCGTCAATATTTAGTAGAGCAAACTCCTGTAAAAGCTGTAGTTGCGCCATTTGCTAAACGTGATGAATTGCAGCGATTAGGTTTTACCATTCAACAAGTTAATTAAAATAAAAATTGGAGATTGAACATGGCGTTCAAACAATTTGAACGCACATCTTTACAGCTAAGCATGGGAATCGTGCTTAGCTGTTTATGTGCGTCTGTAACATATGCTGATACCTTAGCTCCAGCAAACCCTGCCACAGTTGATGCATGTGTTGCTCTTGCTTCGAATGCCGATCGTCTAGCTTGTTACGACTCTGTATTTAAGCCAGCAGCTTTACCTGTTGTACAAGCCGCGGTAGTACCTGAGCCTGTTAAAAAAATCGATCAGCCCGCTGTTCAACCAGAAACATTTAAAGAGAAGGTGGTAGATACAGTTAGTAATATTAAAGTGATTGGTAAAGCACCTACACTTGAACCTACTACTTCTTTGCTAGATCAACGTTGGGAATTATCTGAAAAAAGTAAGCTAGGTGTTTGGAATATTCGTGCTTATCAACCAGTCTATTTACTACCTGTATTTTGGACCAGTGACAAGAATGAATTCCCGAGTAGTCCAAATCCAAATAACACTGTAACGGATGCTCAGAATCTGAAATCAACAGAAAGTAAGTTTCAGATTTCTTTGAAAACCAAAGCTTGGGAAAATATTTTTGGAAATAATGGTGATTTGTGGGTAGGGTATACGCAATCTTCACGCTGGCAGACGTTCAATGCTGAAGAATCTCGCCCATTCCGTGAAACGAACTATGAGCCAGAAGCAAGTTTAATGTTTAGAACGAACTACGAGTTGCTTGGTTTAGATGGGCGTTTGCTTGGAGTTACCTTAAACCATCAGTCAAATGGTCGTTCAGATCCATTATCTCGTAGCTGGAACCGTGTAATTTTTAATGTTGGATTGGAGCGTGGTAATTTTGCTTTAATGCTTCGTCCATGGATTCGTCTTGAAGAAGATAGTAAAGATGATAATAATCCGGATATGGAAGATTACATTGGTCGTGGTGATTTAACAGCGTTTTATAAGTGGAAGCAGAATGACTTCTCTTTAATGCTGCGTCATTCATTGAAAGGTGGTGATGACTCTCATGGTGCTGTGCAATTTGATTGGGCTTTTCCAATCAGTGGCAAGTTACGCGGACATCTCCAGTTGTTTAACGGTTATGGTGAAAGCCTAATTGATTATAACCATCGAGCAACTTATGCTGGTTTGGGTGTATCGCTCTTGAATTGGTACTAAGACGCTATAAAAAAGCCGCTTTTAAAGCGGCTTTTTTATTATCCAATTTGAATGTTGGCTTGAGGGTGTTTGAGTCGGCTCTTTTTAGGAGTAGCAATTAAATAGGCGAGTGTTAATGGTCCCAGTCGTCCAGCAAACATGAGTAGGCTTAAAATGAATAAACTACCATTATGTAAATCTGGTGTGATTCCACGAGAGAGGCCCACTGTACATGCGGCTGAAACAACCTCAAAAAGCAAATTCATAAAATCTGCTTTAGGCTCTAAAAGCAAAAGAATAAAGAAGCCCATGAAGATGAGGATGCTCGTAATAGCAGTTACCGCTAATGCTTTATAGGTCGTTTCATGAGATACAGAGTGGTTAAATATTCTAATTTCATCTGTACGGCGTAAAAATGAAATTACACTAAGTACTAAAATGACAAAGGTTCCAACTTTGATTCCACCCGCTGTACTCAGTGAACCACCACCAATAAACATCAATAACATCATTAGTAGTGAGCTACTGTTGGTCATTGCACCCGTATCAATGGTATTAAAACCTGAGGAACGAGGGACTGTTGCCTGAAACCAAGCGTTTAATGCTTGTTCACCTGAGTTTAACATCCCTAAAGTCGCGGGATTTTGAGCTTCTAAAGCCCATATTAAAATAAAGGCAACTAGGTTAATAATTGCAATGGTTGTCAGAATAAGTTTGCTATTTGGCGTTAGTTTTTTCCATCTTTTGTTTTGCTTAATATCCATGAGTACTAAAAAACCAAGACCACCTAAAGTGTAAAGGATGCTAATGGTTATACAAATAATATAGTTACTTTGGAAATTCATTAAGCTATTGGAAAATAATGAAAAACCAGCATTATTGAATGAGGAAATGCTGTAAAAAGCCGCATAATATAAACCACGAGCAAAGCCATAGGTTGGTGTAAAAGCGGTAGTAAGAATAACTGTACCAATCAGCTCAAAAATAAGAGTATAGGTGACAACGCCTTTAGCAACAAAGGTAACTTTTGATAGGCTTGTTTGCCCGAGACTATCTTGAGCCATCATTTGCTGTTTAAGACCAACTTTTGGTGACAAACTTAATGCGGCCAATATCGCAAAAGTCATAAAACCCAAACCGCCAGACTGGATCAGTAATAAAATAATAGTTTGCCCAAAGAGGGTAAAAGACTCATGAATATTTAAAACGGATAGACCGGTAATGGTAACTGCTGAGGTGGCTGTAAAAAGCGCATCCATCCAACTGACATTGCCTGTATTCGCAAATGGCAATTTAAGCAATAAAGTGCCAAAAGTAATAAAGCCTAAAAACCCTAGCGCTAAAAGTGAAGGAGGGCTTAAATTTAACGTTTTATGAGGCTTGGGATATATGGACATATTCTAGAGTTCGTTTTCTTATAAGAAGCAATTAGAAAGTTTCTTTAACTGTGATAAATGACCTTCTAAAATAAGAATATCATGTGTTTGCAAAGTGAAATTTTCTTCAGTCTCAAACAAAATTTGCTGCTGTCTTTTCACGAGCAATGTTTTGACCTGAGGAGCTTGCTGCATAATGCCATATAAATTGATGCCATTAAGCTTATCTGGGATTTCAATCTTGATAATGTAATGATCATCTTCTAAAGACATATAGCGGCTTACCATAGGGTAATTCAGGGCTTGAGCAACTCTTACCCCCATATCTTCTTCAGGATGAATAATCTTATTGATATTAAGGTGTGACAAAATGGTGTGATGAGCTTTGGTTTTTGCTTTTACCCAAATTTTATCAATGCCTAGATTTTTTAAGTTCAATACACACAAAATACTGGCTTCAATATCTTCACCAATTGCAACTACAACAGCGTCACAATTTTGGATATTCAATTCGTCAAGCACATGTTCGTCAGTAGCATCGGCAATGACGGCATGAGTTAAAACGTCGGCAAGATTTTCGACATTCTTTTTTACTGTATCGATGCCAATAACATCATGATTCAATTTTGTGAGTTCTTGAGCAACTGTTGCTCCAAAACTACCTAAGCCAATGACTGCAAACTGTGCCATGTTGTTCCTTTTTTCCGAGTTAGATCATTATTTTTAAGGATATTTTCTTTAAGATAAAGAGAAGCAATGTAAAGATGCTAGAAATATAAAAAGAATTGTATAAAAAAAGCCGACAACTATGTCGGCTTCCTCATCAGAACTAAAGATTATTTCAAGAAACGTTTATAGCCAACATTATCAGTAATTTCTGCATACGGATAATTAATCTGCTCGAGTGTCTCAATCAATCCATCAGGGTTTTGTTTAGCATCGGTTGCTTGTAAGCCAACTAAAACACGACCTTCTGCTGCACCATGGTTACGGTAATGGAAGAGGGTAATGTTGTGAGTTGGACCTAAACGAGTTAAGAATGTTAAGAGGGCGCCTGGACGTTCAGGGAACTCAACACGGAACAATCTTTCATCATCTAGATTTGCATGACCACCAATTAAATAACGAATATGTAATTTGGCAACTTCATCGTCAGAAAGGTCATCTACAATATAATCTTGCTGTTTTAATTGTTCCAAAATTTCATGGCGCTCTGCATCTCCACCTTTTAAACTAATACCGACGAATACTTGTGCTTCCTCTGTATTGTTTGCTCGGTAGTTAAACTCAGTAATATTGCGGCCTTGTAAAGCACGGCAGAAGCCTAAGAATGCGCCTTTTTCTTCAGATAAGGTAACTGCATAAATCGCTTCGCGTTGCTCACCTAACTCGGTACGCTCAGCAATATAACGGAGGCGGTCAAAATTCATATTGGCGCCGCACACAATCGACACCATATTTTTATTACTGATTTTATGTTCGTGAATATATTTTTTGATACCCGCTAATGCCATTGCTCCAGAAGGTTCAACAATGCTGCGGTTTTCATCAAATGTGTCTTTAATTGCTGCACAGATTTCATCTGTATTCACAGTCACAATATCAGGATCAACAATCGGGCCTGAGTTATCAGATTTGCGCAAACGAATAATATCAAATGGTAAAGCACCAATTTGGGCAACAGCTGTACCATCTGCAAATAAGCCCACGTGTGGCAAAATTACACGTTCATTTGCTTCTAAAGCTGCCTTTAAACAAGCAGACTCTTCATATTCAACGCCAATAACTTTTACATGCGGTGCAACTTCTCCAAGGTAAGCTGCTACGCCTGAAATAAGGCCACCGCCACCTACGGCAACAAACACGTACTCTACATCACGCCATTGACGTAAAATTTCATTGGCAATTGTGCCTTGACCTGCAATGACAAGTTCATCGTCATAAGGTGGAATAAATACAAGACCTTCAACTTCTGCACGTTGTTGAGCATATTTATTTGCGATATCAAAGCTATCGCCATGTAATACCACTTGACCACCTAAGCGTTTAACAGCCTGAACTTTAATGTCAGGTGTTGTGCTTGGCATAACAATAATAGCGGGAATTCCTAATCTTTGTCCTGATAAAGCTACGCCTTGAGCATGGTTACCAGCAGAGGCGCAAATTACTCCGCGTTCAAGTTGTTCTTTTGGTAATTGACTAATACGGTTATAGGCACCGCGTAATTTAAAAGAAAAAACGGGTTGTAAATCTTCACGCTTAAAACGAATTGTATTGTTTAATTTTTGACTAATTCGTGGAGCTGCTTCGAGAGGTGTTTCAATTGCAACATCATAAACCGTTGCTTGTAAAATTTGTCGTACCACACGAGACAGCATGTTCATCTTCCCTATAACAGTTTAAAATAGGAAATTATTGTAGCAAACCCTTGTGCATTTGCGCCGTTTATTGGTGCATAAATGTCAAAAAATAGTTGAGTGATGTAATGAGCCTATATGCAACGCAAGATGAAAAGAAACAAGCTGCTGCGAAAGCTGCTTTAAAACACTTACCCAAAGGTGGCATTTTGGGTGTTGGGACTGGAAGTACCGTAAACTTTCTAATTGATTTATTACCTGAATTACAATTAGAAGCGGCTGTGGCAAGTTCTCAAGCAACTGCTGATCGCCTTAAAAAACTTGGTATTGAAGTGGTTGATATGAACCATGTAGGTAGCCTAGATGCTTATGTTGATGGTGCAGATGAGATCGACCGTCATATGCATATGATTAAAGGTGGCGGTGCTGCATTAACACGTGAGAAAATTGTTGCATCAATCGCTAAGAAATTTGTATGTATTGTTGATGATTCAAAATGGGTTGATCAACTTGGACGTGATTTTCCACTTCCAGTAGAAGTTATTCCAATGGCGCGTTCGGCTGTAGCTCGTAAATTGGTAAGTTTAGGTGGTGACCCAGTTTATCGTGAGGGTGTAGTTACAGATAACGGTAATGTTATTTTGGATGTTTTCAATCTTAATATTTTAAATGCTATTGAGCTGGAAAAAACAATTAACAATATTCCTGGTGTGGTAACTAACGGTATCTTCGCCTTAAATCCTGCAACGATTGCAATTGTTGCAACGAATAATGGTATTGAAGAGCGTACAGCACAGTAATGTCTGCAAAAATGCCAGAGATTAAAATCGTTCGACACGTAAGAGCAAGAAAATTGCGCTTACGTGTTGAGCCTGTTTCAATCCGTCTTACGGTTCCTTTATTTTGTAGTAAAAAACAAATTCAGCATTTTTTAGCACAATCTGAACAATGGTTAACCGAGACATGGAATAAGCAACAAAACGTCCAATCGGCATCTATTGAAATTCCTTCGGAAATTTATTTCTTTAATAAAGAACAGCCATTTCAAGTCGTTGTTCAAAAGCAGCATCGTGTTTTTCAATTCGACTTGGAAAACAATTCTTTATTTATTAAAGACACACAGCCATATTTGGCATTGCAAAACGCAGTTATTGCTTATGCGAAACAAGAATTACCAGAGCTTTTGAAAGAATTAAGTGAGCATACTCATTTGGCTTATAGGGAATGCACAATTCGCCGCCCTAAAACTCGGTGGGGAAGTTGTAGTAGCCAGCATAATATTATGCTACATGCAGGGCTGGTGCTTATGTCACATGAAATTGCTCGCTATGTGGCTATTCATGAGTTGGCGCATACTAAACATTTTGACCATAGTCCTGCATTTTGGGCAGAAGTTGAAAAATACGATCCATATTTTCAAAAACACCGCAGACAACTTAAATCAAATCCATTGCCTGCATGGTGGTATGTCTCAAACTAACTAAAACTACATTCTAGTTGTGGTGTTTGTAAGCTATCGGGTGCTTTCCGGCTATCTAAACCTGCTTTAGCACTAATAATCTTATTTGCTTTAATAGATAATTGGATAAAGTTGTATTGTTGCGTCGAGTTATTTGGTTCGGCTGAACTTGAATTGAGTAAATAACTTGAGCTGGCAGCATCTGTTTGCAATAAATTATCGGTACTATCAGCACTTAAAGCAGCACGATAAATTTGTGAACCTTTACTTAAGTCGATTTGACCGTTCGCGCGAAAATTAAGCTGACATCCAGTTGAGGTGTCTTCATAGTGACCCACTAAATAGTCTGTAGCTGGTAGGTTTGGATCTGATAGGTTGATGCTGGTTAAGCCTTGTTTGCATGGGTAGGTTGATCCATTACACGTCGCTGTGGTGGTAAACCCAACAGCTCTACGGTAATCTCCAGCACCGTCAATGCGAATGAATGTTGTTGAATTTACAGTAGGAACAATTCCTGTATATTGTTTTTTTTGTAGAAGTTCATAACCCGTCTGATCTAAAGACTGTTGTGAATTAGCCTGAGCCAATTGCAAAGTAGATGCTTTTAGGTTGGTTCCAAAGTAATCGCGAGTTACTTTTTGATTAGCTGCAATATCTAACAGCGTATTTTTTAGTGGATCAATATTATCTGGAGCAGGTGTGAAAATAGGAGTGAAGGATGTTTGATCCCCATGAAGTTTTTTCCCATCCAAAAAGCCATCTTTTAAATCAGTTACTAAACTTTTAACAAGTTCTTGGTAGGTGTTTGCTCCGCCATGAATCGTTGACCAATATTGTAAGTAACCAAAGCTAAGATAACTATCTACATATGTACTAGGTTTAGTAGTTGAGTATCGCAACAAAGTTAAATTCAGAAGGGAATTAGCTGGACTTAAACTTGGAATGTCGCCATCTTTAAACGCATTCATTAACGATTTGTAGACATCTTGAGAAGCTAAATCCACATGTAATTGCTCAATACGGGTTGGGTCAACCGTTTCTTGAGGGAGTTGTCCTGAACGTATGACAGCTCGTTGATAAACTGCTTCACTGCTTGGGCTAATGAATTGGATTCTGCCACTTACACTGTTTGGTGTAATAAATGCATGATAAATACCTGACAAGGTTTGGTATTGTGGAGTAATGGGGTCAAACACTTGAGATGAGCTTTGAGTTGTAATTTCTACGCGATATAAACGATTCAATTTTGCAGTAGGAATTTTGACATTAAAGCTATTTAAACTCGCAATTGAAGTATCCACTAAAATAGCATTGTTGGTATTGTCATATACTTTAAGCTGGATATTACGCATTTCTACAGGGGTTTTTAAAGTAACATCAGTTGTTGCTTCAGGTGTAGGGTCAACTGGCGTTGGTGTAGTGGGTGAACTGCCTCCACTACTACCTCCACCTCCGCAACCAGTAAGGGCTACACTTAAAATGAATGTGCTTAAGCCAAGGTACGTGCGTAATTTTGTTTCTTTTGATTGATGAAGCATCCTAGCTCTCCAAAAATTAATCTGGTATTTATTTGCTGATATTTATGTGGTTATGACAGTCCAGTAAGTGCTATCTGATTGTCGCTAAAATTAAAAAAATTAAAATTACCAAGCATGAAATGGTTTTGTAAGCTTGGACATCCTGTCATACTACTGCCCAAGTATAGATTCAAAAATTGAGGTAATGCACGTGATTTCTGTCGGAATTGTTGGTGGAACGGGTTATACAGGCGTTGAACTATTACGTATTCTATTACGACATCCTAAAGCGCAGGTTCGAGTTCTTACTTCACGTACAGAAGCGGGCAAACCAGTTGCAGATATGTTCCCTAATTTACGTGGACATACAGATCTTCAATTTTCAGATTTAAACATTGATGCATTAAAAGAGTGTGATGTTGTATTTTTTGCAACGCCACATGGTGTTGCCATGCAACATGCCAAAGATTTAATTGCAGCTGGAACTAAAGTTATTGATTTAGCAGCAGACTTTCGCTTACAAGATCTTGAACAATTTGAAAAATGGTATGGTATGGAGCATGTTTGCCCAGATGTACTAAAAGATTCTGTATATGGTCTAACTGAGTTAAACCGCGAAAAAATTAAACAAGCTCAAGTTATTGGTAACCCTGGTTGCTATCCGACGACTGTTCAATTAGGTTTAGCGCCACTATTAAAATCAGCACAAGCCCTGATTGAAACCAAAAATATTATTATTGATGCGAAGTCTGGTGTTTCGGGTGCTGGCCGTAAAGCAAGCTTGGGCATGATTTATAGTGAAAACGCTGATAACTTTAAAGCATATGGTGTTGCAGGTCATCGTCACCATCCAGAAATTGTAGAAGCCTTAGAAAATATTGCAGGACAAAAGGGTGGGTTTGATGGACTCTTATTTGTTCCGCATCTAGTACCTATGATTCGCGGTATGCTGAGTACAATTTATGTAGATTTGACAGAAGCTGGTAAGCAGACAGACTTACAAGCTTTGTATGAAAACTTCTATGCTAATGAAAAATTCGTAGATGTTATGCCTGCAAATAGTTCACCTGAAACACGTAGTGTACGCGGTGCGAATGAACTTCGTATTGCATTATATAAACCACAACCAAATAAACTGATTATTTTGGCGGCTCAAGATAACCTTGTAAAAGGTGCATCTGGTCAGGCTGTACAAAATATGAACCTTATGTTTGGCTTTAATGAAGAAGAAGGCTTACAAGGGATTGGTTTATTACCATAAAAAACTCTTTTTTGCTTCACACACATTTAAATTTCGATTTAAATGTGTGTCTTGACTCTGATCTTGAACACTGAGATGACGATGCAAAACTCTGGACAGACGACTTCAGCAGAAAGTTCGTTGCAAAAGAAAAAATTTTTAAACACCAATAAGCCTTTGTTTATTGGTGCTGCTATTTTAATGAGTGGTTGTTTTGCGCTCGGCTATACAATTGGGCACCGTCAAGGTTTAACTGTTGTTGGTTACGATGCAGATGCGGAGCAATTGGTTGAAGTGGTGCAAAAGCAAAAAACAGCTTTAGATGCTGTTAACAAAAGCCTTAATGCAGCGGTGCAAGAGCGTGATGTGGCTGTGACCAATGCAAATGATCTGTTTGAGGCACTTAATCAAGCGAATGCCGATAAGACTCAGCAAGAAGGTATGAGTAATATCTATCGTGAGATTTTGAGACAGCGCGGTGGTTTGAGCTTAACAATCCAAAATCTGGCAATTAAGCCGTTGCCTGAAAATGCTTATGAATATCAACTAGATTTAGTTCAAGTAAGTCCAAGTAAGCGTCGTGCTTTAGGATCGGTTGAAATCAGATTGATCAAAGATACTGAAGTTTTAGTCGTACCGCTTGAAGCGAAGAACTTCAACTTTACTGACTTTGAACGTTTAACAGGTCGCTGGACAATGCCTAAAGGTTTCACGCCTCAATTTATTGAAGTGCGTTTAACTGGTGGTTCTGATACACCGATTATTAAACGTTTTAGTTGGCAGCGTGGTAAACCTGTCGAAACATCTTCTGCTTTCGTGGCAGAAATTCCTCAAGCTGAAGCAAATTCACAATAGTAACATCCTATGCGAACAAATAAGCGTCAAACAAACTTAAAAGATATCAAGGCTTCTTTTCAGCAGTCTGGCTATGTCGATTGGCACTTCCACCCACGCTTAAGTGATTCGCAAAACGAAGATCATGATGGAGAGGTTGTTGTACAAACAGCTCCTCCTGAACTCAAGCGTCCCCCATTATATGCAGTCGTATTAATGAATGACGATTACACTCCAATGGACTTTGTAATTGAAATTTTACAACAATACTTTGCAATGAATCTTGACCAAGCAACTCAAGTAATGCTAACAGTACACTATGAAGGTAAAGGTATTGCCGGAGTCTATCCAAGAGACATCGCGGAAACTAAGGCAAACCTTGTTAATAATTACGCTCGATCGCAAGGTCATCCATTACTTTGCCAGATTGAGCCTAAAGCATAAGGGGGTTACATGCTCAGTCGTCAATTAGAAGTATCATTACGTTTGGCTGTTAGCATGGCTCGTCAAAAGAGACATGAGTTTCTTACAGTTGAACATTTATTATTAGCACTACTCGACAACGATTCAGCCGTGAATGCATTAAAAGCATGCGGGGCTGATATAGTTTCTTTGCGTAAAGAATTAGAAGAATATGTAGAACAACATACTCCTAAGCTTGGCGAAAATAGCGAGCAAGCGCCTCATCCAACAGAAAGTTTCGACCGCATTTTGCAACGTGCTATTTTTCACGTGCAATCAAGTGGCGGCGATCGTACTGTTGAGGGTGCAGATGTTTTGGTCGCAATGTATTCAGAGCGTGATTCTTTTGCTGTGTATTTACTTAAACGTCATCAAATCAATCGCTTGACATTGACTCAATACTTGTCTCATGGGACACGTAAAGACGAAGTACAAGTTGAAGAAGAAGTTGAAGATATTGAAGGTGAAACTAGCGCAAGCAATGCAGGGCCACTTGAGCTTTATACGCTGAATCTAAATGTTGAAGCGCAAAAAGGCAAAACGGACCCACTGATTGGTCGTGAAAAAGAAATTGAGCGTACAGCACAAATTCTGTGCCGCCGTCGCAAAAACAATCCATTGCTTGTAGGTGATCCAGGAGTAGGTAAAACCTCGATTGCCGAGGGTTTGGCATGGTTAATTGTGAATGGTAAAGCACCTAAACCTTTAAGTCAGGCTGAAATTTATAGTCTGGACATTGGTGCATTAGTTGCTGGAACTAAATATCGTGGTGACTTTGAAAAACGTTTAAAACAGTTGCTTAATGCATTGAAGAAAAATACAAATGCAATTTTATTCATTGATGAGATTCATATGATCATTGGTGCAGGCTCAAGTATGGGCAGCACAATGGATGCTTCAAATCTTATTAAGCCAGCTTTAGCTAATGGTACTTTACGTTGTATTGGTTCAACGACTTTCCAAGAATATCGTCAGGTTTTTGAAAAAGACCATGCGTTATCACGTCGTTTCCAAAAAATTGATGTTAATGAGCCAAGTATTTCGGAAACGATTGATATTTTACGTGGATTGAAAACTAAGTTTGAAGATTTTCACCACGTACAATATGACGATAAGGCTTTGGTATCAGCTGTAGAGCTTTCTGCTAAGTTCATTAATGATCGTTTCTTGCCAGATAAGGCAATTGATGTCATTGATGAAGCAGGTGCTCAACGCCGTTTGAAAGCTGAAAGTGATGATAGCTTGATTACTGTAGAGAATATCGAAGATATCGTTTCTAAGATTGCTCGTATTCCACCAAAAACTGTGTCTAAAGATGATAAGTCAGTGCTTGAAAATCTTGAGCGTGATTTGAAACGTGTGGTGTTTGGTCAAGATGAAGCAATTACTGCATTAGGCTCAGCGATCAAGTTATCTCGTGCTGGATTGAAGTCACCAGATAAACCAGTGGGTAGTTTTGTTTTTGCTGGTCCAACAGGTGTAGGTAAAACTGAGGTTACTAAGCAACTCGCTAAATTATTGGGTGTAGAGCTTGTACGTTTCGATATGTCTGAATATATGGAACGTCATGCAGTTTCACGCTTAATTGGTGCACCGCCAGGGTATGTGGGTTATGACCAAGGTGGTTTGCTTACTGATGCGATTCACAAAAATCCGCATTGTGTCTTGTTGCTTGATGAAATTGAAAAAGCACATCCAGATGTGTTTAATCTATTGCTACAAATCATGGATCATGGCGCTTTAACGGATAATAATGGACGTAAGTCAGACTTTAGAAATGTGATTATTGTTCTGACTACGAATATTGGAGCAGAAAGTATTTCTCGCGCGAGCATTGGTTTCACGGAACAAGATCATAGTTCTGATAACCAAGAGGCGATGAAACGTGCTTTCTCACCAGAATTCCGTAACCGTCTAGATGGCGTTATTCAATTCAAAGCATTACCAACTACTGTGATTGAGTCTGTAGTCGACAAATTCTTAACAGAATTGCAAGCACAATTAGATGAAAAACAAGTTGTTCTTGATGTTGATCAAAGTGCACGAGATTGGTTGGCAACAAACGGTTATGATCGTTTGATGGGTGCCCGTCCAATGCAACGTCTCATTCAAGAACACTTGAAGAAACCACTCGCTGAAATGATTCTGTTTGGTGAGCTTGCAGATCATGGTGGTAATGTGGCTGTATCAGTGAAAAAAGAAGATGGCAAAGCTGTCGGCTTGAAACTTGAAGTGTTTGAAGATCATCATACGGCAGAACCTGCGTAAATTATGTTAATTGATAGTCTTGCTATAACCCGAATACTCAGTGTGTTCGGGTTATTTATTATCACAGCAATTGCTGAAATTCTGGGTTGTTATTTTCCTTATCTGATTTTAAAAGAAGGTAAGTCAGCTTGGTTGTGGATACCTACAGCCTTAAGTCTAGCTATCTTTGTATGGTTGTTGACCCTACATCCGGCAGCTTCTGGGCGCATTTATGCTGCCTATGGCGGTATCTATATTTTTACTGCGCTTATGTGGCTACGCTTTGTTGATCAGGTGGGATTAACAAGATGGGATATATTAGGTGGTTTAATTGTGCTTTGTGGAGCTGGTTTAATTATTTTGCAACCTCAAGGGTTGATTCGTTAATGCATCATTGAATCAAATCTTAAGCGAGAAAATAAGAAGTTTTTTTCAAAAAAAAGACTTGTCAAACTCATCAACAATGCGTATTTTAGATTTAAGGAACATTTTTTAATATTTGAGATAAAGATGTTAAATCAATCTGTGAACACTAACGCTTACTATTACTTTTGGCAATTTAGATAGTTGCCTGAGCGTATTCGGGCATGAGAAAGTTGCCCATCACAGTTAATACCTGATCGGCAACCCCGATCAGGTTTTTTTATGCTTTATCTTTTTAGAATCGAGGAACTTAAAATGAACAACATGACTTATTCGTACTTTAGCAACTTTTATTGGTTTTACTTTTGCTTACCTTTACCAACGAATAGATCCAAAACGCTCAAATAAATGATCGGACTGAGTAGATTGCAGTCCCAAGGAAAAAACCAATGAATGCCCTAAATACTTTATTGACTCAAACCAATACAAAAGAAACACCAGTTAGTTTACCTATCCAGTTAAAAGCGAAATACCCGCTTGCACACTCTTTCGCACGTCAAATTGCCGAACACCGCCAAATTATTCAAAATATTCTTAACGGCAACGATCATCGTCTAATGGTAATTACAGGGCCTTGTTCAATTCATGATCCAGTTGCAGTACTTGAATACGCTGAAAAACTGCAAAAATTACAAGAAAAAGTTAAAGATCAGATTTTTATCGTGATGCGTACATACATTGAAAAACCACGTACCACTGTTGGTTGGAAGGGGTTCATGTATGATCCAAATTTAGATGGCTCATCAAATTTACAACTTGGTTTAGAAAAGTCTCGTGAACTCTACCTACAGATTATTGAAAAGGGTTTGCCAATTGCGAGTGAAATTTTAAGTCCAATGGCAACTGGCTATTTTGATGATTTATTGGCTTGGGGCGCAATTGGAGCTCGCACAAGCGAATCTCAGATTCACCGTGAAATCTCAAGTCATATGCCATACAGTATTGGTTTCAAGAATGGTACTGATGGTTCTATTCAGATTGCACTAGATGCGATTCAATCCGCGCAAAATGAACATCAATTTTTAGGAATGAATCAACAAGGCTTGCCTTCAGTGATTCAGAGTGCCGGAAATCCATTACCTCACTTGATCTTGCGTGGTGCGAATCATGGGCCAAATTACGATTTGGCTTCAATTCAGGCGATACGCGAAAAATACAAACAGAATTTACCTGCACTGGTGATTGATTGTAGTCATGGTAACAGCGGTAAGGATCCATTGCGTCAGCCAGAAGTTTTACAGCAAATCGTTGCTGAACGTTTAAAAACACAAGTTCGAGGTGTCATGATTGAAAGTCATTTGGTTGATGGTAACCAAAAGATTTCTTGTGATATGACTTATGGCCAGTCAGTAACTGATGGTTGTTTAGGGTGGGAAAAAACAGAGCAGCTTTTATTAAATGTCTCGAAGCAATTAAAGACAAAAGAATTAGCTCATTCCGCTTAATTATTTTTAGATTTTAAAAAGGGATCTATAAATAGATCCCTTTATTTTTTAAGAAGCACATTTTAGTTCTGATAAGAATGTGGTGATTTCATGCCCAAACTTTTTGGGTTCGGTTAATAAAGGTGTATGGCCTGAACGTTCAAAATATATTGCTTTTGCATGCTCAACGCTATGTGCAATCAGTGTCTGACCAGTTTCTGGATAAAGTGTCGAATTGCGACCAATAAAGAAAGTGGTAGGACATGCTAACTGCTGAATTGCTTCTCGATAATCTTCATTGTGATAAAGATAGTTTTCAACATACCAAAACAAGTAATCTAAACGTTGAATAGGTAATAAATATTTTTGTAGAAAAGGCTGTTTTAAAGCTGTTTTAAAAACTAGTGGACTAAATGGATTGCTACTTTGTAACTCAATAAAATCTACCCATAGACGGACTAGTTCTTGTCGATCTGGAAGTGATAGCTCATAAAGATATTTGGCGTTTTTATGCTTTAGCAATAATTGATAAATATCATTTAATAATTGTTTGAACTGGGTGTGAAGAGGGCCGAATAAACCATATTCCCAAGTTGAATCTACTGATATTTTTGGTGTCTGATCAATATGTAAATAGGCTTTTAACTGCTGTGCCAGTTGCGCATGTTTCATGCCATGCATGGCAGTTGTTGCGCCCATTGAGTAACCCATCAAGATAAAGTTATCGAGTTTTAATTGATCTATTAAATGAGCAACATCTTGCCAATGACTAGAAATGGCATCTTGCTCGGGAATTGCACAATTCTTTGATCCACCGAAACCACGCCAGTCTGGAATAATAAACTCATATTCTTTGCGGTTTGCATAAATAAACGGTAGCCACTGCCAACTTTGCATGCCAAGGCCAGATAAAACCAAAACAGGCTCACCACGACCAACACGGCGTACAAATAAATTTTCCCGATCGGGCATGGTGTAATACGGCATGGCTATTCTCCAGATGGGTTATCTTGGGCAAAGCGTTTTAATTGAGGGATGACTTGTTCCAACCATTTGATCCATTCACTTTCCATCGTAATTCCAAGCTCTAAGATCATTTTGTGGATGTATAACACACGGTCATTTAGATCATCACTGTCTTTAAAATCTTTATCATAAATACTTTGATAAAGTTTGAGCTTCTCTTGATGTAAACCAAGATGCCTTAACAGTTCAGGTAATATCTGATTATTGCTCAATTGTGCTTCTGCACGCAATCTAACCATTAAATCATCACGAAGCTGCGCAGGTTCACTTTGTTGCGTCATCCATGAAGCCAGTTCTATACGACCCAGTTGTTCGACCTGATAGGTTTTTTTTCGGCCATTATCCATTTCATTTTCTAAAGTGGAAACCCAGCCTTTTTTAAGCATGTTATTGAGTTCACGATAAATTTGCTGGTGAGTGGCATTCCAGAAAAAGCCCATTGAGCGGTCAAAGCGGCGGGCGAGTTCAAACCCTGTACTTGGACGTTCAAGCAAGCTGGTCAATAAAACATGAGGAAGTGACATGGCAATCCAGTTTGTAAGCAAAAGTAAAGTGTGACTCATAAGATTATGCAACATGTTGCATAAAAGTCAAAATTTGATTATAAATTTATGCAACAAGTTGCATTAGCAAGCTTATTGCTAGCCATAGGAGAAAATATGTCAGCTTATCCACATTTATTAAAGCCACTTGATTTAGGCTTTACTACTTTAAAAAACCGTGTGCTTATGGGGTCGATGCACATTGGATTAGAAGAAGCACCGCAAGGATATGAGCGCATGGCTGCGTTTTATGCTGAGCGTGCAAAAGGTGATGTGGGTTTAATTGTAACTGGCGGTGTTTCTCCAAATGATGATGGTGTTGTATTTAGCCACGGGACCAAACTAGATACAGTTGAAGAAGCTGAAAAACATAAAGTGATTACCCAAGCTGTCCATGAAGCTGGGGGTAAAATTGCTATGCAGATTTTACATACGGGTCGTTATTCTTATCAGGCAAATAACGTTGCGCCTTCAGCAATTCAAGCCCCTATTAACCCGATTAAGCCTAAAGCTTTAAGTTCTGCCGAAGTACAACAAACCATTGATGACTTTGCTAACTGCGCCAAACTTGCTCAGTATGCGGGCTATGATGGCGTAGAAATCATGGGCTCTGAAGGTTATTTAATTAATGAATTTATTGCAGCTCGAACGAATCATCGTGATGATGAATGGGGTGGTAGTTACGAAAATCGTATCCGCTTTCCAATTGAAATTGTAAAGCGCACACGTGCTTTAGTTGGTGAAAATTTTATCATTATTTATCGTTTATCTATGCTTGATTTAGTTGAAGGCGGTTCAAGTTTTGATGAAGTGATTCAGCTTGCAAAAGAAATTGAAAAAGCAGGCGCAACAATTATCAATACAGGTATTGGATGGCATGAGGCACGTATTCCTACAATTGCAACCAAAGTTCCTCGTGCTGCATTTACTTGGGTGACTGAAAAACTTAAAGGTGAAGTCTCTATCCCTTTAATTACTTCTAACCGAATTAATACGCCTGAAATGGCTGAACATGTATTGGCATCTGGTCATGCTGATATGGTGTCTATGGCACGACCAATGTTAGCGGATGCTGAATTTGTCTTGAAAGCAAGTCAAGGCCGTAGTGATGAAATTAATACGTGTATTGGGTGCAACCAAGCTTGTTTAGATCATATTTTCTCAATGAAAATTGCAACTTGTTTAGTAAACCCGCGTGCATGTTATGAAACTGAACTGATCTTTAAAGAAGCTCAGGTGAAAAAGAGTATCGCTGTTATTGGCGCAGGTCCGGCAGGTTTAAGTTTTGCAGTATATGCAGCTGATCGCGGACATCAAGTTAAAATTTTTGAAGCAAGTCATCAAATTGGTGGTCAGTTTAATATTGCAAAAACAGTTCCTGGAAAAGAAGAGTTCTACGAAACTTTACGCTACTTTAGTCGTCAAATTGAATTGCGACCAAATATTGAACTTGTGTTAAACCATCAAGCAACTTACGAAGAATTAAGCCAAGCAAATTTTGATGAAATTGTGGTTGCAACAGGTGTAACACCTCGTCAATTACAGTTTGAGGGAATTGATCATCCTAAAGTGCTGAGCTATTTACAAGTTCTAAAAGAGCGTGTGCCAGTAGGCCAACGTGTTGCCATTATTGGTGCAGGTGGTATTGGTTTCGACACAGCTGAATATCTTACTCACGAAGGTGAAAGTGGCAGTTTAAATCCAGAAAAGTTCTATGAAGAGTGGGGAATCGATACTCAATATGAGCATGTGGGTGGTTTAAAACAGCCAAGAGTTGAGGCATCTGAACGAGAAATTTATTTACTACAGCGTAAAACTGCTGCTGTAGGTGCTGGTTTAGGTAAAACAACAGGCTGGATTCATCGTACAGGACTAAAAAATCGTCAGGTCAAAATGTTTGCTGGTGTGCAATACGACAAGGTAGACGATCAAGGCTTACATATAACTATAGATGGAAAACCAAGTGTACTTGAGGTTGACCATGTGGTGATTTGCGCAGGCCAAGAGTCATTTACTGCAATGTATGATCAATTAAAAACAGATGGAAAAAAAGTTCATTTAATTGGTGGTGCTAAAGAGGCGGGAGAACTAGATGCAAAACGTGCAATACGCCAAGGTGCTGAATTAGCAGCGACACTATAAATTTTTATGGGCATTTTTTTAAAGAGAAATGCCCATTACTTCTTTGGTTAAATTATAGGATATAAAAAACAATGACACTCGAAACAACAAAACAGTCTTTAGAAAAATGGCATGAAATGGTTCAGGCTGGTAACTTATCCGATCTAAATGACTTGCTGGCGGATGAAGTGGTTTTTCGTTCACCAGTTGCTTACAAACCTTATGAAGGAAAGCAGGTCGTTTTCTTTATTCTTACCAATGTGATTCAGGTGTTCGAAGACTTTAGCTATCATCGTGAGTTTTATACAGAAGACGGTGAAAATGTAGTGCTTGAGTTCAGTGCTAATGTCAGTGGTAAATCATTAAAAGGTATTGATATGATTCGTTTTAATGAACAAGGCAAAATTATTGATTTTGAAGTAATGATACGTCCAATGAGTGGCTTAGCTGCATTGGCTGAACAAATGGGTATAAGAATTGCTAAGTTTCAACCTCAATAATTTTAGTAAATAGCCTAAGTAAGATAGAGATCAATAAAATGTGGTTAAAGCTTTCAACTCTAGCATTGCTTCCAGTACTGTTTGTACAGGGAACAAAGGTTCGTAAGAATACGCCACGTTTGCTAGAAGCCAGTGGTGAGAGACAAGGCATCGTTGGCAAGGGAAGACCTCTATCATTACTTATTTTAGGAGACTCTGCCGCAGCAGGTGTTGGGGTAGAAACCCAAAAAGATGCTTTATCTGGTGTAATTATTTCTGAGTTGCAAGATCAATATTCGATACGCTGGAAACTGCATGCAAAAACAGGTGATACAACTAAGCAGGTTTTTCAAGCAGTACAGCATTTAGAGCAACAAAATTACGATGTGGTGGTTACGTCGATTGGTGTTAATGATGTCACGAAACTAACCTCAGCAAGTTCATGGATAAAACAACAAAAACAATTATTTCAATCTATACAGGCACGTTTTCAGCCTAAGCTCATTATTGTTTCTGGTATTCCACCAATGCAGCATTTTCCAGCGTTACCAAATCCATTGGCTTGGTTGTTTGGAAAATATGCGGAACAAATGAATCAAGTACTAGATAAATGGTTAGAATCACAAAACCAATTTAAGTTCATTCAATATGATATTGAGCATTTTCAAGCGATGAATCTGCCTATGGCAAGTGATGGCTTTCATCCGAGTAAAGAAATTTATGCAATTTGGGGACAACAGGTTGCAGCATTAGTGCGGCAATCATTTAACTCATAATCAGAGGTAGTGATTGGAAATGGGCATATCTACTTTAAATAAAATTAAAGCTTTCGGTTCAGAATTGTTCGATTCGGTATTAGGTGCCGAGCAACCAAAAATCTATTATGACCCAAATGGGAAAATAAAAGATATTCTTGAGAAATTGCCCCAGCTCAAGCAAAAATATCGGCCCACACCGTGGTTAAGCAACAATCACGTGCATCTTTTATATTTTGATATTATCAGAAAAAAAACCATTAAGCTTGAATACGATCGTATTGATCAGCTCACCATGAAAGATGGTGGCGTAACTGCGATCGCGTGGTATGGCTATGATCTTCCTCCAGATACTCCAACAGTTGTCATTATGCATACCATTACAGGAACACCTGAAAGTATGTGTGAACTTGTGAAAGACATACATCATTATACGGGATGGAGAATAGCACTATGCTTACGCCGTGGGCATGCTGGATTACCTATGCCTGTGCCACAGATTTCTCTTTTTGGGTCAACAAGCGATCTTAAAGAGCAACTTGAGCATATTCAAAATTTGTTTCCTAAATCGGATTTATACGCAGTAGGTTCTTCTGCTGGGACAGGTCTACTGGTTCGCTACTTAGGAGAGCAAGGTACTGACACGCCATTTAAAGCTGCCTTTGCAATGTGTCCGGGCTACAACACAGAGATTGGCTTTAAAAATGTTCATCCGTTTTATAGCAAAATGATGACCAAAAAGTTATTCAAATATTTTATTCATCCGTATCAAAATACATGGAACCAACTTTCTTCTATTGAAAAAGTTCTGGCGACCACAAGTCTGGAAGAGTTTGAAAAAGAATATTTTGAAATGGCTGGCTTTGAGGATTATCAAAGTTATTGCCAAGCCATTAATCCAATTTATGTATTTGAGAATGTAAAAATACCATTAATGATTCTTAATGCTGAGGATGATCCAGTCTGTTCTATTAAAAATTTGGAACCTTACAAAGAAACGATTCAGCAAATGAGTAATATTGCGGTAATCACCACAAAAAAAGGAAGTCATTGTGGCTTCTACGAAGGTTGGAAAAGTACCTCATGGGCTGCCAAATTAATATCAAATTATTTTATGGTTGAGCATAAACAATAACGGTAACTTTGCGATAAGTTAAATAAAGCCCATTCAATAGATGGGCTTTATAATTTTATTAGATCAAGATAAAAGCAATTTGGGATCTTTTAGTCCAATTTTGATTTTTGTGCTAGCCACGAGGTCTTTTTCATCTGTTTGGTTGGGATGAAAGTCAAAGCGATAATAATCAAAAAATTGGGGGATCAATGTTCTATATTGTTTATTTGCAAAACTAAAGAACTTACGCCAAGATTTGAAATTTAAAAGTTGATGATCCCGTTTCATAAGAACAAATTGATAGATTGTTGAAAAGCCTGTAATTAAAAATAGACTTAAAGTAAAGACTGTAATGCGAGGAAGATATGCACTTAAGCCGCTTCCATATAAATGTTGATAGAGATCAAAGGCCACAGCTTTATGTTCAGTTTCTTCAATACTATGCCATAGCCATAAATTGCGAATAGTCGAGTCTGTCATCAATTCATTAACGGATTGCATCATACTAACCACAAGTACTGCTGTGTAATGTTCTAGACCTACTGTTACAAGCAAATTCCATTTTTTACTAAAAACTTTTTCAATAGCTTTTAAAACGATGCCAGTTACTTTTTCTAAAGATTGAGGATCTAAACCATATTGCTGTGCACTTACATGAAAAGCATGATGTTCTTTTGAGTGCATTGCTTCTTGGCCAATAAACGCACTGATTTCCCGATCTAAAATTTCATTTGACTTTGCTTTGGCGCGTAAAGCTCGAACAGAGCGAACGAAATATGATTCACCTTCAGGGAACAATGTAGATAAACCAGTAAAATAATGTGTAAAAGTGGGCTCGTTATTACACCAGTAGCGAGGTACGTTTTCAAAATTGTAGTCCATACGACGGACTGGAAATGAGGCGGGGACACGATTTGATACTGTATTCATTCTAGGCTCCAATCTTCTTTTAATTTAAGTTCCAAAAAGGAACTTGATAGAAAACTACATTGCCATATATCTATCGTCAATGCTTTTTTAAGCAGAAAAAGTAGATTGTCCCTAATTGATAACTAAGAAAACTTTAAAGATAAATAGAAAGAAAAGTAAAACTTATTATTGTGTTGATAACTTAAATAATATTTAAAAAGCCCAAACTGATGGTTCAATTTGGGCATATTCGCATACGAACTTAATTCTTAAGCGCTGGAGTAGCAGCCGCAATTGCAGCAGCAACAGCATCATCTTCACTTTGAGCTGGTTCAGCTGGTTTAGATGGTTTTGGCTCTGCTTTTGGTTCAGGCTTAGGTTCAGGTTTTGGCTTTGGTTCTGCTTTAGGTTGCTCAGAAACATTTGTTTGTGAATTTTGCTCAGCTTGGGCAGGGCGAGTTTCACGGCGAATTTCAGTTGTTGTATTTGCTGTTTCTTCGTGATGCACCTCAACTTGCGTTGGTTCCTGAGTTTGAGCTTCTTCAGTTTGAACACTTTCTAGAGACTCAAATTTTGCAGGTTCAGCAGGTGTAGGTTCTGAAACAGCAGTTTCAACCTTTTCTTGCTCTTCTTCTTTAGGTGTTTCTTTTTTGACACATGCGGTTAACAATAGTCCAGCAGCAATTGCAGCACAGATTAAAAGTTTTTTATTTGCCATTGTCCTAAACAACATTTAATTGAGGAGCTGGCATTATAACAGCAAAAGAGAATGAAAAAATCATGTGAGATTGACCTAAATTTTTATTAAAAATGCTGATAGAATAGCCAGTTGTTTAATGATCTTTGAATTGATGCGGTTTGACTTTGCTTTATAGGGGCAGAGTACAGTAAAATTGCCAAACATTGTAGGCCGATTTCGGCTTGATTGTACGAGAAACTTAATGACCCATTTTATTTTTGTCACTGGTGGTGTAGTTTCATCGCTAGGTAAAGGTATTTCTGCTGCTTCAGTTGCTGCACTTTTGGAAGCCCGTGGCTTAAAAGTCACAATGGTTAAAATGGATCCCTACATTAATGTCGATCCAGGGACAATGAGCCCTTTCCAACATGGTGAAGTTTTTGTCACAGAGGATGGTGCCGAAACTGATCTAGACTTGGGTTATTACGAACGTTTCTTACGTCGTGCGAAAATGACCAAACTTAATAACTTTACCAGTGGTCGTGTATATCAGGACGTTTTAAATAAAGAACGTCGTGGTGACTATCTTGGTGGTACAGTTCAAGTTATTCCTCATATTACTGACAACATTAAAGAACGCGTACTTCGCGCAGGTGAAGGCTACGATGTTGCTATCGTAGAAATTGGCGGTACGGTAGGTGATATCGAATCACTTCCATTTATGGAGTCAGTTCGTCAGTTAATGGTTGAGCTTGGTCATAAAAGAACCATGCTTATGCATTTAACTTTGTTGCCATATATCAAATCTGCAGCAGAGCTTAAGACAAAACCAACTCAACACTCTGTAAAAGAGTTGCTTTCGATTGGTATTCAGCCAGATATTCTTATCTGCCGTACTGAATATGATGTGGATGTTGACACTAAACGCAAAATTGCATTGTTCACTAACGTAGAAGCGCGTGCTGTAGTGGTATGTAAGGATGCGAAAACGATTTATCAAATTCCACGTACATTCTATGAACAAAACGTTGATGACTTGATCTGTGAGCGTTTTGGATTTAATGATCTTCCAGAAGCAAACCTAGAAGATTGGGATAATGTAGTCGAAGCATTACTAAATCCTGAATACACTTTACGTGTAGCTATGGTTGGTAAATATGTTGAATTACCAGATGCTTATAAGTCTGTGAATGAAGCGTTATTACACGCAGGTATTAAAAATCGCGTAAAAGTACAAATTGATTATGTCAACGCTGAAGAACTTGAAAGCCAAGACGTATCTATTTTAAGTACAGCTGACGCAATTTTAGTTCCAGGTGGTTTTGGTGAACGTGGTACTGAAGGCAAAATGAGAGCTATTCAATACGCACGTGAAAACAAAATCCCATTCTTGGGTATTTGTTTAGGCATGCAATTGGCTGTTATTGAATACGCTCGCCATGTTGCAGGTATGCCAGAAGCTTCTTCTACAGAATTTAACCGTTCTACAAAATATCCACTCATTGGTTTAATTACTGAATGGTTAGATGAGCGCGGTGAATTACAACAACGCAGCCTTGAGTCTGACCTAGGTGGAACTATGCGTTTAGGTGCTCAAAAATCTGAATTGGTTGAAGGCACAAAAACACGTGAAGTCTACGGTAAAGCTGAAATCACTGAGCGTCATCGTCACCGTTATGAAATGAATAACCGTTTCATTGAGTCGATTGAACAAGCTGGTATGAAGATTTCAGGTTACTCTTCAGCACAACATTTAGTTGAAACTGTAGAAATTCCTGAACATCCTTGGTTTATTGCTGTACAATTCCACCCGGAATTTACAAGTTCACCACGTGATGGACATCCATTATTTGCTAGTTTTATTGACGCTGCAAAAACACAGCATCAAAAAAGTAAATAATGCGATTTTAAATAAACTGGGAAAGTTTAAATGTCACAATTAAAACCACAAGAAGTTGTACGTTTAGGCGATATACAAATGGCAAATCATTTGCCATTTGTATTATTTGGCGGAATGAACGTACTTGAATCAAAAGATTTAGCTTTTGAAATTGCAGAAACGTATGTTGATATTTGCAAACGCTTAGATATTCCTTATGTATTTAAAGCGAGTTTCGATAAAGCAAATCGTTCTAGTCTGCATTCATTCCGTGGTCCTGGACTTGAAAAAGGTATCGAATGGTTAGGTGATATTAAAAAACATTTTAATGTTCCTATCATTACTGATGTGCACGAGCCATATCAGGCTGCACCAGTTGCAGAAGTAGCCGATATTATTCAATTACCCGCTTTCTTAAGTCGTCAGACTGATCTTGTCGAGGCGATGGCGAAAACACAGGCTATTATTAATATTAAGAAAGCCCAGTTTTTAGCACCTCATGAAATGCGCCATATCCTGCACAAATGTTTAGAAGCAGGAAACGACAAACTTATTCTTTGTGAACGTGGTTCAGCATTTGGTTATAACAATCTTGTTGTAGATATGCTTGGCTTTGACACAATGAAAGAAATGAATGTGCCAGTTTTCTTTGACGTGACACATGCGTTACAAACCCCTGGTGGTCGTTCTGACTCAGCAGGTGGTCGTCGTGCTCAAATTACAACTTTAGCACGCGCTGGAATGGCAACTGGTTTGGCTGGATTGTTCTTGGAAGGACACCCAGATCCAGAACATGCAAAATGCGATGGACCTTGTGCATTACGTATGTCGCAACTTGAACCGTTCTTGGCACAAATAAAAGAATTGGATACTTTAGTTAAAGGATTCAAAAAGTTAGACACCCATTGAGTTGTTTTATAACCCTTACGCTGCTTTAACCGCAGCTCATATTCATTCAAAGAGGAATTGTTCATGAGCCAAATCGTTGACATTCGTGCACGTGAAATTTTGGACTCTCGTGGTAACCCAACCATCGAAGCAGACGTAATTTTAGAATCTGGGGTTGTTGGTCGTGCATGTGCACCATCTGGTGCTTCAACTGGTTCTCGTGAAGCTTTAGAACTACGTGACGGTGATAAATCGCGTTACTTAGGTAAAGGCGTTCGTACAGCAGTTAATAACGTTAATACGTTGATTCGTGATGCTTTGTTGGGTAAATCAGTTTTTGAGCAAAAAGACATTGATAATACAATGATCGCGCTTGACGGTACTGAAAACAAAGAGAAATTAGGTGCTAACGCAACTTTAGCTGTGTCATTGGCTGCTGCGCGCGCTGCTGCTGAAGAAAAGAAACTTCCTCTTTTCCAATACATCGCAGATCTTCGTGGTCAAACAATTTTGACAATGCCTGTACCGATGATGAACATCTTAAATGGTGGTGAGCATGCGGACAACACTGTTGATATTCAAGAGTTCATGATTGAGCCTGTAGGTTTCACTTCATTTGCCGAAGCTTTACGTGCTGGTGCTGAAGTATTCCATTCTTTAAAATCAGTTTTAAAGAAACAAGGTTTGAATACTGCTGTAGGTGATGAAGGTGGTTTTGCTCCTAACTTACGTTCTAACGAAGAAGCAATTCAAATCATTTTACAAGCAATTGAATTGACTGGTTACAAAGCTGGTTCAGACATGATGCTTGCACTTGACTGCGCATCTTCAGAATTCTACAAAAACGGTCAATACGTTTTAGAAGGTGAAGGTAACCGTGCATTTACAAGTCATCAGTTTGCAGATTATTTAGCTGGCCTTGTAAATCAATATCCAATTATCTCAATCGAAGATGGTCTTGATGAGTCTGATTGGGAAGGCTGGAGCTACTTGACTTCAATCCTTGGTGATAAAATCCAATTGGTTGGTGATGACTTGTTCGTAACTAATCCTAAGATTTTACAACGTGGTATTGATGAAAAAGTTGGTAACTCAATCTTAATCAAATACAACCAGATCGGTACTTTGACTGAAACTTTAGATGCAATCTATCTTGCTAAAGCAAATGGTTATTCGACTGTTATTTCTCACCGTTCTGGTGAAACAGAAGATTCTACTATTGCTGACTTAGCAGTAGGTACAGCTGCTGGTCAAATCAAGACTGGTTCACTTTGTCGTTCTGACCGTGTGTCTAAGTACAACCAATTACTTCGTATTGAAGAATTGACTAAAGCTGCTTACCGCGGTAAAGCTGAGTTTAAAGGTTTAAACTAATCTTTAAATAAAAAGTTAAAATTAATTTTTTAACATTTGAAGGTGCTATTTCCTGTTTTTAATAGGAAATAGCACCTTTTTTATTATCCTAATCGGCGTGTTTTTAAAGACTCAGCCCAACTGTGATGTTTGCAGCGGGTACATTCTTGATCGATTTTATTTAAAATTTTAGTTTCACCACACTTCATACATGAATAAAAAGTATTCAGTTTCAGTACATCGTCTTTACGGTAGGCATCAGGGAATAGGGGGAGTCCCCATTTTACCTCTTCATCTTCATAGTAAAGTAAACTCAAGATACCGTCAGACTCCAATAAAGCTGTTCTTACTTGACCTAAATGTTCAACATTTTGTTGGCGCATTTCTGAGAAAAACTCATCATGTGAATATGATTGTTTCTGGAAATCTTTGTAAACCAAAAGTCCATCTTTGACTACACAGAGAGCTCTTCCTTCCAATAAGTCTTCAATTTTTTTATGTTTCACCATCGCCCAAGTTACAAGACGATAGAGAAAAAGAATAACGATAAATACGACAAAAGCATGAGAAATAGGTAAGTCCTTGGTAAACATTGGATCACCAGCAGCCGAGCCTAAACATAAAATAATTGCGAGTTCAAAAAGGGAGAGTTGGCGAACACCACGTTTACCTGATAGTCTCAAAAAACTAATAATAATGATAAACATAAGAAAGCATCGAACCAAGATTTCTAAAATAAAGGTCCAAGTCGTGTCACCTATGAAAATATTAAAAAAATCCATTTTTTCTCCTTTTTAATAGGTATATGAAGTCTTTATAAAATTCTTAGCAAATTAAAAATAGAAAAAATATACTTTTTAAGTAGTTGTTGGTTAAAAAATCGAACTTTATGTGATTTTGTATAAATTCTACTATTAAAATAAACATATAGTTGAAGCTTCAATCGTAGAAATAACACTAAAAAAAATGATTTTAAAGTTATCAAATAAGATAAAAATTTTGATCTGTATGGACTAAATTTAGTTTGTCAATTTTTAAAATGTTTGGTCTTAATATGTATATGATATATTTTAATATTATTGTATTTTAAGCGAATTTTATATGATGAGAAAGCAATATCATTTTAGAAAAGTTGAAAATGATACTTATATTTGGGATGTAGATAATTTAGTAGAATTAACTAGAAATTTTAAAGTAAAAGAAATTTTGCTATCAGAAATAAAAGAATTAAATGAACCATACTGGTATCCAGATTCTCATCCCACTACTCAAGATATCATTGATCATATGATATTAATTCAAGAAGCAGATTTGTCTTATCCAATAATAATATGCTCACAGGGCAGGATAATGGATGGTATGCATAGAGTAGGAAAGGCGAAAATTTTAGGTAAGTTTAAAATACGTGCTGTACAATTTGATAAAGACCCTCAACCAGATTATATCAATGTTGAGGAGGATGAACTGAGCTACGATGATTAATTATAAATAATTGCGAATATGATTCAGTGGCAATCAGGACTGTAGGGAATAGCGTCTAAACGTTTTTGAAAAACATTTGGATTCAGTATATTTTCATACATTTGTTGATATGTTTGTTTATGATCTTCAATGTTATGATAATCAACGATTTCTTGGAGTTTATCTTTATATTCTATATGTCCCGCATGAAACATCGCTGCATAATGGCCCCACAGTGCATATTGATATCGTATGGCTGCCTTTGGAATTAAATTTATTTCGTTTAAATAGCTATGAGCCATTTTTTCATAACATGCTTTTATTTCATGAGCATCTTTTTTCATTTTTCTTAAGAAAATACATTGCATCTCTTGTAGTTGTGAACTATCTGTTTTATTTAAAATTTTTTCGGTAACTATATATGCTTCTTTAAGGCAACCTAAGTGAATAAGTACCTTGCGTTTGGTTTTTAAAATATCTAAATTATTATCATTAGAGGGAATTTTTTTTAATAAGTTTTTAAATTTTCTATGGGAAGTATCTTGTGGCTGCTCAGCTTTTAGACTGTAAACAATATCATTATATTCAAATATATAAGGGTTAGCAGGTGTATATTGTTTATGATTGCTCTCCATATTAATTATTTTTGAAGGGCTATCATCAGTAGGGTGATCACAAGCGCTTAAACCTAAGCTTACTAAAGAAAACGCTAAAATTTTGTGCACTACAGTTTATACCTTTATTCTCTTTCATGAGATTTATGAAGAATAATAAAATATAAAAGAAAATACTGTGTAGTTTTTTATTTCTCATGTTCATGAGCAGTTCAACAGTCAATTTGAATTTGAAAATTGGTTTATATATTTTTGAATCAATAATATAAAGCCTGTGGTTTCAGCATTATACTTCAACAAGATCAACACTCAATCTGTTAGAAATCCAAATTTTGATGTCGTGGATAGCGATTCTTTAATGCAATGATAAATTGGCAATTTAAATTAAACAAATAAGAATAATTATTAACTTAAAGTTGATAACAATTATTATTCGTGTTAATTTTTGTGCCGAACTTTTACTACTGTGTAACAAGGAATAAGGTAGTGGAAGGCTAAAAATATGGTTCAGCACATTGGTTATTATGGAATTTTCTTATGTACAATCCGCCCTTTAGAAAAGCATTTAGAGTTCGCCCTTTAGCACTTTCTATGGCTTTAACGGTACCTTCATTTGTTTATGCAGAACAAACCGAAACAACCACTTTAGCAACGATAAAAGTACAAGCAGAACAAGAAAATCCGGCCGTTACTGAAGGTTCCGGGAGCTATACAGCAAAACGCACAAATACTTCTACAAAATTAAATTTATCTCTTCGTGAAACTCCTCAATCAGTCAAAGTTTTAACCCGTGAATATTTAGATGATCGAAAAATCGATTCCTTTCAAGATTTAATGAATAATATTACGGGTGTTTCAACCTCACGTACCGATGAGCGCCAAAGAGTGTATGCACGTGGTTTTGAGGTGGATTATTACTTAATTGATGGAATACCTAGTACTACAAACTTAGGCACTGGAGATTTAGATTTAGATATTTATGATCGTGTCGAAGTCGTAAAGGGTGCCAATGGACTAACCACAGGTGCGGGAAACCCAGCAATGGCGCTGAACATGATTCGGAAACATGCAAACTCAAAAGAACTCACTGGTAATGTCAGCACATCTTTAGGCTCGTGGAACTCTTGGAATAGCTCAGCAGATGTTTCCACGCCACTTAATGCAGATGGATCATTGCGTGGCCGCATGTTTGTAAAACATTCTGATGAAAAATCATTTATGGATTTCTATGAGAAAGAACGCAATGTATTTTATGGTGCGGTTGATTATGACTTAAGTGATAAAACAAGCATGTCGCTTGGTGCAACTTATCAAGAGTTACATCGTGATGGTATTCGTTGGGGCGGTACACCTGCTTTTTATACTGATGGGACTCGTACCAATTTTTCCAGAAGCTTAACAGTAAGTGCACCTTGGACCTATTGGGATGTAAATACAACGGCAGTATTTGCAAATTTAAAGCATAATTTATTTAATGACGTTAATTTAAATATTGCTTATACCTTCCGTAAAGAAGATACAGCTTCTATGTTGTTGTATACAGCTGGAAAAGTAGACAAGGCAACCAATACCAGTCCATTAAAAAATGAAGAGGGCAAGGATAATGTCTCAGTATATGGTGCAAAAGCTGCAAATGAAGAAAACAATATTGATGTTTTTATCAATGCTCCATTTACGATTTTTAATCGTCCACAAGAAATTATTATTGGTGGATCGTGGAATAAGAATGAAAAGACAAAAGATATTTTTGGTGGATCTAACACAAACCAAGACATTGAGAAATATTTAGGTGGACCACTTAACTATAATGATATGGCTCAAGAGTTGCTTCAGCCTGTTGTTTTAAACGGTAAAAATGCGCTAAATGAAACCACACAAACTGCCGCTTATATTGCTGGAAAATTTCAGATTTTGGATCCTTTGAAAATTATTGCTGGTGCACGTTTATCTAACTGGGAATATAAGTCTGAAAATGATAAAGGTAACCGTGAATTTAACAATGAATTAGCACCATATGTTGGCGCTATTTATGATTTTGCCCAAGATCATTCTGTGTATGCAAGTTATACAGAAATTTTTAAACCTCAAGAACGTAAAGATATAAATGATCAATATATAGATCCGATTACTGGTAAGAGTTATGAGGCTGGCTTAAAGAGCGAATGGTTTGGAGGGCGTTTAAATACAGCATTGTCAGTATTCCGAATAGAACAATCTAATTTTGCTGAATCGATACCGGGAGTATTTATTGTCCGTAATGGTACACAAACTACAGAACAGGCCTATCGCGCTGTAGATGGGGTTGAAAGTAAAGGTTTTGAGTTTGAAGCTGATGGCGAGATTAATGACAATTGGGGTATTAACTTTGGTATTGCTAATTTTGAAGCAAAAGATGCACAAGGCACAAAGGTTAATACGACAAACTCTCGAACAACCTCGAATCTATTTGTTAAGTACAAACTTGATCAATGGAGTGCAGGGCTTGGTTTAAATTATAAGAGTAAATACTATACGGGAAGTGGAAGCTCTCGTATTGAGCAAGATGCATATGTTTTAGCAAGTGCGATGCTTGGCTATCAAGTGGATAAAAATATCAAACTTCAATTGAATATCGATAATATTTTTGATGAAAAATATTATGAAGGTATTGGTGCTAACTCAATGAATTGGGGCACACCACGAAATGCAACGTTGAGTGTTCGTTATAATTTCTGATTTAAACTCACATAAGTAAACGATTTATAAAAGTCCTCCAAAGAGGGCTTTTATTCTTTTTAAGCTCGTTTTAAAAGTGAAGAAAATCTTGACTTCTTTTTTATAAATATGGTTGTATTATACAACTATATTTTGAGTGTGCAGTGATGATTGATCAAAAAATTATTGATGAAATCCGTAGTTCATCTCGAATTATGGTTCGTGAATTAGGTTTTATGAGTTCAACTCTTGCTGCCACTGATTATTCTCCGTCAGCTGTTCATTCTTTACTTGAACTTGAAAATAGAGGTTCTTTAACCGCGGTACAATTAGGACAGCTTTTAGGCTTAGAGAAATCGAGTGTGAGTAGAATGTTGCTTAAACTCATTAAGGCGGGGGAGATTAGAGAGGAACAAGATAAGAATGATGCTAGACTAAAAGTGATTAAACTCACACCGAAAGGAGTGGAAACTGTAAGAAAAATTAATAATTATGGAGAAATGCGAGTTATTCAAGCCATTGAAAAATTAAAATCTTATGAACAACTTGTTATTGCTCAAGGTTTGACAGCCTATGCTGAATCTTTAGTAAATTGTCGAGATAATAAAGATCTTATAGATAACAATACTATTCAAATTGTGAGTGGCTACCGCGCAGGTATGATTGGCAGAATCGCAGAAATGCATGGTACTTATTATTATGAAAATTATAATTTTGGACCTTTTTTTGAAGGAAAAGTGGCTACCAATTTAGCTGAGTTCTCTAACCGTCTTTATAAAGACTCTAATAATATTTGGTTGGCAATAAAAAATAATAAAATTGTGGGTTCTGTTGCGATTGATGGCGAAGATTTAGGGAATAGCGAGGCTCATCTTCGGTGGTTTATTTTAAGTGACGATTGTCGAGGACAGGGAATCGGCAAAAAGCTATTAAAAGAAGCAATAAACTTTTGTGATCAAAAACAATTCTCTGCTGTTCAATTATGGACATTTAGTGGCCTTAGTGCAGCAAGAAAACTTTATGAAACTTTTGGTTTTAAACTCACGAATGAATGGGAAGGAGACCAATGGGGCAACACCATGTTAGAGCAACAATTTACACGGATAAATAATGGAAATTAACCATAAGCTTTTCTCAGCATAAATTTCTCATGCTTAGAATGATTTTTTGTGGGTAGATTGATTTATAAACAGTTGTACTTATAAATATTATTTCCCTTTCAAATTCTATTCATTTTTGACAAAATGAAACATGTCATAATGGTCAATTAAAGTAATATGCCCATTAATAATTTTGCTTAAATTTTTGCAGGAATTGCGCATGCTACTTGTTAATTACTATACAATACAATCTCTTAACGAAAGTTTTTAATTAAAAATCTTAATGATATGTTAGAAGTATTTCGATCCACTTCAAGCAAACTGATATTGCTACTTGTTATTGTTTTAGTAGCTATCCTGCAATATCAATTTTGGTTAGGTGAGGGTGGCTATATCCCTCATCAAGCTCTCATGCAACAAATTCAGCAACAAGCTGAGGTAAATGAAGAGCTTAAAGAACGAAACCGTATTTTGGCAGCAGAGGTTTTTGACCTGAAAAATGGTACAGAAGCAATAGAAGAACATGCCCGCCTTGATCTTGGTTTGGTTAAACCTCACGAGACATTTGTTCAAATGAGTACGATCAGTACCCATTACAAACCTATTTATATTGACCCGAACGCTAAAGTTGATTTGGAAACGAATGAGACACCTGCATCCCCAGATATCCCAGACTAAATTGTGGGCAGTGATTCCCGCTGCAGGATCAGGAAGTCGTTTTTCTAAAACTGAATTGAAGCAGTATCAATATATTCAGAATA
Organism: Acinetobacter sp. AOR18_HL; assembly: GCF_027855145.1. NCBI lineage: Bacteria > Pseudomonadati > Pseudomonadota > Gammaproteobacteria > Moraxellales > Moraxellaceae > Acinetobacter > Acinetobacter sp. AOR18_HL. Next base: position 38,413 of record NZ_JAKTIG010000002.1, read on the forward strand.
GGACTGTTTTAGAACATACGATTGGCCGTATAAGCCAACTTCCATTAAATGGTTATGTTTTGGCAATTGGCGCACAAGATACCTTTGCTCAGACTCTAGCATTTCAAAATATAGATAAGGCGCATTTTTGCATTGGTGGAGCTGAGCGAGTCCATTCAGTTTTAAATGCATTAAATCATCTTTTAAATTTTGCCGATGAAAATGATTGGGTTCTTGTGCATGATGCGGCTCGCCCTTGTGTAACCATTGATTGTTTAAATGCACTTGTGGCAAATGCAATTGAATCAAATGAGAGTGCTATTTTAGCAATTCCTGTTCGCGATACTTTAAAGCAGGTTAAGTCAGGCAATCACATTGATAAAACAGTTAGCCGAGATTTATTATGGCAAGCTCAAACGCCTCAAATTACTAAAATCGGTAAACTAAAAAAAGCAATTGAACATGCTTTAGAAAATGACGTCACTATTACCGATGAGGCAAGTGCACTCGAGTATATGGGTGAAACTGTACAGGTCGTAATGGGTCGTTCGGATAATATAAAAATTACCTATCCCGATGATTTAGAACTTGCACGTTTGATTCTGCAATCTCAGTCTTAATTCTATTATTTTTAACTTGCTTGGATAATTTGCCCACCTAAGCAAGTTTTCTACATATCTATTTATAACCACTCATATTCTTTTACATTGATAAGTTTTAGGATTTATCAAGATCGTACAACTATACTAGATAATGTTCGATCATCGAACAAAAAATATTTATACCGAACAAAACCATGGTTTGATAACTAGATCAAATTAGAAAAATTATCAAGAATGTTTAAAAGGAAATCTAAGGGAAACACTCGGGATTGAGTGAAATATCTATCTGTTCATTCTGCCTCTGTGTGCCTAAATCTCTTATCTATTCCTTCCTGAATGAGCACAATGGAGTTGTCTAATGATTGACAAAAGTAAGTCCTCTCTTAGCGAGGTACTATCGCAGATTAAAGATGGTGCGACCATTCTGATTGGTGGTTTTGGTACTGCAGGACAACCCGCTGAACTCATTGACGGACTGATTGAACTGGGTATTAAAGATTTAACAATTGTCAGCAATAACGCCGGTAATGGCGATTATGGTCTGGCTAAACTACTCAAAGCTGGTTCGGTTAAAAAAGTAATCTGCTCTTTCCCACGTCAGTCAGACTCTTATGTGTTTGATGAGCTGTACCGTGCCGGAAAAGTCGAGCTTGAAGTGGTTCCACAAGGTAATCTGGCATGTCGTATTCAGGCAGCAGGTATGGGCCTAGGCGCTGTGTTTACCCCAACTGGCTTTGGAACACTTTTAGCTGAAGGCAAAGAAACCCGTCAGATCGATGGTAAAGACTACGTACTCGAATATCCGATCAAGGCTGACTTTGCCCTGATTAAAGCTTATAAGGGCGACCGCTGGGGCAATCTGGTTTACCGTAAATCTGCACGTAACTTTGGCCCGATTATGGCCATGGCTGCTGATGTCACGATTGTTCAGGTTTCTGAGGTGGTTGAGCTAGGTGGCTTAGATGCAGAGCACATCATCACCCCAGGTATTTTTGTACAGCACGTTGTACAAGTACAGCCCGCACAGTAAGCAATAAGGAGAAATAACATGAGCTACCAGAAACTCAGCCGTGACCAGATTGCAAAACGTGTGGCACAAGATATTCCAGATGGCGCCTATGTGAACTTGGGTATTGGTTTGCCAACCAAGATTGCAAGCTACTTACCTAACGATAAAGATATTTTCCTTCATTCCGAAAATGGCCTGTTGGCATTTGGCCCACCACCAGCGGCAGGTGAAGAAGACCCTGAATTGATTAATGCGGGTAAAGAGTTTGTGACCATGCTTGAAGGTGGCAGCTTTTTTCACCATGGCGACTCCTTTGCCATGATGCGTGGTGGTCACCTTGATATTGCAGTACTCGGTGCATTTCAGGTTGCTGCGAATGGTGACTTGGCCAACTGGCACACGGGTGCACCTGATGCGATTCCTGCTGTAGGTGGTGCGATGGATTTGGCTGTAGGTGCTAAAAAAGTATTTATCACTACAGACCATGTGACCAAGCAAGGTGAGCCGAAGATTGTGGCTGAGCTAACTTATCCGGTTACGGGTAAACACTGTGTTGACCGTATTTACACCGATCTTTGTGTGATTGATGTGACTAAAGATGGTTTAAAGGTGATTGAGAAAGTTGAAGGTCTTAGCTTTGAAGAGTTACAGGCTTTGACTGGTGCAACTTTGATTGATGCGACTCAAGGGTAAGGAAGTAGGGAAATGACATTAAAAAACGCTTATATCATCGATGCCATCCGTACTCCATTTGGCCGTTATGCCGGTGGTCTTGCACCTGTCCGTGCCGATGACCTGGGCGCTGTACCGATTAAAGCCCTCATCCAACGTAACCCAAATGTAGATTGGGAACAGGTCGATGATGTGATCTATGGCTGTGCCAACCAAGCCGGTGAAGATAACCGTAACGTCGGCCGTATGTCAGCACTGCTTGCTGGTTTACCGTATCAGGTTCCAGCAACCACCATTAACCGTTTGTGTGGTTCTTCACTCGATGCGATTGCCATTGCTGCCCGTGCCATTAAAGCCGGTGAAGCAAACTTGGTGATTGCAGGTGGTGTCGAAAGCATGAGCCGCGCACCTTATGTGATGGGTAAGTCTGACAGTGCTTTTGGCCGTAGCCAGAAGATTGAAGACACCACCATGGGCTGGCGTTTCATTAACCCTAAACTTAAAGA
>NZ_JAKTIG010000003.1:0-42223 GCF_027855145.1 Acinetobacter sp. AOR18_HL
TTTGCCTTGGTGAGCCAACAACGCACCGCAAGCGCGCAAGCCAAAGGCTTTTTTTCTAAAGAAATCGTGGCAGTTGAAATCCCTCAGCGTAAGGGCGATGCTGTTGTGATTGATACCGATGAACATCCACGTGCATCAACCACCCTTGAAGCTTTAAGCAAACTTAAACCAGTTGTTAAAGCAGATGGTTCTGTGACTGCGGGGAATGCTTCAGGTATTAACGATGGTGCTGCGGCTCTGCTGATTGCTTCTGATGAGGCAGTTCAAGCTTATAACCTCAAACCACGTGCCAAGATCATTGCTTCAACAGCAGTGGGTGTAGAACCACGTATTATGGGTTTTGCTCCTGCACCAGCGATTAAAAAATTACTTAAACAAGCCAACCTGACTTTAGAGCAGATGGATGTAATTGAGCTTAACGAAGCCTTTGCTGCACAAGCTTTGGCGGTGACCCGTGATTTAGGCTTGCCAGACGATAGCAATAAGGTAAATCCAAACGGTGGTGCCATTGCTTTAGGCCATCCACTTGGTGCATCAGGTGCACGCCTCGTGACGACAGCCTTGAACCAACTTGAGCAAACAGATGGCCGTTATGCCTTGTGTTCAATGTGTATTGGTGTGGGCCAAGGCATTGCTTTGATTATTGAGAGAGTCTAATCATGAGCCAGTTATATGCCAGCTTGTTTTATCAAAAAGACGTCACTGACATCTTTAGTGACTCATCTTTAATCAAATATATGATTCAGGTTGAAGTTGCGTTAGCTCAAGCACAGGCAAAAGTTGGTGTGATTCCTCAAAATGCGGCTAATACAATTGCCCAAGTAGCTGAGCAGGCAATAGAAAAGTTTGACTTTTCAGCTTTGGCTGTCGCAACTGGCTTAGCTGGAAATATCGCAATTCCATTTGTAAAACAGCTTACAGCAATTGTTAAAGATGTTGATGAAGATGCTTCGCGTTATGTGCATTGGGGTGCAACCAGTCAGGATATTTTAGACACAGCTTGTATTTTGCAATGTCGTGATGCGTTGAACATTGTGGAAGCTCAACTTCAACAATGCTATGCGACTGCATTACAGCAAGCCAAGCAATATCGCCATCAAGTCATGATTGGGCGTACATGGTTACAGCAAGCTTTACCCATTACTTTGGGGCATAAACTTGCTCGTTGGGCTTCTGCATTTAAACGTGATTTAGACCGTATTCAAGCAATGAAGTCACGTGTACTGACTGCTCAGTTAGGTGGTGCTGTGGGTTCATTAGCTTCTTTGCAAGATCAAGGTTCACTTGTGGTTAATGCATTTGCGAAGCAACTGAATCTGACTGTACCGACAAGCACATGGCATGGTGAGCGTGATCGTATTGTAGAAATTGCAAGTGTGCTTGGCATGATTGTCGGGAATACGGGCAAGATGGCACGGGATTGGTCACTCATGATGCAAACTGAAATTGCAGAGTTGTTTGAGCCAACCGCCAAGGGGCGTGGTGGTTCATCAACCATGCCTCATAAGCGTAATCCAGTTGCGGCGGCATCCGTATTAGCCGCGGCGAATCGTGTACCGGCACTTATGTCTAGCATCTATCAAAGTATGGTGCAGGAACATGAGCGTAGCTTAGGTGCATGGCATGCAGAATGGTTAGCAGTTCCAGAAATCTTTCAGCTTTGTGCTGGAGCATTAAGTCGTACTGGTGAAGTCTTACAAGGTTTTGAAGTTAATGCTCAGCATATGCAACAGAATCTTGAATGTACGAATGGATTGATTATGGCAGAAGCTGTAATGATGGCACTTGCTCCTAAAATTGGACGTTTAAATGCTCATCATTTAGTTGAAGCTGCATGTAAAACAGCGGTAGCACAAAACCAGCATTTGTTTAATGTTGTTAGCCAACTAGAAGAAGTGAAAGGACAGTTTAGCCAAGCAGAAATACGGGATATTTTCAAACCGGAAAACTATTTGGGCAATATTCAGCAACAGATTGATGCAGTTTTGCAAGAAGCACAAGGAGAGTCAAAGTGAATCAGACTATTAGCAATCGCCAAGGAAAACAGCTAGCTGTTTATATTGACGGTTTAAAAGATGCTCCTGTGCTTGTGTTCTCTAATTCATTAGGCACAGACCATGGTATGTGGCAGTCACAGGTAAGTGAATTAAAAAGTCATTTTAATGTCATTACATACGACACACGTGGTCATGGTGAAAGTGAGGTAATTAGTGACACTACATTGCAAAACTTAGCTGAAGATGTGGTTGATATTTTAGATGCCTTGAGTGTTGAAAAAGCTCATTTTTGTGGCATTTCAATGGGTGGAATTACTGGGCTTTGGTTGGGTATTCATCATCCAGAGCGCTTTTTAAGTATTACTGTTGCGAACTCGGCAGCCAAAATTGGTCAGGCGGAGGCTTGGTTGAGTCGTGCGGACTCGGTAGAACAAAATGGTTTAGCTGAGTTAGTTAAAACCACGCATACCCGCTGGTTCAGTGAAAAATTCGACTATCAACATAATGTTGTTGCGCAGACGACGATTCAAAGTCTTGCAAACACACCAGCACAAGGTTATGCAAATGCATGTCGTGCTTTAGCGTATGCCGATTTAAGAGATGAAATCGCACAAATCCAAATTCCGGTACTGCTGGTTGCGGGAACAGAAGATCCGGTGACTACAGTAGCAGATGCTGAGTTTATGCAGCGCGCTATCAACAATAGTCAGATTGCTAAATTGGAAGCATCTCATCTTTCTAATATTGAGCAACCGCAAAGATTTACTCAGGAATTGACTAGGTTTATTCAGCAAATCTAATAGCTTAGTGATTTAAAAGGAATTGGCCTTAAGGAGGCAAATATGGCGTCTCAGGATTACGCTGCACCAAATAAAAGTATCGATGCTCAAGCATTAATTAATGATGCTCCACTCAGTAAGTATCAATGGATGATCGCAATCATCTGTTTCTTAATTATTTTTACTGATGGTATTGATACTGCTGCAATGGGTTTTATTGCACCAGCTTTGGCACAAGACTGGGGAGTTGATCGCTCTCAGTTAGGACCAGTGATGAGTGCTGCACTTGGTGGAATGATTATTGGAGCTTTGGTTTCTGGTCCGACAGCTGACCGTTTTGGTCGCAAAATCGTACTGGCTTTTTCGATGCTTGTATTTGGTGGCTTCACCTTGGCATCTGCTTATGCAACTAACTTAGATAGCCTTGTCGTTTTACGCTTTTTGACAGGTATTGGGCTTGGTGCAGCGATGCCAAATGCTACCACATTATTTTCTGAATACTGCCCAACACGTATTCGTTCATTACTCGTGACCTGTATGTTCTGTGGTTATAACTTAGGTATGGCAACCGGTGGTTTTATCAGTAGTTGGCTGATCCCGACTTATGGTTGGCACAGTCTATTTTTACTTGGTGGCTGGTCACCTTTGATCTTAATGATTTTAGTGATTTTAGTTTTACCTGAGTCTTACCGCTTTTTAATTGTGAAAGGTAAGAATCCTGAAAAAGTACGCAAAATCTTAAATCATATTGCGCCAGCTCAGATCCAAAATGCGACTGCATTTCACGTACCTGAAGAGAAAACCGAGACAGCTCAAAAGAAAAATGTCTTTGGAATTATGTTTTCTAAACCATATGCGAAAGGAACACTTTTACTTTGGTTGACCTATTTCATGGGGCTCGTGGTTGTTTACTTGCTTACAAGCTGGTTACCAACGCTTATGCGTGAAACAGGTGCCTCAATGGAGCGTGCTGCATTTATCGGTGGATTGTTCCAGTTCGGTGGTGTGGTAAGTGCCTTGTTTATTGGTTGGGCGATGGACAAATTCAACCCGAACCGAGTGATTGCTATTTTCTACTTTGCTGCAGGTCTATTTGCGATTGCTGTTGGTCAAAGCTTAGGAAACTCAACATTACTTGCAGTATTAGTGCTTTGTGCGGGTATCGCAATTAACGGTGCGCAATCTTCAATGCCTGCGTTAAGCGCTCGTTTCTATCCAACGCAGTGCCGTGCAACTGGCGTGTCTTGGATGACTGGTATTGGACGCTTCGGTGCGGTATTTGGTGCTTGGATTGGTGCTGTACTACTCGGCAATGATTGGTCGTTTACCGCCATTCTTAGTTTATTACTAATTCCAGCGACTGCTGCGGCTGTTGCTGTATTTGTTAAATCAATTGTTGCGCATACCGATGCAACTTAATAGAGGTCTATCACAATGAATGATGAACAACGCTATAAACAAGGCATTGAGGTGCGGACTGAAGTTTTGGGTGAAAAGCATGTTGGTCGGTCTTTGCAAAATCTGAATGACTTTAACCAAGATTTTCAAAATTTTATTAGCCGTTATGCATGGGGTGAGGTGTGGTCTCGTCCGGGCTTACCGCGTCACACACGTAGTTTAGTCACTATCGCAATTTTATTGGCGCTTGGTCGTGAAGACGAACTACGTATGCATTTACGTGCTTGCTTTAACAATGGCGTGACTAAAGAAGATTTAAAAGAGCTGATCTTACACAGTTCACTCTATGCAGGTTTACCTGCTGCAAACGCTGCAATGCATATGGCTGAAGAAGTCTTTAAAGAGTTGGGGATAGAAGTAAACCCAATTGCAGCGAAAGAACAGGATTAAGGAGATAAAGATGTCACAACATAGCTGGGGTGCCTACGCCCAACGTAATACAGATGATCATCCACCAGCGTATACGCCAGGTTATAAAACAAGTGTATTACGTTCGCCAAAAAATGCATTGATCTCAATTAATGAGACTTTAACTGAAGTTACTGCACCACATTTTTCTTCAAATCTGTTTGGCCCAAAAGATAACGATTTGATTTTGAACTATGCCAAAGATGGTTTGCCAATTGGTGAGCGTGTCATTGTTCATGGCTATGTTCGTGACCAATTTGGTCGTCCTGTAAAAAATGCACTTCTAGAAGTATGGCAGGCCAACGCTTCTGGTCGTTACCGTCATCCAAACGACAAGTTTATTGGTGCAATGGATCCTAACTTTGGTGGTTGTGGTCGTACCTTAACTGATGAAAACGGTTTTTATATTTTCCGTACCATTAAACCAGGTCCATACCCATGGCGTAACCGTATTAATGAATGGCGTCCTGCACATATTCATTTCTCTTTAATTGCTGATGGTTGGGCTCAGCGCCTAATTTCGCAGTTTTATTTTGAAGGCGATACGCTCATTGACACTTGCCCAATCTTAAAAACGATTCCTTCTGAAGATCAACGTCGTGCCTTGATTGCACTAGAAGATAAAAACAACTTTATCGAAGCTGATAGCCGTTGTTACCGTTTTGACATCACTTTACGTGGCCGTCGAGCGACTTACTTCGAAAACGAATTGACTTAATCGGGAGCACGAGCATGAATAACTGGAATTTTCAGGAACTAAAAGAAACTCCATCTCAAACAGGTGGACCTTACGTTCACATTGGCTTATTGCCACAACGAGCAAATATTGAAGTGTTTGAAAACAACTTTAATAACCAGTTAGTACAAGATCAGACCAAAGGTGAGCGTATTCGTCTTGAAGGCCAAGTGTTTGACGGATTAGGTTTACCGCTACGCGATGTGCTGATCGAAATTTGGCAAGCCGATGCGAATGGTATTTATCCAAGTCAGGCAGATACGCGTGAGCAAAAAGCTGACCAGGCATTTCAAGGTTTGGGCCGTACAGGTGCAGACTTTGAAACGGGTGTTTGGAGCTTTAATACAATTAAGCCGGGCGCGACAGCAGGCCGTAAAGGTTCAACTCAAGCACCTCATATTGCATTAGTCATTTTCGCTCGCGGTATTAACTTAGGTCTTCATACACGAGTTTATTTTGACGATGAAGCAGAGGCAAATGCCAACGACCCGATTCTAAATAGCATTGAATGGGCACCACGTCGCCAAACACTTATTGCAAAACGTTTTGAAGAAAATGGTGAAGTTGTTTACCGCTTTGATATTCGCATTCAAGGCGATGACGAAACTGTATTTTTTGATATTTAAGAAACACCTAAGGCTACACCTGATTATTCAAGGATGCGTGTAGCCTTTTTAAGGATGAACCATATGAACATGAAAACATTATTAAGCTTAAGTTTGCTTGCACTCCCATTTTTTACAGCACAGGTGAATGCTGAGCCTGTTGCTTTAGCCGCTCAAACACAACCTGCCGCTACAGCCGTTAAAACGATTGTTCCGATTACCGCAAAAACCAAAGAACAAGCTTTGGCACAAGCTCAGGTCATTGCAAATACAGCAGATGCTGATTTGGCAGAGTTTCGTATCGATTTACTCAGTTTTGCGAGTGATACAAAACAAGTGATTGCTTTGGGGCATGAGTTAAAAAAGATTTTAGGCAATAAGCCAATGATCGCCACAATTCGTACCAAAAACGAAGGTGGCCAGCTTGAAATTAGTGATGTGGATTATGGTAAGACTTATCAGGCTTACTTAAAGAATCCGTTCATGGACTGGTTAGATGTTGAAATGTTCCGTGATCAAAAAGTAGTTTCAGACATTGTTCAAAAAGCACATCAAAAGAAAGTGCTGATTGTCATGTCTAATCATGACTTCCAAAAAACACCAAGCCAAGATGAAATTGAAAAACGCTTGTTAAAACAAGATCAAATGGGCGCAGATATTCTCAAAATTGCTGTAATGCCTAAATCTAAACAAGACGTTTTCACTTTAATGAACGCAACTTTAAAAGTAAGCCAGCAAACCACTAAACCTTTATTGACGATGTCAATGGGGCAACTAGGTACGATTTCTCGTGTTGCGACTGCCAATATGGGCGGAAGTTATAGCTTTGGCATGATTGGTCAGGCTTCTGCACCGGGTCAAATTGATGTGACCAAGCTAAAACAGATTTTACAAACCGTTCAACCAACAAACCCATAAATCATAAGGATATGATGAAATGACTACATTACGTTTAACTACCCTTGCATTAGGTTTGATGGTTTCAGGAGTAGCTGCGGCTCAAACTTATGTGGTTGACCGTTATCAAGACGATAGCAATAAAGGCTCTTTACGCTGGGCCATTGAACAAGCCAATGCAAACCCAAGCGAAGCTAGCGACATTTTGATTCAAGCAGTAGGCAAAGCACCTTATGCGATTAAATTAAACAGCGCACTTCCTGAAATTAAAGCTCCAGTTAAAATCATTGGTACACAGTGGGATAAAACTGGTGAATACATCGCGATAGATGGTTCAAACTATATTAAAGGCGAAGGGGCGAAAGCTTGCCCAGGTGCAAACCCTGAGCAGTATGGCACCAATGTACGTACGATGACTTTACCGGGGTTAGTACTACGTGACGTCAACAACGTTACTTTAAAAGGTTTAGACATCCATCGCTTCTGTATTGGTGTATTGATTAACCGCTCGAGTAATAACCTGATTCAACATAACCGTATTAGTAATAACTACGGCGGTGCTGGTGTCATGCTTACTGGTGATGATGGTCAAGGTAACCCAACCGCAACCACCACCAATAACAACAAAGTTTTAGACAATATTTTCCAAGACAATGGTGATGGTCTAGAGCTGACACGTGGTGCTGCGTTTAACTTAATTGCGAATAACCATTTTGTTTCAACCAAAGCAAACCCAGAACCATCACAAGGTATTGAAATTTTGTGGGGTAATGATAATGCGGTAGTTGGTAATAAATTCGAAAACTATTCAGATGGCTTACAGATCAACTGGGGTAAGCGTAACTATATTGCTTACAACGAAATGACCAATAACTCGATTGGTTTCAACATGACGGGTGATGGCAATATTCTTGATAGCAATAAAGTACATGGTAATCGTATTGGTGTAGCCATCCGTTCTGAAAAAGATGCAAATGCAAAAATTACATTGACTAAAAACCTGATTTGGGACAATGGTAAAGATATTAAACGCTGTGAAGCGGGTGGTTCATGTGTACCAGATCAGCGGTTGGGTGCAATTGTATTTGCTGTGCCTGCACTTGAGCATGCCGGATTTGTAGGTTCTCGTGGTGGCGGTGTGGTTGTTGACCCATCTAAACAACAAAAAACATGTACTCAGCCAAATGAACAAGGCTGTAATGCTCAACCTAATCAGGGTATTAAAGCTCCTAAATTAACTGCAAATAAAGGTTCAGTTGCTGTAGAAGTCAATGGCTTGCCAAATCAACGCTATCAAGTTGAATTTTTTGGTAATCAAAATGCGTCATCAAAAGAAGCTGAGCAATATTTAGGAGCAATAACTGTTGCTACAGATGCACAAGGGATCGCAAAAGCGAATTGGAAGCCGTCTGTAAAAGTTGCCTCAATTACAGCGAATATTACTGATCGTTTTGGCGCAACTTCTGAGCTTGGTTTTACAAGTGTTAAATAACAATAAGGAAAGCGCCTCATATGAGGCGCAGCATAGAAATATAGAAATGATAAAAGGGACTTGAAATGCCAAATTTAATGAAATTGAGTGTTTTAACGCTCGCTGTATTAGGTAGCCAATTTGCGCTCGCGAATGAACCTTGGTCACAAGACCGTCAATGGTTGCTAGGTGACTGGAATGGAAAACGCCAGCAATTAGAGCAGCAGGGCTATAAATTTACAGCTTCTATTATGAGCCAAAGTGCTACAAATTTAGATGGTGGTTACAACGACAGCAATACTTTTGAAAATGCTGCGCAACTTTCTTTAGGTGTAAACCTAGATTTAGAAAAGATTGCTGGGTGGAAAGATACAACAGCGAGCCTAATCGTGACCAAACGTGATGGTAATGCATTAACTCTCGAGCGTATTAAAGACCCACGTTCTAGCCAATTGGGTAATGCTCAAGAGATTTATGGTCGCGGTAAAATCTGGCGTTTATCTCAAGCATGGGTGAAGAAGGGTTTCATCGATAATACTGTACAGGTCAAATTTGGCCGTATGGGAATGTCAGAGGACTTTAATAGTTCTCAATGTGAATTTCAGAACTTATTGCTTTGCGGTGGACAGCTAGGAAAATCAATCGGTTCAATTTGGTATAACTCACCAGTAGGTGTTTGGGCGACAAATGTTAAATATCAGTTTGCACCTGAGTGGACTTTGGGATTGGGTGTGTATGAAGTCAATCCAGACAATATTAAAACCGAATCAAATAGTGATGGTTTTAATCTGGATATGAACAATGTGAAGGGCGCCACCATACCAGTTGAACTTGCATGGAAACCAAAACTTGCTGCCTTTAATGGCTTGCCGGGTGAATATAAAGTAGGTGCGCTGTATTCAACCGCAGAAGCGAATGATGTTAAGACTGCGGGTAAAGTGCATGACGGGAAACAAAGTTTCTGGATTAATGCACAACAACAACTGACGAATAAAGGCGAAGATCCGAAACGCGGTTTATATGTAAGTTTTAATGGCGTTGTAAATGATAAGGCAACGACTTTTGTTCAAAGTACTCAACAACTTGCTCTTTGGTATAAGGGGCCATTTGATAGCCGTCCAAATGATTCGATTGGTTTTGGTATAGCCAATTATGTAGTTAATGACCGTGCTAAAGATAAACAGATCGCAACAAATGAAAGTCGTGGATATTACAGCTATGATCCGTTTGCATCTGACTATATTCCAATTCAAGACGACGAGCTAAATGTCGAGTTGAACTATACCTATCAATGGTCTCCGGCCGTCATGTTACGTCCAAACATTCAATATATTCATCAACCTGCTGGTGTAAAAGAAGTTGATGATGCTTGGGTGGCTGGTCTTAGTGTGAAAGTCAATTTTTAACAATATTGATGGCTGGTTAGACATAGTTTAACTGGCCCAAATGCTTGAACTATTCGGGTTCAGTATATGTGGAGTAGGATCTATGTCTGAGTCAGATTCTAAGTTTCATATCTTATTCAAAATATGGTGTTTTATATTAGGTCTAGTTTTATTGGCTACTGGTGTTTTTTATATCGTAGGTGGTGGAAAACTAGTATCACTCGGCGGTTCTTGGTATTTCCTTATCTCAGGACTGTTTATAACCATTTCGGCAATTAGTATTTTCCGTAAAAAAGCACTGGGTGTCTGGATTTTTGCGGCTGTTTTTGTTGGTACCGTAATTTGGTCATTTGTTGATGCTGGATGGGAATTTTGGCCGTTATTTTCGCGCTTAATGTTTCCTGCTGGTCTTTTTGCTGCCTTGCTATTTACTTTGCCTTCAATCCGACGTTACCAATTTCAAACGAGCTTGGCATCTTCATCCTATGCTGTAGGTGGTCTAGTTGTTGTGGGTATGTTGATTGCCCTCTATCAAATGTTCCAACCGCATCCAACAGTAGCAAGTTCAGGTGAAAAACTACCTTTAGTACCAGTTGATCCTGCAAAAAAACAGGTAAATTGGGAAAATTATGGTAATGATGCAGGTGGTAGCCGCTTTGTTGCTCTCGATCAAATTAACCGAGATAACGTTCATAAATTAAAAGAAGCTTGGCGATTTAGAACAGGCGACTTTACAACGGGTAGCGGTAATGGGGCTGAAGACCAAATGACCCCGCTACAAGTTGGAAATAAAGTGTTTTTATGTACACCACATAACAACATTTTTGCGATAGATGCCGATTCGGGCAAGCAACTCTGGAAAGCTGAGGTGAACTCTACAGCCGATGCTTGGGAACGTTGCCGCGGTGTTGCATACTTTGATTCAACTAAACCGCTTGTACAACCAACTTTAGCTGGTGCAAATGCAGTAACTGCGGTTGCAACTAATACAGCATGTCCACGCCGTGTATATACCAATACACCTGATGGTCGTTTAATTGCAGTGAATGCAGATAACGGTCAGCGCTGTGCTGATTTTGGTGTAAATGGAACGGTTGATTTGCTAGAAGGTCTTGGTGCTGGAACAAAAGCTCCACGTTTTGAAGTGACTTCTGCACCGACTATTGCTGGAACAACTATTGTGGTGGGTAGCCGTATTGCCGACAACGTAGCCGCAGATATGCCGGGTGGTGTTATTCGTGGTTATGACGTGATTACGGGTAAACTTCGCTGGGCATTTGACCCGCGCAATCCAAACCCGAACTATGTTCTTAAACCGGGTGAAACCTATAAACGTAGTTCGGCAAACTCATGGGCTGCAATGTCATATGATCCGCAAATGAATACGGTATTCTTACCTATGGGCAGTTCATCTGTCGACATTTGGGGTGGTAACCGTAATCCATTGGATCATAAATACAATACTTCTGTGTTAGCACTTGATGCGACAACAGGTAAAGAGAAGTGGGTATATCAAACTGTTCATAACGATTTATGGGACTTTGACTTACCAATGCAACCGAGTTTGGTTGACTTCCCATTAAAAGATGGTACGACTAAACCAGCTGTTGTCATTGGAACCAAATCAGGCCAATTCTTTGTTCTTGACCGAGTAACGGGTAAACCGTTGACTAAAGTAATTGAACAGCCAGTTAAACCTGCCAATATTCCGGGTGAACAATACAGCTTAACTCAACCTCGTTCAGTTGAAATGCCTCAAATTGGTAATCAGACTTTAACTGAGTCGGATATGTGGGGTGCAACGCCGTTCGATCAACTGATGTGTCGTATTAACTTCAAGTCAATGCGTTACGAAGGCCTATTTACTGCACCGGGTACTGATGTTTCATTAAGCTTCCCAGGTTCTTTAGGTGGCATGAACTGGGGTAGTATTGCTTTTGACCCGACTCATCGTTATATGTTCGTGAACGATATGCGCCTTGGCTTATGGATTCAATTGATGGAGCAAACTCCTGAAGATATTAAGATTCAGGCGAATGGTGGAGAGAAGGTAAATACAGGTATGGGTGCTGTACCAATGAAAGGTACACCATATAAAGTGAATAAAAACCGCTTTATGTCGGCTTTAAGTATTCCTTGTCAAAAACCGCCATTTGGTAGCATGACTGCGATTGATTTGAAAACTCGTCAGGTTGCATGGCAAGTACCATTAGGTACAGTAGAAGATACCGGGCCTATGGGAATTAAGATGGGCTTAAAAGCACCGATCGGTATGCCAACAATTGGTGGGCCTATGGCAACTCAAGGTGGTTTGGTTTTCTTTGCTGCTACACAAGATTACTACTTACGTGCATTTGATTCATCTACAGGTAAAGAACTGTGGAAATCACGCATGCCAGTAGGTAGCCAAGGAACACCTATAAGCTATGTTTCACCTAAAACAGGTAAACAGTATGTGGTTGTTACCGCAGGTGGAGCACGTCAATCACCTGATCATGGTGATTATGTGATCGCTTATAGTTTAGAACAATAATTAAGTTAGGCAAAAGAGAGTATTTCTCTTTTGCCTTTATATTTAATATATTTTTTGTATAAAACGATAAAAGTAATTTCTATATTTTTAACTAGATAGCTTTACCAAATAGTAAAAAAGTGCTTGAAGTTGTTGCTAAACTTAAAATAGCTTTATGGCTATTTCATCCTGAACGCTAGGTGTAGCTTAACTATTGATCAGTTTCTTAGGATGTTTTACCTATAAATAAAAGCTTAACTTTTATTAAGTTTTGTTTAACTTAACATTGTGAATTTTAATTAAAAATAAACATTATTGAGCTTTTAATCTTATAAATCAGGTTTTTTTTGTTGGAAAAACGAGCGTAAATATATACTTATATTATATTTATATAATTTATGGTGTTGCGCTAGAATGGTCGACGCAGGTTATTACTACCCAGTAATAATTTGTATTTCAGGAATTTAAGCTTTTATGGCTTAAGGCTCATCGCAAGATGGGCCTTTTTTTATGTGTTTATATAAAATAGCCTAAGTAAAAATAAGGCCCAAGAAAATCACAAAAAATAGTGTTTAATGACAAGAAGTGTATGATTTGATAAATTAAAGCCACTTGATAATAATAGGTGATGTAATGAGATTTTTGGTTCTTGCAACTTTATCTGGTTTAGCTTTGATGGGTTGTGCTTCTGTTCAGCAAGCACCGAATACACAAGAGACAATTCGCTATGCTTCTAGCCCATGCTTTGGTGCATGTCCGATTTATTCTGTGGAAGTAACACCTACAGGTTTAATTCGCTTTGAAGGCAAGCAATATACAAAAACAGTTGGTGTTAAAGAGATTCAAGGTAGCGTAAAAGATTATCAAAAACTTGCAAAGGATTTAAAAACTTATCGTCCTGAGACAGGTACTCAATCGAAAACTGCTGGTTGTCAGCAAACAGCGACTGACATGTCTAGCTATTACATTACTTGGATTCAACCTAATGGCACAGAAACTAAATTAAGCCATTACACAGGTTGTATCTCTCCAGCAAATAATAGATTGAATAAGGTTATGGAAAAGTTACCTGAACAATTAGGCATTAAAGATCTAATTTAATGACAAAAGCCCCAGAATCTTGGGGCTTTTTCTTGTTAAGAAGAATTATACACTTAAGAGTTTTATTTTAAGTATTTCTAAAAGAATCAGCGTATAATACAGATTATAAAAACATATATTGTTAAGAGTGGTTATATGTCAAATATTGTCTATGCCTTTTTTGGTGGTTTATTACTAGGCATCGCAACAGTTGGATATTTATATATAAATGGCCGTATAGCCGGAATCAGTGGTTTGCTTGCTCAAGTCATCAATCCTACTAAAGACACCTTTAAGAGTTCGGCATTCTGGTTTATTGCGGGACTCGTGATTACACCTTTCGTATATGGTTATTTTTATCAGCCTGAAATTGAAATTAAAACCAATACATTTCCACTTATTCTAGCAGGTGTACTTGTTGGTTTTGGAACACGACTAGGCTCTGGATGCACAAGCGGCCATGGCATTTGTGGTATGAGCAGGTTATCAAAACGCTCGATGATAGCGACAGCAGTTTTTATGTTTGCTGGCATGTTAACGGTTTATATCATTCGTCATGTGATGGGGTAATCCTATGAAAAACTTTTTTGCTTTTTTATTTGGTAGCTTATTTTCAGTAGGTTTAATGATCTCTGGCATGTCTAATCCAGAAAAGGTATTAGGTTTTTTAGATATTTTTGGGCAGTGGGATATTAGCTTAATGTTTGTAATGTTAGGTGCTATTGCTGTGGCATTTATTCCATTTCAAAAGGCTATAAAAACTCCTAAAACACTCTTTAATGAACAAATTCAATTACCAACGAATACACAGATTGACCAAAGGTTAATTGTGGGTGCTTTTATTTTCGGTATAGGCTGGGGAATAGCAGGTATATGTCCAGCGCCCGCTTTAACTCTGATTGGATTAGGGCATTTTGAAGCGCTTTATTTTATTGTCGCAATGTTATTAGGAATGTTTATTTACCGAATTTTAAATAAAGGAAATTAAGCCTATGCAACAACCTCTAGTAAAAGATTTTTTTGATGAAAACACCAATACTTTTAGCTATGTTGTTGCGGATGTAGCGACTCTTCAATGCACTATTATTGATAGCGTGCTTGATTACGATGCCGCATCGGCCACTACAAAAACATCCAATGCTGATCTGATCGTCGATTATGTCTTGGCGCAAAACTTCAAAGTACAATGGATTTTAGAAACCCATGTACATGCGGACCATATGACTGCGGCTCAATATTTAAAATCTAAATTGGGCGGTACAATTGCGATTAGTCAAAAAATCTCGGTAGTACAAGAAACTTTTGCAGCTATCTATAATTTTGATTTTAAGAAATTCAATGAAAATCAGCCGTTTGATTATTTGTTTGAAGATTATGAACATTTTAAAATAGGGGAGATAGAAGCCTATAACATTCCTACACCAGGGCATACGCCAGCTTGCTTAAGCTATGTGATTGCCGATGCTGTTTTTGTAGGTGATACTTTATTTATGCCTGATTATGGTTCGGCCAGATGTGACTTTCCTAAAGGAAGTGCTGCTGCACTTTATGATTCGGTACAAAAGCTTTATACACTTCCTGACGATATGCGTATGTTTCTATGCCATGACTATAAGCCCGAAGGCCGTGACGAATATATCTGTCAAACAGATATAAAAACTCAAAAACAAAGCAATATCCATTTAAATCGACGAGTTTCTAAAGAATCATTCATCAAAATGCGTCAAGAAAGAGATGCTACTTTGGCAATGCCAAAATTAATTTTGCCTTCAATTCAAATTAATATGAATGGTGGAAATTTTCCGGAACCTGAAGCGAATGGTATTCGCTATTTGAAAATCCCTTTCAATTACTTTTAGAAATAGCCTAAGCATTCATTTGGGAACGTTCAATCTATTCAAATAGCCTAAGCAAACAATAAAATTAACCCTATGAAATAGCCTAAGCAAGATTTAAAGAACTTGTCTTAAATCCCGCGAAGTCTCTTGCAATAAAGGCAGAATATGTTGAATTAAATATTCTTCAGTTGTTTTCATAGTTGGAGAAACAATATTTAAAGCTGCAACCACTTTAAAGTCTTGTCCATAAATTGGTACGGCGAGCGCATGAACTCCTAATTCGTGTTCTTCACGCGAATAACACCAATCTTGTTCTCGAATCTCTTGTAGTAACTCTAAAAATTTATCATTTTCGACATGCGTATATTTAGTTAAACGCTGAAGAGGATATTTTTGGAGCCAGTCCAATTGTTCTTGTTGGCTTAAATGTGCCAGTAAAATTTTACCCGCAGATGTCGCATGAGCAGGTAAGCGGTTACCCAAGTGTAAGCCGTATGGATTTACACGGTCAGTTTGTTGGTGGGCCGCACTACGGGCAATAGTAATGGCTTCATAACCATCAAGTACCATCACTGAATAAATGAGAGAAGTTTGGTTAGTTAACAGATTTAATAAAGGCTGAGATACTTTCGGAAGCTGGGCTGCACCTAAATAAGCTCCTGAAAATTTAAGAACTTTCGGAGTTAAATAGTAATAGTGACCATCTGACTCAAGATACCCTAAATATTCTAAAGTTAATAAATGGCGTCTTGCTGCCGCTCGGGTAAGCCCGGTTTTTTCGGCAGCCATAGAAATGTTTAAACGATGTTGATTACTACTAAAGCTATCTAAAATCGCCATGCCTTTACCAATACCAGCAATGTAATCTTCATGACGAATCGTTTTTTTGTTGTCCTGATTCTGGATTATCCGTTCATCTTTACTCATTACTGATCCTTGTACGATAGAAGCTTAGTAGATCAATTTGCTTTACTGAAAAAGTTTAATAATTTCATGTCGCAGAAATTGATGTCTTAAATTATCCCTTAAATCTTCGTGCCAAAACATACCCATTTTAATATTGGTTATCTCAAAAGGCAGAGAATGTAAGCAAATTTCATGACTATAAGACAAATGCTGTAAAATCATTCGAGGCATGGTGAGTATTGCGTCGGCTTGAGCTCCCAAAACTTGTAACGCCGTTGAATAGTTTTGACAGCGCATAAATACATTTCTTGAAATTTTTTGGTGTTGGTTTAAATAAATATCTTCAAGTAAAGCGCCCGTACGGCGTGACGAAACACCAATGTGCCGACCACTGATATAACTAGCTAAATCGACTTCTTTAAGTTGGCTGCAAATGACAAACTCATCTGTTACCAAATGATCAAAGGTAATTTTTGGAGATAAGTATTGTTCTAGGTCAATCACGAAATCGAGTTGTTGTGTCGCTAAGTCAGTCATAATATGTTTTCGATCGAGTTTCATACTCACAAACTGCAAATCTAAATTAAGATTTTGAAAATGTTGAGCTAGTCTTGGAAGAATAATCGGCTCAATTTCATCATGCACGGCGATTTTTAAGTTTTTTAAGCTTGTTGGATCGAACACATGTTTCTGCTGGCTAATATTTTGGATGGTTAAAAGTGCTTGTTTCACCGTTGGGTAAATCTGCTCAGCAAAAGGAGTGGCAGACATTTTATTGCCTACTCGTATAAATACATCATCTTCAAGTTGCTGACGTAAACGCTGCAAAGCATGACTTGCCGCTGACTGCGTAATATTAAGGCTACTTGCGGCATTCGAAATACTTTTTTGTTCATAAATCGCGATAAAAAGCGGATATAAATTGATATCAATCCGGTGGAAAAAACTTAGATCTAGGCCATGTAAGTTATGAATATTATTCATGAGGTGTTATTTAATAAAATCATTTCATTCATATTAAGTTTCAAGTTATGTTGATGTAAAGACCAGATAATGATGTGAAGGAAAAAAGAATGTTTGAACTTTCAAAGAAAGCTCAAGATTTTGCTGAGCGAACAAGAAAATTTATTTTAGAAGAAATAGAACCTGTCGAAGCAAAATTTTGGGAAGAGGTTCATGAGTTAAATCCAGATGGGAACTGGAAAAAATGGCAGTGGCCTGAACTGTTAGAAACTCTGAAAACTAAAGCTAAACAAGCCGGTCTTTGGAATATGTTTTTACCCGATGAAAAGCTGGGTGCTGGGTTAACTGTTCAAGAGTATGCGCATATTGCTGAATTGACTGGCCGCAGTTTATTGGCACCAACCGTTTTTAACTGTAATGCACCAGATACGGGAAATATGGAATTGTTATGGCGCTATGGCAGTGAGCAACAAAAACAGCAATGGTTACAGCCTTTACTAGACGGAAAAATTCGTTCGGTTTTTTGTATGACTGAACCAGATGTTGCGTCAAGTGATGCAACCAATATGCAAGCGACTGCACTCATCGACGGTAATGAAATTGTTTTAAATGGCAAAAAATGGTGGTCGTCTGGTTTAGGTGACCCAAATGCTAAAGTCATTATTTTTATGGCACATACTCCAGATGAAACAAAAGACCGTCATCATCAACACTCTATGGTTTTAGTACCGATTGATACCGCAGGTGTCGAAATTCAACGTATGTTACCTGTGTTTGGTGACTATGATGCACCGCATGGACACGGTGAGGTTCATTTTAATAATGTTCGAGTGCCTCTCGAAAACTTTATTGGCGGAGCGGGGCAAGGTTTTGAAATTGCCCAAGGCCGTTTAGGACCAGGGCGTATTCACCATTGCATGCGTTGCATTGGGGCTGCTGAAAAAGCACTTGAACTGATGATTGATAGAGGCATGTCTAGAACGGCGTTTGGCAAAGAAATTTTAAAACTCGGTGGAAACCTCGAACGCGTGGCCGATGCTCGAGTCGCCATAGATCAAGCCAGACTTTTAACCTTGTATGCTGCTTATAAAATGGATACTTTAGGAAATATGGCTGCTTTAACAGAAATATCTGCAATTAAAGTGGTCGCTCCGAGTGTTTTAGAAAAAGTAGTCGATATGGCGATTCAGCTACATGGCGGTGCGGGCGTTTCAAGAGATACACCATTAACGGGTTTCTTTGCCCAAGCACGCAGTTTACGTTTAGCTGATGGTCCGGATGAAGTACATAAAGGCATGATTGCCAAATTAGAGTTGGCCAAACGTGGTTATGGTCGTCATAAGAAAGTATAAGTTTAAAGGAAGTGAATATGTCGGTAATTGATGTAGGCGGTGAAGTACGTGAAGGTGAAGAGCTTGATATTGGGGCAGTTGAAAACTGGTTAAAAAACCAAGGTGTTGAGTTGGTTGGCCCAGCAGTTGTTACTCAATATACGGGCGGGGCGTCGAATTGGACTTATCGTTTAAAATATGAAAATACCGATTTAATTTTGCGACGTCCCCCAAAAGGAACAAAAGCGAAGTCAGCCCACGATATGGCCCGTGAATATATGGTGCAGAAAAATCTTGCGCCTTATTATCCAGTGCTTCCTAAAATGGTTGCACTTTGTCAGGACGAATCGGTCATTGGCTGTGATTTTTATGTCATGGAACGCATTGAAGGTATTATTCCTCGTGCAAAATTACCGCCTGAGCTTGGCTTTAATGAAGAAGATGTTCATGAGCTTTGTGTCAATGTTATTGATAAGCTGATTGAGCTACATCAAGTTCCTTATGAGAACACGCCTTTAGCTGAACTAGGCAAAGGTGCGGGATATTGCCGTAGACAAGTTGAAGGTTGGGATAAGCGCTATGAAAAAGTCCGTACAATCAACGTTCCTTCATTTAAATATGTTCGAAAATGGCTAAACGATAATATCCCTCAAGACTCGACGACTTGTATTATTCACAATGATTGGCGTTTTGATAATGTGATTTTAGATCCAGAGCATCCAACAGATGTGATTGGGGTGTTGGATTGGGAAATGGCGACCTTGGGGGATCCATTAATGGATTTGGGTAGTGCTTTGGCTTATTGGGTTGAGCCAACGGATAATATGATTTTTAGATCAACACGCCGTCAGCCGACTCACTTAAAGGGAATGTTCTCTCGTAAAGAAGTCGTTGAATATTATTTGCAAAAAACAGGATTGGACCCTCAAAACTGGGCTTTTTATGAAGTGTTTGGTGTATTCCGATTAGCCGTGATTGCCCAGCAAATCTATTATCGTTATTACCATAAACAAACCCGAAACCCTGCTTTTAAAGATTTCTGGATTGTCATTCATGCGCTACATATTCGAGCTTTAAAACTTATCGCGCAGCAAAAACTGCAAGACTCAGAATTTGCTCAGCAATCTCTACAGAAAATACAGGGTATTTTAAGAAAATGACCACAATTTATCTGGTAAGACATGGTCAGGCATCATTTGGTAAAAGTAATTATGATGAGTTGTCTGAAAATGGTGAAGCTCAAGCGACTTTATTAGGCCAATATTTTAAGCAAATATTAAAAGAACAACCGTATGTGGTTGCAGGAACTATGCAGCGCCACGAGCAAACTGCAAAGCTCGCACTCAATGAATGCTTTCCAGATGCGATGATTCATCATAATAATTTATGGAATGAGTTTAATCATCAGCAGGTTTTTGCCCGCTATGAACCGCGTTTTGAACAGCCTGAACTTTTAAAAGCTGATGTTGCACAAGAACAAAACCCGCGTGCTTATCTTGCCAAAATATTTGAGGGCGCCATTGGACGATGGACAGATGGCGATTTTCATCATGAGTATGATGAGTCTTGGCCACACTTTAAAGAAAGAGTCGAAACAGCATTGCAGCAACTTTGTGATGAGTTAGCAAAAACCAAACCTCGCTATGCAATTGTTTTTACATCTGGTGGTGTGATTTCTGTAGCAATCGGCAAATTGCTTGAACTTAGCCCCAATCGAACTTTTGCGTTGAATTGGGCAATTGCTAATACAAGTCTCACGACTTTGCGGTTGGTTGGAAATGAAGCTCAGGTTTTAAGTTTAAATGAACATCATTTTATAAAAGCTGAGCGTCCAGATTTACTGACATGGATTTAAAATAAGGATAAAAGCATGGCAAAGACGATTTTAATTACAGGCGCAAGTTCTGGATTGGGCGCGGGTATGGCGCATGAATTTGCAGCGAAAGGTTATAACTTGGCGATTTGTGCACGCCGTTTAGACCGATTAGAGACTTTAAAAACTGAACTTGAAAATGAGTACGGTATTAAGGTAATTGCAAAAAGTCTAGACGTTACCAATTATGATCAGGTTTTTGAAGTATTTCGTGCCTTTAAACAAGAGTTCGGCTATTTAGACCGAATTATTGTAAATGCCGGAGTAGGTAATGGCCGTCGTATTGGTAAAGGTAATTTTGAAATTAACAGAGCCACAGCTGAAACAAACTTTATCTCTGCCTTAGCACAGTGTGAGGCAGCGATTGAAATTTTTAGAGCGCAAAATGCAGGTCATTTAGTGGTGATGTCATCCATGAGTGCGATGCGTGGATTACCAAAACATTTATCGACTTATGCAGCAAGTAAAGCTGCAGTTGCTCACTTGGCCGAGGGTATTCGTGCTGAATTACTGGATACCCCAATTAAAGTCTCAACCATTTTCCCAGGTTATATCCGTACCGAAATGAATGAAGGTGCTAAACATTTACCTTTTGAAGTTGACGCCAAAACAGGATGTAAAGCTTTAGTAAAAGCTATCGAAAAACAACCTGTAAAAGCTTATGTGCCACAGTGGCCATGGTTACCAATGAGTATTGCTATGAAGGTTTTACCATTAAAGTTGGTCAATAAATTAGGATAAAAAATACCCCCTAAAGTTTAGGGGGTATTTTTTATTTAGAATTTTTTAGTGTAATTGACAAACAGGCGATCTTCACCAAAGTCGTTGCCATGTTTAACGTTGTAATCAATACGAATATATTGCAGGGCCACGCCTTTTAGGAACGGTTGCTGAAATGCGTAGTTTAAAATCACATTTGACTCGGTTTCGTGATTTTTTTCACCATTGGCTGCTTTAAAGTCATGTCCGTAAACATATTTCACCATCGCATTTAGGCCCGGTACATAATCTTTAAAATCGTAGCCATACATGACGTGGTAAGACTTTTCATCCTCTTTAAAAAAGCCTGTAGCGTTCCAGTTAATGAAATACGTCTCTGGTAAAAAACCATCTGGTAATGGGTAAGCCGATTCACCAATAATCTGTTGGTAACCTAAACCAAAGGTATGGTTTTTTACTTTAATCGTTTCAAGTAATCCAATGTTCTGCGCATCAATATCAAAGGTATTGCCATCATCTTTTGCATTGAAGTATTTAAACTTAGAGGTGAGGGCAAAAGTTGGCTGTTTCCACGTATGTTCAAGTCCTATATAGTGTTTGTTATACAGATCTTCTAAATTACCAAAGTAGTATTCGCCTTTTAAAGACGGTGTAAATTGATAGCGCAGGTCAATATAATTTAACCCATCAGATTCTTTAGTAACCCCATTTGATGTGAAAGAAAACTTTTTAAAGTCTTCTTCATTTCGGGGAGATACTTTTTCAACTCGGCCAATTTCGGCATAAAGCTGATCTGAAAGTTGTGACTTTAAGTTGGTTCCCCAATACGAAGTGAGTAACTGACGACTAGCATCTACGGCAGTTACAGGTAAATCTAGCCAAAGTTCACCGACACTCAAAAGAGTTTTGTCATAACCCAGTTTTAAAGTTGCACCATATTTTAAATAATCTGAAGCTTGAGATTGCGTTTCTTTATTAAAAGGCAAAACTGTATCCGCAACATGTTTGTCTGAACTTAAGCGCACGGCGTATTGAACGGAAGCATCAGCCCCAATCGTAATTGGTTTGTTTGCTATAACTAACGGAGTGTCATGCATTTTCGATTTATAAAATAATGACGCTGCCTGAGACCAACTACCAGTGTCTTTGAGTGCATCATTATCAAAATCACGGTTAATGTAGGCATTTTTTAAAGTGAATTTCCATTCATCTTCAGTTTGCTGATTTGGATTTGCAGCCCATGAGTTGCTGTACATCAGTAATAAAGTGGCAACAGCTAAAGTGTGTGGTTTAAAGCGGTGAAATAATTCCATAATCCATTTCCCAAGTGTAAGCCAGTCCTCGGCACTACGTAATTTTGAATATTTCGGTACTCTCTAAGCGTTTAGTTAGAGAGTACATTTTTGCAATTGGTGAGACCTATTAATTTAATTTTTCAAGCTTCATGCTTTCACTAAAGAATTTGCAGCCTTTAAAAAGTAGAATTAAAGCCAGTACACAAGACAAACCACCCACAATAGATAAAGAAGAACCCACCATTAATGGGCTACCAAAAACTTTATCTGTAATAATGGCTACCAGTGTTGTGCCAATACCGAGTCCAATTAAGTTACTCACCAAAAGGAAGAGGGCAGAAAGGCGTGCTCTAAACTGGTTTGGGGCTAACATTTGCAAAGCAGTTGCTGAAATCACTAGAGGGAAAGATGCAAAGAACATTGCAGGAATCAGTAAGCTAACTGAAAGCCAAAGCTGATCTGTTTGGGTAAAAAATGCAATTGGAATAATCAGGCCAACAATACCAATTACACCTGTGAACATCGGCGCATCTTGGCGACCTTTTTTAATAAACCAGTCATTTAGCCAACCTGCACAAAATACGCCTAATGTATTTGCGACTAACAGAATGGTACCAAGCATATAGCCTGTTTCAGTCGGCGCGAGTTGAAACTTACGAATATAAAATGCAGGTGTCCAGCTAGTTAGGCTATAGAGTGCCATTGCATAAAAGGTAAAACCTAAATAATGACAAGCAAATGTTTTCGAATGTTTTTTAATAAACTGAAGACATTGTGTGAATTTAACTTGGTCAACTTGTCCATTTTGGTTGAGCTGTTGGCCTTTACGTGCAGGATCTTTAACGGTCAAAATAAACAGCAAACCAATAATGATGCCG
This sequence comes from Acinetobacter sp. AOR18_HL, assembly GCF_027855145.1. Taxonomy (NCBI): domain Bacteria; kingdom Pseudomonadati; phylum Pseudomonadota; class Gammaproteobacteria; order Moraxellales; family Moraxellaceae; genus Acinetobacter; species Acinetobacter sp. AOR18_HL. The sequence goes on from NZ_JAKTIG010000003.1 coordinate 23,133, forward strand.
GGTAAACCCACCACTAAAAAGGCAATTTGCCATGCTTTAAGGGCCCCTAATAATGGAACTTCAATGAGTGTCACGCCTTTAAGCAGGTTAATCACATAACCGCCAACTAAGAAGGCAATACCTCCACCTAAAAAAGCACCAATTGAATAGATCCCGACAGCACGTCCCAGTTTGTCCTTACTAAACATGTCGCTAAACATTGAATAAGCCGCTGGAGATAAAGCCGCTTCACCGACACCTACCGCCATACGGCTTAAGAACAGTTGAATAAAGTTTTTACTTAAACCGCAAGTTGCTGTTGCCAGACTCCAAACAATAATCCCGATTGAAATTAGTTTTGGTCGTGAAAAACGATCGGCAATGTAGGCTAAGGGTAAACCCATAACGGCGTAAAACAGTGAGAAGGCGAGGCCATGTAATAAGCTAAATTGAGTATCTGAAAGTTGGAGATCTGCTTTGATGGGTTCAATCATCAGCGCCAGAATTTGGCGGTCAATAAATGAAAATATATATGCCAACATACAAAGTATGACCACATACCATGCATATGCATTGCTTTTCTTCTGTGTCCTTTCAACAGCGATATTACTTTGGTTCATACACTTAATCCTTATGTATAAAACGCTTAAAGAAATTGATATCTAACTTTTATTATTCCTCTAAAGTTTTCGATATTTCCCCCTTTTAGATAAGAATAATAAATAGGCTAGAAATGAGTAATTTGGTCTCGTACAGACCGGAAGAGTGCGTCTAAACCCAATTAGGAGTTAATGGGATTTTTAAGATCATGGAATTATTATTTTCTTTTTATATGTAAAATTCCATTACTTATTAAGTATGTTAGAATACCTAAAAAGTATGTTAAGTAATTATATACAGATAAATTTATGATATAAGAATTTGATTTTATTAATTTTTATTGTTTAAACGAAAGAGCAGCTAAAGAAAAAGAAATTTTTAACTGCTCTAAGAGAGCTAATTTATCATAATGAGAAATATTTAGCTGGATGGCATCAGGTCAAATAATTTCTTTAACTGGGTATTTAAATTATGTAGCTCGTCTTCTGAAAAAGCATTCAGGATGCCTGCCAAGGTAACTACACTAATTTGATTAATCTGTTCAACCAGCTCAATACCTTTGGCCGTTAATTTCACCATCGAGATCCGTTCATCAGAAGTAGAAGAGTAGACCTCGACAATTCCATCTTCTACCAAGCGATATACAGCTTTTGTTGCCGTCGTTAACTTTAAAGTAGAAAGATTGGCAATGTCGGTAATACTGGCTTCCCCAAGGGCATTAGTACTTAAAATAATTTTACGGCGTGTATTATCAATACCTAGCTTTTTTATTGATTTTTCAATCAGTTGTGAATACTTTCCATTCACTTGGGAAACCCAAAAAAAAGGGAAATTTTGAATACTCGACGGTTCTTTATTAGGAAGAAATTGTTCTAAATGATCAAGCATAGCTAAGCAATAACTTAGTGAAAAAAGGGTAATCCTATTATAAATAAAATTTTGCATATTTCCTTAAGAACAAATTATAAAAAATACTTGACAATTCCATTAAATTTTCCGATATTTTAATTAATGAATAAAAATACATGGAAAAGTGAATGAATATTGTTAGCCAAAGCGTGCACAAAGGAAGTGGCAAGCTCAAGGTCATGGTGAAAGACACAATTGATATTCAAGGTCTAAAAACCATTGCTGGCAGTCGAGCTTTATTAAATGTTGAACCTGCTCAAGATGATGCTGAAGTAATTAAAAACATTCTAAAAGCAGATTGTGAAATTATTGCAAAAACAAATTTGCACGAATTGGCTTTTGGTATTACAGGCATTAATCACGCTTTTGGTACACCCAACAATCCTAAATATCCTGAACTTATCCCAGGCGGATCTTCAAGTGGTTCGGCTGCGGCAGTTGCTGCTAAACAAGCTGACTTTACTCTAGGCACAGACACGGGTGGCTCTATTCGTATGCCTGCTGCGTGCTGCGGAGTTTTTGGTTTAAAACCGACTTTTGGTCGCGTGAGCAGAAAAGGTGTATATCCGCCGTCAAGTTCTTTAGATTGCGTTGGTCCTTTTGCAAATTCAGTCGAGATGATTGAAAAGGCCATGCAAATTATTGATCCAACTTTCAAACCTACTGAATTTACTAGTGCACCAAAAATTGCTGTTTTAGATGTAAGCGCAGATGAGGTTGTTTGGAACTGTATTCATCAAGCACTTCAAAAAGCCAATTTACAGACCGTTTTAGAAAAAGTTGAACATTTTGAAGCTGCTTATGATGCAGGCATGCAGATTATTAATTATGAAAATTGGCAAGCTTTTGGTGAATTAACTCAAACGGGCTTAATTGGTTCTGATGTAAATGGTCGTTTATTAAAAGCTGCCGCAACAACTTTAGAGCAAGTGAAACAAGCAGAAGTTGTGAGAGCACAGCTGACCCAAGAACTCGATGCTTTATTAGAAAAATATGATGCATTGGTTCTACCGACACTTCCACAAATTCCACCAAAAGTTTCTGAAGCTGAAAACACGGTCGCTTTTTTGAATCTTACAGCTTTAGTTCGACCATTTAATTTATCAGGTCATCCTGTCATTTCAGTGCCACTTGAAACCAGTGAAGGTTTACCAGTGGGCTTACAGATCGTATCGAAGCATCAAAAAGATGAGCAATTATGCGCTATAGCTAAATTTTGTGTTGATGCAATGCAATAAATTACAAGGAGTTAGATGATGAATAAGTTGTCTAAAATGGAGTTTGCTTCTCAAGACAAAGCAGTTGACTTAGACGCTTTGTGTCAAGAAATTCGTGAGCGTGCCTGTACAGGTGAATTTGATAATCAAGCGTATGTGAGCCAAGACATTATCGAAAAACTTAAACAAATTGGTGTTTACCGTGCCTTGGTGCCTAAACGTTTTGGTGGTGAAGAGTGGTCTCCACGGCAGTTTTGCGAGTTAATCGAAACTTTATCTAAAGCTGATGGTTCAGTGGGTTGGGTGGCAAGTTTCGGTATGAGCCCTGCCTATTTAGGAAGTTTGCCGGAAGAAACGCTTAAAGAGTTGTATCAAAACGGGCCAGATGTTGTATTTGCTGGAGGTATTTTTCCACCCCAACCAGCTGAAATTACTGATGAAGGTGTAGTGGTTCGTGGACGTTGGAAATTCTCAAGTGGCTGTATGGGAGCTGACATTGTTGGTGTAGGAATTTCACCGCTTAAAAATAATGAAATGCAAGGCTTACCTCGCATGGCAGTGATGCCTGCAAAAAAAGCTAAAATCGAAATGACTTGGGACACCGTTGGCCTAAAAGGTACGGGAAGCCATGATTTAGTCGTTGAAGACGTATTAGTCGAAAAGAAATGGACCTTTGTACGTGGTGAACCTTCAAAACTAAGCGAACCTTTTTTTAAATATCCGTCCCTGTCTTTAGCGACTCAAGTATTAACCGTGGTGGGTATTGGCGTTGCAGCTGCTGCATTAGAAGAATTTGAAAAATTGGCACCGGGTAAAGCATCCATTACTGGCGGGTCAGAAATTGCCAACCGTCCTGTGACTCAATATGAGTTTGCTCAAGCCGATGCGGAATTTCAGGCGGCAAAGTCTTGGTTTTATCAAACCATGGATATTGTTTGGAATGAAATTATTGCTGGACGAGAAGCAACTGCTGAACAGATTAGCGATATGCGTTTGGCATGTACCCATGCAGCGCGAGTTTGCGCCAAAGTCACCCGAAAAATGCAAATGCTCGCGGGCATGACAGCAATTTATACCAACAATCCATTTAGCCGTTTTGTGAATGACACCAACGTGGTGACTCAGCATGCTTTTATGGGCGATGCAACTTTACAAAATGCAGGCTCAATCAGTTTCGGGTTAAAACCAACCCCAGGTTATTTATAAGTTTAATTTTTAAAAGGATATTGAGATGGAAGCTAAAAAATCATTACGCGTTTTGTTCTGCATGGGTATTAATCAAAACTTTTTTGATGCAGAACCTGCTGAAGCAAAAGCAGTTTGGGCAGCGTTTGGTGAAATGTGGAATGGCATTCATGACTTACCGGGCGTACATGTTTTTGGAAATCTTGATGATGACCAAAGCATGGTTGGCCCAAGTGCTGGCTGGCCTTGGACAACGTACTTGCTTGCAGATGTTCCAGATATTGAAACAGTACATGCAGCTTGTAACTTGTTTAGAACGACGGTGGTGGGTGAAGGTCCATACAAACTTTGGAAATATTGCAAAGTTGAAGCTCGTGTTGGGCGCGAATTGATTATCCAACGTTAAGGCGATGGCGATGAATGACAAAGTGAATCTTGCAGAAATCATAGAGCGACTAGAACAGTTGGAAGCGCATAACGCCATTCGTAATTGTCTGAACCGTTATATGGAAATCTGCGACGAGCTCAATGCAAATACAGACCTTGACGAGCTGATGAATCTTTTTGATCAAGACTGTATTTGGGAAGGTGTTGGCGAGAAATATGCCAAATCTTTTGGCCGTTATGATTCTTGGCAGTCGATTTACGACATGTTTAAAAGCTATACCCAAAAAGAATCTCACTTTGTTATGAATGCACACTTTGTCAATTCAGAACAAATTTATGTAAACCAAGGCTATGCAAATGCTTCTTGGTTGATGTTGCAAACTTCAACTTTTCAAGATGGCCGTAGTCATCTGAATGCGGCAAAGCTCAAGGTGAAGTTTCATAAGCAAGCAGATGGAACATGGAAAATTAAACATTTCCAAACACAGAATATTTTCAGTCGTCCCGTATCGCATTGGCACAGTGAAGCTGAATTGCCGGTACCTTCCCAGGAATGACCCAGGACATATTTAAAAGGACTATTGATATGAACAGTATTATCCCAACGCATAACATTGGCATTGATTACGATGCTTTGGTTCAAAGTGACCGTGCTCATACTTCTCTTTATAAAGATGAACGTATTTTTGATGAAGAAATGGAGAAAATCTTTTATAGCACTTGGGTGTGGGTCGCACATGCCAGCGAAATTCCAGAAGGCGGAAGCTATAAAACGATTAACATCGGTAAACAGCCAGTGGTTGTGGTACGTGACCGTAAAAAGAAAGTCCATGTACTTTTAAACCGTTGCCGTCACCGTGCAGCAACCGTATGCGAACATAAAAAAGGAAAAACCAATAGTTTTGTATGCCCGTACCACGGTTGGAGTTATGCACTTGATGGTAGTTTACGTGGTGTGCCATCTCCGGAAAGCTACGGTGATTGCTTAGATAAATCAGAATTACCACTGGTGAGTCTACGTGTAGAAGAATATAACGGAATGATCTTCGCTTCATTTAAAGAAGACATTCAACCGCTTGAAGAGTTCCTTGGGCCTGCGAAAAAATGGATTGACCTGTTTATGAAACAAGGTGCGGGTTATCCAATTAAAGTGTTGGGCGAACACCGTTTCCGCTTCCCGGGTAACTGGAAAATCCAGCTTGAAAATACCACCGATGCATATCACTTTCCATTAGTGCACAAGTCATTCTTAAGTTCTGTTGATGAAAAAACAGAAGAACTCTTTAACTTCGAAAATCAGCCGGGCTTTGTTGAAGACTTAGGTAATGGTCACAGTGTTATGGTGATGATTCCTGAACTGGTTGATTTAGACGAAGAGCTCATGGAACGTCCAATTCAAGAGCGCTTTGAAGACTTGGCTCAAGCTTTGCGCGACGAAGGCCATGAGGAATTAGAAGTACGCCGTATTGTTCGAGCAGTTGGTGGTTCTGGCTTTAACTTAAATTTATTCCCGAATATTGCATGTTCGATGGCGTTCTTCCGAGTGTTACAGCCAATTTCAGTTGCTGAAACAGAAATTCATCACTCGGTAATTACGATGGATGGCGGTCCACAAATTGCCAACCAATATCGCTTACGTTTGCATGAACATTTCCAAGGTCCATTTGGTTTCGGTACACCAGATGACTCAGAAGCTTGGGAACGCGTACAACATGGTGCCAATGCCGGTAATGATTTATGGATCATGCTCAACCGCGGTTTACCGGGTGAAGTCAAAACTGAAGATGGCTTAAAAAGTGATGTCAGTGCTGAAACAGGTATGCGTGCAGCATACCAGCAGTGGAAAAAGATGATGACGGCTTAAGGAGAGAGCAATGAATATGAATCTGCAATTATTAAATGAAGTCACTGCTTTCATCTGGGCTGAGGCAGATATGTTAGATCACAGTGAATACCGTGAATGGCTCAATTTATGGAATGAAAAAGGTGTCTATATCATTCCAATTGACCCAAACCTAACGGACTACGAAAACAACTTAAATTATGCCTATGACGATAATCATATGCGTACTTTACGTGTACAGCGTCTTGAAAATGGTGAAGCAATTTCTACAGCGCCTAAAGCAAATACTGTGCGTAGCATTTCTCGTGTACGAGTGATTCAAGATCAGGATGATGAAATCGTTTTACGCTGTGCTCAAAACTTACGTGAATTCCGTAAAGAAAACCTCAAGCATTACACAGCTGATATTACCTACCATCTAACTCGTGATGCAGCTACAGGTTTTAAGGTTAACCGTAAAATCATCAACTTGGTTAACTCAACCGATACCTTAGCTGGTATTAGTTACATTCTTTAGGAGCGGTAACATGAAACAAGTTGTTTTAGTGACAGGTGCTGCTTCTGGACTCGGTAATGTCATTGCTGAATATTTTGCGAGCCAAGGCCATCAAGTGATTTTGTCGGCAAGTACGCTTGAAAAAGCCGAAAATGCCAAGGCACAAAGTCAATATGCCCAACATATGTTTCCCTTGAAATTAGATATTTCTGTCGAGGCAGATTTTCATGCTGCCGTTAAATGGATTGAAGAGAAGTTTTCTAAACTTGATGTGTTAATTAACAATGCCACCGTCACCAAAGCAACGCCAGTATTAGAAATTACCGCAACCGATTTTGATTGGGTGACCCAAGTCAACCAACGCGGCACCTTTCAGGCTTGCCAAATTATTGGCCAATATATGGCTAAAAAAGGCTATGGACGCATCATTAATATGGCGTCGTTAGCAGGACAAAACGGTGGTACTGCAACAGGTGCACACTATGCGGCAACCAAAGGCGCGATTGTGACGTTAACCAAAATTTTTGCCAAAGAGTTTGCGGCAAAAGGGGTAACGGTCAATGCAGTTGCACCGGGACCTATGGAATCACCGATCGTTCATAGTGTGGTGCCAGACGAAAAAATGGAACAGTTCATCCAGAATATTCCGGTTAAAGCCTTAGGAAGTATGCATTTTATTGCTGAAACTTGTGGGTTGCTTGCGAGTCCAAATGCGGGGTTTGTGACTGGTGCAACATGGGATATTAACGGTGGTTTATTCATGCGCTAAGCCACAAGCTTAGGCATGAAAAGGGAGTTAAATTATGACTACACTTTATGATGTTGTCGTTAAAAATCGCCATGTAGAAGGTGGAAATATTGCAGTCATGGAATTTGAATCTGCAACTTCTGCTGCATTACCAAAAGTTGAAGCGGGTGCGCATATTGATGTGCACTTACCAAATGGTATGGTTCGCCAGTATTCACTTTGCCAAAATCCAAATGACGAAGGTAAGTTTCGCCTTGGAATTTTACGTGACCCTGAATCACGTGGTGGCTCAATATCCGCTTTTGATGAAATTAAAGATGGCATGCAAATTCAGGTCAGTGAGCCAAAAAATTTATTTCCACTTTTAAAAGCCAAACACAGTGTCTTGATTGGCGGTGGAATCGGGATTACGCCATTAATCACGATGGCGTATCAACTTGCACATGAAGGCGAATCATTTGAGCTTCACTACTGCGGGGCTAGCCCAGAAAACTGTGCTTTTGTTGATGAAATTAAAAATGGTGAGTTAGCAAAACACACAACTTTTCATTTTAAATCGGAAGGTGCAAGCCACCGAGCATTTTTTGAATCTGCCATTAAAGATATTGATCTTGAGAGCCATATTTACACCTGTGGTCCAGTCGGTTTTATGGATTGGGTGATTAACCTTGCTACGACTCACAATTTTCCTGAGCAGCAAATCCACAAAGAATATTTCCAAGTCGAAACTGACACCTCGGGAGATTCATTTGAAGTGGTGGCTGAACGTAGCGGAAAAATTATTATGGTTGAAGCTGGCGAAACCATTTTGCAGGCTTTGGCGAAAGAAGGCATCGAGATCGAAATGTCATGCGAGCAAGGTGTATGCGGAACTTGCATGTGCGATGTAATTGAAGGCGAACCTGATCATCGAGATGTTTATTTTACTGATGAAGAAAAAGCCAGCAATGAACAAATATTGGTGTGCTGTTCGCGCTCTAAAACACCGAGACTAGTTTTAGATATCTAATGCTCTCGCGATTTATATGGATGTAAGAGAAGGTTTAGGAGAAAGATGATGAATGTATTACAACAAATAGATGAGTTTACGGTCGATCCATTACAGTTCCGACGAGCATTAGGAAATTTTGCAACAGGCGTTACCATTGTTACCGCACAAAATGCACAAGGTGAGAAAGTCGGTGTAACCGCAAATAGTTTTAACTCGGTGTCACTCGATCCACCGCTTATTTTGTGGAGCATTGATAAAAAATCGTCAAGTTTTTCAGTATTTGAAGAAGCAACACATTTTGCAGTCAATATTTTATCAGGCACGCAAATTGAGCTGTCTAATAAGTTTTCGAGACGCAATATTGATAAATTCGCAGACACAAACTTTCAACTTGGTGCAGGAAGCGCTCCCATTTTAGAAAATTGTTCTGCAGTGTTTGAGTGCGAACGTTATCAAGTGATTGAAGGTGGTGACCACTGGATTATTGTTGGCAAAGTGGTTCGTTTCCATGACCAAGGCCGAAGCCCGTTGGTCTACCATCAAGGCGCATATTCTTGTGTCATGCCGCATCCGAGCCTTCAAGTTAAACAAACTGAAGAGAACGGTGTAGATCAAACACATTATGGGCACTTATATAATAATGTCTGCTATTTGATGAGTCGTGCTTTTAAAGCTTATCAAACCGACTATATCCCTAAGCAAATGGCTTCGGGTTTCCGTACCAGTGAATCACGTCTTTTGCTCGTTTTAGCCAGTGGTACTGCTTCAAGTAAGGAAGATTTACCGCGTGATATTGCTATGCCAATGCAAGAAGTTGAAAGGTCGGCTGAAATCTTAAAATTTGAAGGGTTATTGGTTGACCACGATAATTTGTATGCATTGACCGAAAAGGGTAAACAAACAGCGCAGTATTTATTTGATATTGCCGACAGCCACCAAAATGAGGTGTTTAAAAAGTATTCTGAGGAACAAAAGGATATTTTTATTACCATGCTGCGAGACTTTGCAGGAGTAGCATAAGTCCCATTAAGCTGATAAATTAAATTGATTTATCAGCTTCTTTACATCTAGCTGACTATCATCAAAACAATTCCAAGGATAAGGAATTTTTGGCACACAATTTGTTTATCAATAAAACAAGATTGCAAATAAGCCAAGACAGTGCACCACCACAAACGCAAAATCTTGAGCGGTGGCACGTGTATAGAGAGGTAAGGGATGAACCAATATGTAAGTGATGCATTACTCACATGGACGCACCATATTAAAAGTGTGTGCGGCAATTTTGAAACCGATTTTGACGGAACCCGTAATTTATTCATTGGTGAAGTTCAGTGCTTTTTATTGGGCGATACTGAAATTGCTTTTATTAAAAACAATGCCAATAAAATTGTCCGAAAAGCCGATGAAATTGATCGAGTGAATAACCGTTTTTGTTTTTTGATTTTGCAGTATTCGGGAAAAATGCTGCTCGAGTATAAAAATGAAACGCTAAGCCTGAATGAAGGCGATATTGTGTTGGTCGATCCGGTCGAAACCATTTCAATGTATCCGCAAGGCTTGGTAAGCCAGATTTCTGTCCATCTGTCGCGTGAAAAATTACTGAAAGAAAATATTAGTACTGAATATTTTGGAAAACTGATTACTCAAAATATGAGTGGTTTTTTACTCAAGAATATTTTGAAAAACATGTCTGCTGAAAACATCAAACTTTGGTACGCAACCGAAGACGGTAATGCTTTTGAAGATGCGTTAATTGCCCTAATTAAACCCACAATCAATTATAAAAATATAAATAGCTCCAATAATCTAATGGAAAAAGCCGAGCGCTATATTATAGAAAACTTAGCAAAACCAGATTTAACACCTAAATTAATTGCAGAGCACATTGGGGTATCTCTACGTCATCTTTATCGTCTATTTCTTCAAGAAAAATTATCGATTAACAAATATATACAGCTCAAACGCCTAGAAAAAGTCAAAGCAGATTTGCTTGATAAAAGAAATAAACAAAGCTCAATTACCCAAATTGCCTTGAAGTGGGGTTTCTGGGACGGTGCTCATTTTTCAAAAATCTTTAAAAAGACCTATGGTATCTCTCCTAAAGAGTTTAGAGAGGGTATGACAGTTTAATTTTTCATCTTTGAATGTCATTTTTAGACAAATACGACGTCATTCTTGAACAAGCTAGCCCTATGTAACTGTGTTGAAATTAAATTCATTAAAGCAGGTTAGATAAGCTTAATAACCATAAAACTATTAAGTTGGTCTAATGAATTTCACTCACAGGAAAGTGCATTTTAACTGTCTGATTCAGATAGTTCAGGGATATATGAAAAGGATGAAACCAATGCGTAAACAACGATTATTGAATGACATACAAAAAATACTGGCACTTAACTTATCAATCGCTGCAAGCTTTTGGGGACTCAATACTCAAGCGTTTGCTCATGGTGGAAAGGCCGACATGGTCTCACTTTATCAAAACATGAGTGAGCAAGGCGCTAAAGTTGTTAAAGACGATTTTACGAATACTTATATGATTACCAAAGGCTCTATGGTGGTTCGAGCTAAACCTAATTCAGATCAGGTTTTGGTGAATGGCAAACCTTTCAAGCTCAGTGTCCCGTTATTAATTAAAGATGGTAAACCTGTTATTGGAAAAGATTTTTTTAATGAAGTATTCCAGTCTGGTTTAGATCAAACTTTTAAAATTGAAAATACGTTTCACCCGCTCAATAGCCTAAACTCTGACGAAATTAAAAAGACCTTTGATGTGATTAACCGCTCGAAATACGCCTATAAAAATATGCGTTTTGCCGAGTTAAAGCTTAAAGAGCCTGAAAAAGCCAAAGTCTGGGATTACTTTATTAATCACAAAGAATTTAAAGAAGATCGTATTGCCTCATTTATTTTATTAAAGGGAGTCAAGCGATTGAAGGTGAAGTTAACCTTAACACTCAACAAGTCACAAAATGGAATGTACTGAAAGACACTCATGGAATGGTGTTGCTCGATAATTTTGAAGCCGTACAGCGTGTAATTGAGACGAGTAAAGAATATCAAGATGCATTGCGGAAACGTGGCATTACCGATGTGAAGAAAGTGATTGCTACACCACTAACTGTTGGATATTTTGGCGGTAAAGATGGTCTGGACAAACAACTCAATATATTAAAAGTTGTTGCTTACCTTGATGTCGGTGATGGTAACTACTGGGCGCATCCTATTGAAAATTTAGTTGCTGTAGTCGATTTAGATAAAGAAAAAATTATCAAGATTGAAGAAGGTGCGATCATTCCTGTGCCAATGGCAAATCGACCTTATATGTCGAATAAGCCCGTAGCAAGTAAGCTAAAACCACTCAATATTACTGAACCTGAGGGCAAAAACTTTAGCATTACAGGTCAAACCATACATTGGGGCAACTGGTGTTTGCATGTGGCGTTAGATTCTCGTGTTGGCTTACAGCTTTCAACCGTGACTTACAAAGATAAGGGCGTAAAGCGTAAAGTCATGTATGAAGGTAACTTGGGTGGAATGGTGGTTCCATATGGTGATCCTGATATCGGTTGGTACTTCAAATCTTATTTAGACTCTGGCGAATATGGTATGGGAACACTTACCTCATCTATTATTCCGGGAACAGATGCACCCGACAACGCTGTTTTACTTGATGCCGTGATTGCTGACTATAAAGGCCAGCCACAAGTGATTCCAAATGCCATTGCCGTGTTTGAACGTTATGCTGGGCCTGAATATAAACATCACGAAATTTTTGGTAATCAAGATGCCAGTGAAGCCCGCCGTGAACTTGTTGTGCGCTGGATTAGTACGGTTGGAAACTACGATTACATGTTTGACTGGGTATTTGCCCAAAATGGTGTAATTGGGATTAATGCGGGTGCAACGGGTATTGAAGCTGTTAAAGGCGTTAAATCACGCACCATGCATGACAGTACCGCAAAAGAAGACACCAAATATGGAACTTTAATTGACCATAATATTGTGGGTACAACGCATCAGCACATCTATAACTTCCGCTTAGATATGGATGTAGATGGGGAAAACAACAGCTTTATGCATATGGACCCTGTGGTGAAAGCCAATGACAAAGGTGGTGTTCGTACAAGCTCAATGCAAATTGATAGTAAAGTCATTACGAATGAGCAAAATGCAGCTGAAAAATTTGATCCATCCACTATTCGCTTACTCACGAATTTCAATAAGGAAAATAAATTAGGTAATCCGGTTTCTTACCAATTAATTCCGTTTGCAGGTGGAACACACCCTGTGGCAAAAGGAGCCAATTTCTCTAAAGATGAATGGTTATTTAAACGTTTGAACTTTATGGATAAGCAAATTTGGGTGACTCAGTACAATCCAGACGAACGCTACCCTGAAGGGAAATATTCAAATCGTTCGACTCATGACACAGGATTAGGGCAGTTCATTGGTAACAACGAAAATATTGAAAATAAAGACCTCGTGGTGTGGATGACAACAGGTACAACCCATGTGGCACGTGCTGAAGAGTGGCCAATCATGCCAACAGAATGGGTAAATACACTCATCAAACCTTGGAACTTCTTTGACAACACGCCGACTTTAAATTTGGGTGAACAAGAGCAAAACACACAGCACGACCATCAATAAAAATGTGAATAAGCCAGAATGGGTAACGAATAGGTTACCCATACCTGAGCACGGTTAGACCATTCGCAAAAAAGGAATTTCTCAATGAAAAATTTATTTTCTCAGGTTGTGAGAGGGACTCTCTTTGTCTCATTTTTTTCAACTGTGCATGCTGGTGAGCTTGAAATTAAACCGACTTTTGAAGCAACTTTGGGGGCTTTTAGTAGCGGTAAAAGCTATAACGGTGAAAACCTAGATGATGAAAGAATCAATTGGCAAGAAGGCCATCTTAAATATGGTGCAAAAGGACAATACACCTTCAAAAACAATCAGCTCTATGCAAGCTTGAGCGGTATTAGCTCGGCAACATTTGGTGATGGTGATGCTGGCCAAAATAGTAATGGTAAAGAACGCAAAACGGATGTGAATGAATGGATCATTGGTTTTAAAGACGGCACCAATAAAGATGAGTTAACGACCTATGATTTAAGTATCGGTCGACAAAATATCATGATTGGTGATGGGTTCTTCATTGCGGGTGATGCATTAAATCTCGGTAAAGCGCCCGCGGACGGCACACTAGATCGGGGCGGAGCATATTATCTGGCAGCTCGTCGAAGCTTTGATTTTACAAGTTTGCTTCAATATAAACCGCAAGAGAATACAACCCTAAAGTTGGCTTATTTAAAATCGGACAATAAAGCACAGTTTTCCCCAGAACTCTTTGTGACTGATCTGATGTATCAGCTTAAAGATAAGGGCGTTGGGTTCACTTACTTAAATGTATTAGACCTAGAAGATACTGAGCAGATTTCAGGGCGAGAAGATCTTAAAAATTATGCTTTACGTTTGAATTATCAACCTTTACCAGAGTTGCAAGTTAAAACTGAGTTTGTAGTTCAAGATAAAAAAGATGGCCACGAAAATGCTGGCTACTTAGCGCTGAACTATAACTTTTTATCTTCAAAATATACGCCTTCATTAGGCTACCGTTTTAGCCATTTTTCAGACCAATACGACACGATGTTTTATGGAAATACAGTCGGCTTTGGTACATGGTTTCAGGGCGAAGTTGCAGGAAACTATGCAGGCCCATTCAACAAAAATGCCGATATTCATCAAGTTTCTTATAGTCTGAATCTAAAAGAAAATTTTATGTTGGGTGCTTTGGCCTATAAGTTCAAAACAGTAAATAAGTCTTTAACCAATGTGGATGGACATGAGTTAGATGTCTTTTCAGTCTGGTCGGTTAATAAAAAATTCAATGTTATTCCTTTAGCAGGACTCTATAAACCAAAACACGATATCCATAATGGTGGTACTCAAAACTACGATGACAAGACCAATGTATATGCGCAGTTGATTCTGCAATACATCTATTAAATTAGAGCGAAGGAGATCGTGTTTATTGGCGGTACATTCATAGAAATAAAATTAGGATGAAATCAGATGAATCAACAATATGACTATATCGTGATTGGTGCTGGCTCAGCAGGTTGTGTGGTCGCAGCACGACTATTAGAAGCCAAGGCAGGGCGCGTTCTTGTTTTAGAGGCTGGAAGCCGAGATAGCAGTATATTTCATACTATACCTGCAACAGTAGTTAAAGTATTCCAGCAAAAATCATGGCAATACATGACCGTTCCACAGAAATATTGTAATCATCGTGAAATGATCCTTGCACAAGGAAAAGTGTTGGGAGGTGGAAGCTCGGTTAATGGCATGATCTATTGCCGAGGCCAACGACAGGATTATGATTTATGGTCCTCGGAATGGGGATGCAATCAGTGGTCTTATCAACATGTGCTGCCTTTTTTTAAGAAAGCAGAAAAAAATGAAAGTCTTGCTGATGAATATCACGGACAAGATGGCATTTTACCTGTCAGTGAAAACCGTTATCGCCATCCTTTAACACTTGCTTGTATTAAAGCAGGTCAACAAATGGGGATGAATTATGTCAATGATATTAATGGTTGGGATCAGGCTGGGGTAGGGTTTTATCAAACTACTACTCAAAACGGTTCTCGGGCGAGTACCTCAAAAACTTATTTAAAGTCAGTCGAAAACCACCCAGTTCTTACGGTCATTACGGATGCCTTAGTACATAAAATTGAAACTCAAGGTGATCAGGTTACTGGGGTTACTTACAGTGTTGACGGAAAATCACCGATTACGGTACAGGCTCAAAAAGAAGTTATTCTGAGCGCTGGTGCAATTGGCAGTCCTAAGGTTTTATTACTTTCGGGAATTGGCCCAAAACAGCATTTAGATGAACTCGGAATAGAATGCATTCGTGACTTACCTGTAGGTAACAATTTTCACGACCATTTGCATATGTCGGTTAATGCGACAGTAACAACCAATAACAGCCTGCTCGGTGAAGACCACGGTTTAGCCGCAGTACGACACTTTTTACAATGGTGTTTTACACGTTCAGGATTGCTAACCACCAATATTCTAGAAGGTGGTGGTTTTATTGACACAAACAACAATGGTCGACCTGATGTCCAATTTCATTTTTTACCTGTGCTGGATAATTTCGATAATACCCCCGGTGAAAAAGCAGTTGCTCAGGCACATGGCCTTACCATTAAAGTCGGACATGTACAGCCAAAAGCACGTGGGACTTTGCGTTTAAGCAGTAAAGATCCAAAAGATTTGCCTGTCATTGACCCTAATTATCTAGGTCATCAAGAAGATATTGACGCAAATATCCGTGCCGTACAGGCCGGACTTCGCTTATTACAACAACCAGCATTGAAAGCGATTGTCAAAGAAGTGATTGAGCCTGCAAATGTCGATCCTGATGATATTGATGCGATTGATAAATGGATGCGCCAGAACATTAAAACGGTTTATCACCCCGCAGGTAGCTGCAAAATGGGCAATGCTCCGCAAGATTCGGTCACCGATCAGACCCTTAAAGTACATGGTTTTAAAAACTTACGTGTGGTGGATTGTTCTATTTGCCCACAAGTTCCAAGCGGTAATACCAACGCAATTGCCATCATGATTGGTGAACGCGGTGCAGACTTTATTTTGAATCAGGTCGCGTAGTTGCTGTCATAACAATATTTTAGAAATGAAAAGAGGAAAAGAAAATGAGTGAAGTTCAGATTTTAGAAAGCGTACAACAATTTATGGCACGTCAACATGGACATTTTATTGATGGAAAATTAGTTGCTACCGAGCTTTTAGATAAAGTGGATATTGTGAATCCATCGACTGAACAAGTGGTTGCTCAAATTAGTATTGGTAGTGAACACGATGTCGAAAATGCGGTGAAAAGTGCTGAACATGCTTTTCAAAATGCTTGGGCTGAAACGACGCCGTATGAACGTGGCGTTAAACTGAACAAGCTAGCCGATTTAATTGAGCAACATGGTGAAGAACTTGCACAGCTCGAAACGTTGTCTACAGGAAAACTTATCAATATTTCACGGCATCTTGAAGTCGCACAATCTGTTATTTTCTTGAGATATTTTGCTGGTTGGGCAACTAAAATTAATGGTCAAACCATGCAACCCTCTATTCCTTCTATGCAAGGTGAAAAATATACGGCCTTTACTTTAAGACAACCGATTGGTGTGGTTGCAGGGATTGTGCCTTGGAATTTTTCAGTGATGATTGGTGTTTGGAAAATCGGTTCGGCTTTAACAACTGGCTGTACCATTGTGCTTAAACCAAGTGAGTTTGCCAGCTTATCTTTATTGCGTTTAGCCGAACTTGCCATCGAGGCAGGTATTCCGGCAGGTGTGATTAATGTGGTTACGGGTAAGGGCGATACAGGACAATATTTAATTGAGTCGCCGCTCGTTAAGAAAGTCTCGTTTACAGGTTCAGTACCAACAGGCATTGCGATTGGTAAACTTGCAATGAGCAGTGATTTAACCCGTGTAAGTCTGGAGCTGGGTGGTAAAAATGCCATAGCTGTTTTGGCCGATGCAAATATTGATGAGATTTTACCGACTTTGTTGCAAGCAACTTTTGTACATCAAGGTCAAGTTTGCGCATCCCCAGAGCGTTTTTTTGTACACCGTGCAAAATATAATGAACTGGTCGAGAAACTCTCGAAAGCACTTTCTAGTTTCAAAATTGGATCGGCTATGGATGAGGGAAATATGTTTGGTCCACTCTCTAATCAACCACATTTTAATAAAGTGAAACATTATTTAGATATGGCAAAAGCCAACAACCAGATTATTGCCGGTGGTGAGGCTCTAGATCAGACAGGATATTTTGTACAGCCGACTTTAATTTCCTTCAAAAATACCGATGATCCTTTATTTTCAGAAGAAACCTTTGGTCCCGTGGTCGGGATAATGCCATTCGAAACCGATGAAGAACTCATTCAACTTATGAATCAGTCACGTTTTGGTTTAACCGCAAGTATCTGGACAAATGATTTGTCTAAAGCTTTGCGATTAATTCCTAAAATTGAAGCAGGGACTTTGTGGGTCAATATGCATACGTTCTTAGATCCAGCAGTTCCATTTGGTGGCGTGAAAGCTTCGGGAATTGGCAGAGAGTTTTCAGATGCATTTATTGAAGATTACACCGAATTAAAATCGGTGATGATTCGGTATTAAGTTTCTACGAGATATAAAAAATGGCCTTTATAGGCCATTTCTTTTGAATCATTAAATTAACCTAATAAAAAATCTTTTAAGATTTTATTAAAAGCTTCTGGTTGTTCTACATTGGAAATATGAGAGGCATCTATTTCTGCAAGATGTGATTGTGGAATGCGCTGCTGCATAAATTGACCATCTGCAACGGTTGTTACAGGGTCTTCAGTTCCAGCAACCACCAATACAGAAATTTTGATATCTTTTAATTGCTCACGGACATCCGCTTTAGCCAAAGCCTCACAACAATTGGCATAACCCATTGCGCTGCCAGCACTTAAGTCGTTACATAGGTTGTTGACAATAGAAGGATGACTTTGGATAAAGGGATCTGTAAACCATCGCGAAGCTGCTGTAGCGGCGATTGGTTGTAAACCTTGCTCACGTACTAGTTTTGCACGGTCAAGCCATGCTTGTTCTAGTCCAATTTTAGCGGCAGTATTTGCCACAACCACATGACTAAAACGGTCAGGGTAGTGAATCGCCAGCCATTGACCGGTTAAACCACCCATAGAAATTCCACAAAAAGCAGCTTTACTAATATTCAGATGATCCAGTAAACGGACAACATCTTCACCTAATTGCTCTACAGTATATGGGCCGTCAGGCGTAGACGATGAACCGTGGCCACGTGTGTCATAACAGATCACAAAAAATTGATCTTTTAATTCATTAAACTGTTTTTGCCACATACCGTAGTTAGTGCCTAAAGAATTGGAAAACACCAGAGCAGGGGAAGATGGCTCACCAAAAGTTTGATAGTTAATTTGTGCATCGGCAGATTGAAAAGATGGCATTTGTTTCTCCTTAAAGTGCTTCAACACGTTCAATAATCAATGCGATGCCTTGACCCACACCAATACACATTGAACACAAGGCATAACGACCACCTGTCTGTTCAAGCTGGTTTAGGGCTGTGGTGACTAGGCGTGCACCTGATGCACCAAGTGGATGGCCCAAAGCAATGGCACCACCATTTGGATTCACCTTGGCAGAATCATCTGGCAAACCTAAATCACGGGTGACGGCCAAAGCTTGTGCAGCAAAGGCTTCATTGAGCTCAATTACATCCATCTGCTCTAAAGTCAGGTTGGCTTGTTTAAGTAATTTTTTAATTGCAGGCGCTGGAGCAAAACCCATAATACGTGGTTCTACACCCACCGCTGTTGAAGCAATAATCTTGGCACGGGGTTTGAGGTTATAAGCCTGAACTGCTTCGTCAGATGCAATGAGTAGAGCTGCTGCACCATCATTAATGCCTGAAGCATTACCCGCAGTAACTGTGCCATCTGCTTTTACAACAGGTTTAAGTTTGCTTAAACCTTCCAGGGTAGTCGATGCACGTGGATGCTCATCGGTATCAATCACAACAGCATCACCCTTACGCTGAGGGATTTCAACTGCCACGATTTCTTTAGAAAAAAAGCCTTTGGCTTGCGCGCTTGCGGTGCGTTGTTGGCTCACCAAGGCAAA
>NZ_JAKTIG010000004.1:0-65134 GCF_027855145.1 Acinetobacter sp. AOR18_HL
TCTATTTACTAATGGAACTGAATTTACAGCATGTAAAATAGATATAACATGCTCAATAGTTCGTATAATGTGACTTATTAGACAGTTTACGTAGGAGCTATATATGGATGTTCTCAGTGAAATTTTAGATAAGGTAGAGCTTACTAGCAGCTACTGGTATAGAACCTCATTTGCGGGAGACTGGGGCATCAGCCTCCCGCAGGAAGAGAATCTAGCGAGATTTCACATCGTGACTCATGGCGAGTTTTGGTATGAGGTGCCAAAACTTAAACTTAAAGCATTGGCGGAGCAGGGCGATATTTTGATCTTTTTCAAAGGGATGGAGCACACCATGGCCAGTGCACCAAAAATCAAGGCCGAGCCTGCGGTCGAATTTAGAGCTAAAGCCAACCTCACCGAAGCTCAAGTTTTGGAATACGGTGATCAGAGCAAGCTCAAAGCCAACGTCGTTTGCGGACATTTTTGTTTTAATGGCGGACCCGATCATCCATTCTTAAATTCGCTGCCAAATGTCGTGCATATCAAGAGTGCTGATAACTCCCACTCGCCTTGGCTTGCCATGCTTTTAAGTATTATAGAGCAGGAAGCAAAATCAGGGCTTCCTGGAAGCAACACGTTAGTCAGAAAGCTGACCGAAATTATCTTCGTGCAAGCGTTAAGAATCCACATGTACAAATCCAATAAAAATGCTGGATTCTTCAAACTGATCGAAAATCCGCAACTCAGCAAAACCTTGGAAGCTATTCATCATAGTCTCGATAAAAAATGGGGTCTTGACGATCTCGCCGGGATTGCGGGGATGTCGCGTACGAACTACAGCGTCAAATTTAAGGAGCTGTCAGGCATGACACCTCTTGATTATTTAACCTATTGTCGGCTTGAAAAAGCAAAGCAGCTGCTTAAAGAATCCGGTAAGTCTGTTCCCGAAGTGAGTGAAGCCATTGGGTATCCGGCACATGAACACTTTCAAAAGTTGTTTAAGAAAAAAATTGGCAAAACTCCTAGCGCGTACAGAAAAGAAAATTCTGAAAAGGTGTAAAAATGAATATCTATAACTCTCCTGTTACCAAAATAGCTTTCTGGGTCATAGTCATTGGTGGTGCGGCTTGCCTGCTTATCCCTTTGTTTGCACCTCTTCTTCCGCTGCAATATTTGAAAGGTTATGGCGAAATAGGAGATGTTCTTGGAGGTATTTCAAGCCCATTTCTACAAATTCTGGGTTCAGTGCTTCTCTTTCTGGTGTTAAAAGCTCAGATTGACGCTAATGGCATCCTCCATCAGCAAATCGAAAAGGAATATACGAAGGAGCAACTGAGGCACGAGTTGAATCAGCTTCACGAACTTTATATGTTCGTCGAAAGAAACATTAAAAATTTTAGCTACGATCAGGAAAAGATGATTGATGGCAAGTCGCAAATGATCCTTTTGCATTCCCGGCGAGCGATTAAATGTTTCATTGAGGATCTAGAGAGCTTAGATGTTGATATTCACAAAGATGACGACATTTTAAGGTTCGACGGGGTTAAAGAAATTATGAGCATTTTGAACAGCGTTGACCTATATTTCGACAAAATCAAAGACAGCGAGATTGCACCTTATCATAAGAGTTTTTATAAAACGCTTATGCAGCACGAACTTCTCTTCAGCGTTTTTCCTTATCAAGATCTCGACAATCAAGCGTACCTAAAACAAGAGCATTGCCCAGAGTGTGGTGAATATCATGCAAATTATCCGCCACTGATTTATGACCGGTTACAGAAAATTAAAAAAAGTTTCTCCTGATGTATTATGGATATTTATTCGGTATCGGTCCTACCAAAAAGCTATTTGTAGTATCTCGAGTACGTGCTGTGGTGTAGTAATTCCAATCTTAGAAAACTCAAAGCTTATTCTGAAACTATCGGAATTGTCGGTTGGGTGAGACTTAGTCGCCCCGTAAAGCCTTATCGGGGCGGCAAAGATAACTTTTTATATCACTGCTATTGATGACGTCCTTTGTTTACTAAAGTTGTAAGCCCTTATTCTTTGTTTTAGACCTTCAACCACTCCGGGCTTGTCACTAGGAGAGTCCCCTTGGCTAACCTTAGCCGTCAGATCGTATTCAGCGATTTCTAGCCGGTCCCCCTGAATCATTTTACGCCAACCGTTCCACAACTTAGGGTCAAGCTCTTCGGTACGCCAACCATCGGTCGGTTCGCTCCGACTCGCTAAAGCCAGATCCCTGATTTGGTTCTGGAGCGTTAGATCGTCAATCATTGTTTGGGAGTGAGAATGTTGAGGGATTAAGTTTTGATACAAAAGATTAAACTTACACCAATTTTACGCCATGGAATTTTAATATTTTTATAAATTATTGATATTTAATATATATTTTAAATTTATTGTCCAATCCATCATAGGTGCGACAGAAATACGAGGTTGTAACGATTGAAGTGATTGCATAGCCAATAGACCCAAAAGTCGCTAAATGAATGAAAGGGCAGCATTATACGGGGTTTAGCCCTGAATCGACAGTGGCATTTAACCGAGTAATTTATAACCACCCTTATGTTGAATATAGAAAGATGATTTATAACAATTTACTTTATGAGTGAGTGAGCTGCTTTTTTTGTAAGAAAGCATCAAGGACACTAAATAAAATACAAAGCAGAACAAGAGCCACACCTGCAACACATGTCATAGTCCACCCGCCATGATTCCAAGCAAAAATCCCTAAGGCAGAGCCACCAGCTCCTCCAATAAAATAAGTGGTCATATAGATGGCATTAATACGAGATTTAGCATCCGGACGTAAACGGAAAATAATGCTCTGGTTGCTCGTATGAACGAGCGCGAGTGCTAATTGAATTAAAGCAAAGCCAATAACATAACTAGAAAGGAGGGTTTGTCCGAAATAGAAACAAAGCCAGCTTACCAAAAACAGTCCACAACCCATCCACGTAAGTAACCTTGTGTAGCCTTGGTCGGCATATTTACCAATATAGCGTGTTGATAATGCCCCAAAGATACCAACTAGTGGGACTAGTCCGATAAATAGATCGGGCAAATGGTGTGCCGAAGTTAAAAGTAAGGCGATGGTGGAATACAGAATACTTACTGCGGCAAAGGCGAAAGCACCTGTAAGCGCTCTTAATAATAGTCGCTTTTCCTCTTTTAAGAGTTGAGCCATGGAAACAAATATTTGTCCATAGTTCATTTTCATGCGTAAGACATAAGGCAGACGGCTTTTTAAGGTAAATGCCAACAGAAGCATTAATACGCCGCTGACGACATAGACTATTTTCCAGTGGAAAAGGTTGGAAAATAAGCCAGCTAAACTGGTAGAGAGTAAAATTCCGACCAATAAGCCACTCATTAAAAAACCAATGATCTCGCCAGTTTTTTCGGGCTTTACGGTCATTGTGGCAAGTGGGATCAGGACTTGCGCAGCAACAGAAAACAATCCCGCTAAGATTGTACCAATCCACAACATGGGTAAGTTCACAGCAAAAGCAGATGTAAATAGACCAACTGCGCAAAGTACCATCAAAAACGGAATAGCTTTGGCTTTATTGACAATATCACCCAACGGGACAATAAAGAGTAAACCGAGGGCATAAGACACCTGAGCAAATGTCACTGTTAAAGCGGCTTGTGCTTGAGTTACAGCAAACTCTTGCTGAATAGAGTGAATTAGAGGCTGACAATAATAATTCACACCTGCACATAAACCGCATGCTGCTGCCATCAACCAAAGCAAAGGTTTATTTTGACTGATATCTTCAGGGGTAGACATGACGTTCTCTCAGTTTTATTGGGTGTATGCCGTTGCTTCAACTTCAATAAGCATGTGTTCTAGTGCAAGGCGCGGCACAGGAATAAGTGTACAGGCAGGAAAAGGATGATTTTTCCATAAATTTTGCATAATTTTAATCAGAATTTGATGTTTTTCGACCGAGTGGTCAACAACTAAAACTCTCAATACAGCAATATTGCTAAGCTCTGCATTGGCCGCTTTTAAAGCATGTTGAATATTATCAAAAACTTGATTCGCTTGTTCTTCAAAACTTGGGCTTAATTCACCTTGGGAATTTTCGCCTCCTTGACCTGCTACATGAATAATATTCTTAAAGCTTTCCACTACAGCAACATGACTATAAGCGTTTGGCGTTGGGTCATATAAAGTTGATGGATTTATGATTTTAAAAATTTCTTGACTCATTGGAACTCAACCGTTTATTAAAATTTAGATGAGTATCCAACCTCAACTTAAGTTGAGGTCAAGAGAATTTAATGTTTTAGTCTTTTCTTTCTAAGTGTAATCATCATGACGCCGACAATATTAAGAAGGCAGCCGACCCATTGCCACATATTGAGATGTTCATTTAAAAAAGCAACGGCAAGCAAAATCGTTAAAACTGGTCCAATTGAAGCAATCATTGCAGATTGAGAGGCACCTAATCGTTCAATACTTTGCATGAGCATAACGGTAGGTAAGACGGTAACTAAAAAGCCTAAGCCAATGCCATACCAAATTACACTAGAAGGGAGTTGTAATAGGAGTTGAATTGGATGAGGTGTGCTTAATGCGTAATGAGTTAATGTGCCGATACAGGCCACGGTTAAGGCTAACCCTGTGAAATTCCAAGAGCCAAATTTCTTAATGAGAGGTGGCGTCAGCAACAAATAGCCAGCGAAAGCCACGGCACTTGCAAATACGAAACTTGTCCCTAACCAGAAGTTGCCCTGAATTGGTGCGTTGTTGTGCTCCTGAAGCATAACCAGCACGGTTCCACCATAACTAAGAAAAATGGCAAAGAAACTTTTTACATCTAATTTTTGTTTGTAGAGTAAGCTTGATACGATGACTGTAAGCGTGGGATATAAAAATAGAATAATTCGTTCTAAAGAGGCACTAATAAACATAAGGCCCATGAAATCGAGCCAACTTGCAAAGTAGTAGCCTAATAGACCGGCAAAAATTAAAATTAGCCAATCCTTCTTTTTTATGCCCTGATTATGATGCCTGTTAAACCAGCAAATTAATAGAAAGAACGGTAAAGCGCTTAACATGCGTAAAGTCATCAGGACCGTACCGTCTACTAATGGAGAAAGGGCATAAGTCTGTTTAATAAAGATTGCTTTTGTACTGAATAGAAACGCAGAGCAAAGAGCAAAAAAAGACCCGATTTGAAACGAAGATAAAGAAATTTTCATATACAGGACTGTATAAGAGAGACTATTGTCTGCAAAAAAAGAAAAATCTTCCTATGTTACACCTCTAAACTAATATCGTGAATCATCAGTTCAAAATATGGGTATTTATTAAATAAATAGTGGGTGGTATTTTAAAAAAGTTCAATTAGAATCCAAATTATGTACAAAGAATACACATGGGGGAAACATTGCAGCTTGCAATGTTTTTGACAATGAGAAATTAGCTTGAGGAACGCTCATGCAGATCGGAATCCCAACCGAAACTGTCGTCGGTGAAAATCGTGTAGCTGCTACGCCAGAGACAGTAAAGAAGTTGATTAGCGCTGGTCATAGCGTTGTGATTGAACGTGGTGCTGGTGTAAAGGCTGCGTACATTGACAGTGCTTATGAACAGGTCGGTGCAACCATTACGGATGATGCCTATACGGGTAGTCAAATTATTTTGAAAGTTCGCGCACCACAGGGCGGGGAAATTCAGAAACTTGCAGCAAATACTGCTGTTGTAGCAATGTTTGATCCTTATCGTAATACCGAGCTAGATCAGTTTGCGAATCAACAAGTGTCTGCTTTTGCTTTAGAACTGCTTCCTCGTACGCTTTCTCGTGCACAAAACATGGATGTGTTGTCTTCTCAAGCAAACTTAGCTGGTTATAAGTCAGTTTTACTTGCTGCTGCTGAATATCAACGCATGTTCCCAATGCTTATGACTGCTGCGGGTACTGTAAAGCCTGCGCGTGTTGTGATCATGGGGGTTGGGGTTGCTGGTCTACAGGCGATTGCAACTGCAAAACGTTTAGGTGCAATTGTTGAAGCGACAGACTTACGTCCTACAGCTAAAGATCAAGTTGAGTCTTTAGGTGGTAAGTGGTTAGACGTCCCAATGTCTGAAGAAGAGCAACAACGTGCAGCAGATGCCGCTAAAAATGGTTATGGATGGATGCCGGGTGAGCAATACATCAAAGACCAAGCTGCGATTGTAGATAAAGCTGTTTCTAATGCTGACATCGTGATTACTACTGCATTGTTACCAGGTCGTGATGCACCACGTTTAATTAAAGCTGAAACTGTTGCCAAGATGAAACCGGGCTCTGTCATTTTAGATATGGCTGTTGAAACTGGTGGTAACGTTGAAGGCTCTAAAGTTGGTGAGACTGTGTTTACAGAAAATGGCGTGAAAATTTTGGGTGTTCCAAATATTCCGGCAACTGTAGCAACAGAAGCTTCTGCATTGTATGCGCGTAACGTTTTTAATTTCGTAGAGACCTTATTCGACAAAGAGAAAAACTTTGCGATTAATCAGGAAGACGAAATCCAAAAAGCCCTATTGGTCACTCATGGCGGTCAAGTACTGCTTAAGCGTGGTTAAGGAGATTTCTCATGGTTGAAACTATTACAATTTTCGTCCTTGCCATCTTCGTAGGTTATTACGTGGTTTGGGGAGTTACGCCAGCTTTGCATACACCACTTATGGCGGTAACCAATGCGTTGTCATCTATTATTGTGGTAGGTGCGATGTTGCAAACTGTAGGACTGCCAGTTTTAGGTGTAGATGCTAACGTTGCATTTCAAAGTGTGAATGTGGTGAGCGTACTCGGTGCGATTGCAGTATTTTTGGCAAGCATTAATATTTTCGGTGGCTTTGCAGTAACTGCACGCATGCTGGAAATGTTCAAGCCTAAGCAAAAGAAATAAGAGGGCTTTGACATGGAATTTATTCAAGCAAATGCAAACTGGTTGTACCTTGTTGGCGCAATCCTCTTTATCTTGACGCTTCGTGGCTTATCTGGCCCTAAAACAGCAATTCAAGGTAACCGTTACGGTATGATCGCGATGGCGATTGCAGTTGTAACCACCTTCTTTGTTGCGAATAACCCAGTTATTTGGATGATCGTTGGGGCAATGGTGTTAGGTGCAATCGTGGGTATCGCACGTGCACGTACAGTGCCAATGACTCAAATGCCGGAAACTGTTGCGCTTATGCACTCATTAGTGGGTTTGGCTGCGGTATTAATTGCGATTGCTGCAATTTTACATAATAACCAACTTACTGAACTATTCGCTCAAAATGAGGCGGCTTTAACAGCAGCTGGCGTGCAGCATGCACACATGAGTAAGGTTCACTTATTTGAATTGTTTGTTGGTTGTTTCGTTGGTGCGATTACCTTTACTGCATCTGTGTTTGCGTATGGTAAATTGGCTGCGAAAAAATGGGCTAAAACAATTTCTGGTGCATGGGTTAAACCTGTTCAAGCACTTATCTTTGTTGCGATGTTGGCTTGTGGTTTCTACTTCTTTACAACTGGCAATATGACTGCTTTCTGGGCAATGACAGCACTTGCACTTGCATTTGGTTGGGTTTGGATTGCACCGGTTGGTGGTGGTGATATGCCTGTAGTGGTATCGCTTCTTAACTCATTCTCTGGTTGGGCAGCGGCAGGTATTGGTTTTACTCTTGAAAACAACATGTTGATCGTTGCAGGTTCGCTTGTAGGCTCATCTGGTGCGATTCTGTCGTACATCATGTGTAAAGCAATGAACCGTTCTATCATCAATGTATTGTTTGGTGGAGCAATGGGCGGTGCAGCAGTTGCATCTGCAGATAAAGGTGAACAAGTTCAACGTAACTACCGTTCAGGTTCTGCTGATGATGCTGGCTTCTTAATGTCAAATGCGGACAGCGTTGTGATTGTACCTGGTTATGGTATGGCGCAAGGTCGTGCACAAAATGCTGTAAAAGAGTTGTGTGAACTTTTGAAAGAGCAGGGTGTTCGCGTTCGCTTTGCAATCCATCCGGTTGCAGGCCGTATGCCTGGTCATATGAACGTACTACTTGCTGAAGCAGACGTAGCATATGAAGACATTTTGGAAATGGATGAGATCAACTCAGACTTCCCAGCAACAGACGTAGTACTTGTAATTGGTGCAAACGACGTTGTAAACCCAGCTGCAAAAGATGACCCAAGCTCACCAATTTATGGTATGCCGATTCTTGAAGCTCATAAAGCGCGTACAATCATGGTGATCAAGCGTTCTATGGCAACTGGTTATGCTGGTCTAGACAACGACTTGTTCTATAATGAAAAAACAATGATGATCTTTGGTGATGCTAAGAAAGTTGTTGAAGATATGACAAAAGCAATTAACGGTACAGGCCACTAATTTGCTTTGAAATAAAAAACCACCTTCGGGTGGTTTTTTTATTTGGGCTGATTTTTTAAAGAAATTTTTCTACAAGATCCATAGATTGTTGATATAAGTCACGTGCCAGTTGCTGATTTTTAGCATGTGATGATTTCCAGTCTGGCATATGTGCACTGACATATTCGCCATTACGGTGTTGCCATGCTTCAGAAGTTGCCATTTCTGTAATGAGGTTTGCTGGAACTGAAGTTGGTACTAGTCCTAATTTCATCGCTGCATAGACAGGTTTTGGTAAGTCTCGATAAATATCAGAAGCAACACCACCCGGGTGTAATGCATTATTGGTAATTGAACTTCCAGCTAACTGTTCTGCTAATGCATTGCTGAATAGTAAATTCGCAAGCTTTGATTGACCGTAATAGAACAGGGGATTGTAAAAACCTTCTGCACGAAATTTATTGGGTTTAATTGAGCCAACCCAATGAGCAATAGACGCAAGATGAATAATGCGCGCTTTAGGAGATTGTTGTAAAACTGGGAGTAGTTTTTGAGTTAATAAAAAATGGCCTAAATAATTAACCCCAAATTGTTGCTCAAAGCCTTCACTGGTCAACTGTTTGGTTTTGGCAAATAAACCTGCATTATTAATAAGTACATCAAGGTTGCCATAGCGATCAGCAATTTCATCGGCGGCTTTTCTAGTTAATTCAAGACTATTTAAGTCGAGAGAAACGACATCGACTTGTCCTTGGTTAAGTGAGCTTAGTTTGTTTTGTGCCTCTTGCGCTTTCTGAGGATTTCGACATGCCAAAATCACATGTTGCCCTTGTTTAACGAGTTGTTCTGCTGTGGCGAAACCTATGCCCGTATTAGCACCTGTAATTAATATCTTCACTTTCTGTACTCTGGTTATGCTATTTATTGGTGGGGACTTCAAGAATTTGTATAGTGCTGTAAATTTGACAATTTGTCATGTCAAATTTAGATATATGTGATGATTGGTGTTTTGGGATAGGGTATGGTATTTGAA
Organism: Acinetobacter sp. AOR18_HL; assembly: GCF_027855145.1. Taxonomy (NCBI): domain Bacteria; kingdom Pseudomonadati; phylum Pseudomonadota; class Gammaproteobacteria; order Moraxellales; family Moraxellaceae; genus Acinetobacter; species Acinetobacter sp. AOR18_HL. The sequence continues at coordinate 9,368 of NZ_JAKTIG010000004.1, forward strand.
AGTGCTTAAAATAGATGTGGATAAATAAAAAAAGCAGCTCAAAAGAGCCGCTTTTTTTAAAAGCAAAATTTTAAGCAACCGACTCTGGAGCCGTACGCCATAAGCTTTCTAAATCATAGAATTTACGAGCTGTTGGTAGCATTACGTGTACTACAACAAAGCCGAGATCAATTAAGATCCATTCTGCATCTCGTTCACCTTCAACGCCAATCGGGCGGAAACCGGCTTTTCGAGCTTCTTCTGCAACATTGTCAGCAAGTGCTTTGACATGGCGAGTAGAAGTACCACTTGCAATTACAATAGCATCAGCGACATTGCTAATTGAGCTAACATCTAACTGGAGAATATCTTTTGCTTTTACATCAACTAAAGCATCGTGGACGACTTTGAGACAAGCTTGTACGTCTTTATTTGAGGTGTTCATTGCGAAATCGTGAGAATTAGACACGCTGGGCGATGGTTCTAAATTCATATAGGGTATATTTTCCTGACAATTACTCACTATCTAATATAGTGGTTTTCGCACTAAATTTCAAACAGAAGTCGTAACAGTTTATATATTTACATCATCAGAAAAGTATTTTTTCTTCCATGTAAACGACTGATTTGAACCATTTTCAGGTTTATATTCCGCTGCAATATAGTTCTGATATGAACTTTGCTTTAACCAAGAAAAAATTTGTTCATAAGGAATTTGAGCTGTATCAGGCTCATGGCGGCCCGGACAGTCTGCAAATTGAATATGTCCAATTAAGTTAATATTCTCTTGCAAACCCTCAAGTACATCTTCCCCCATCATGGCCATGTGATAGCAGTCATATTGCATTTTGAGGGCAGGATGATTGACTGCTTCTAGCATTTCTTGGCCCTGCGCAATGTTCTGCACCAAAAAGCGAGGCATATCCGTGCCATTAATCATTTCAAAAACGGGTTCTATATCATGTTCACTGAGTAAGTTGCAGGCAAGTTTTAAATTGGCTGCTAGTGTTTTTAAACAAGGAAGTAAGTCAGCATCTAGTGGTTGCTTACCCGCCAAAATATTAACACGAGGAACGTTTAAAGCCGTGGCATAGCTAATAGCCAATTCTAATGCCTCATGGAATGCTGTTTCTTGGCCGGGAATGCCTGCTAAACCGTTTCCGCCTTGCATAAGATCACCTGCAGGCACATTAATTAAACAAAGGCTGAGGTTATAGCGTTCGAGTTGAGTTTGAATATCTGCAATAGACAATTCATAAGGGAATTGAATTTCGACATATTCAAAGCCCTGAGCATGGGCCAGAGCAAAGCGTTCAATTAAAGGAACTTCGGTAAAAATCATGGATAAATTGATTGCAAGACGACCCATACTCAAACTCCGTTTATTTTTGCTCTATTAATTGAATCATAGTAGCTAAATCTTTCTCGGCAAAGCCATTTTTTTGGTGAGTTTGTAGCTGTAATAGAGCTTTTTGTGCAACTGGGATATCTAAATTAACATTGTTAGCCAATGTTACTGCGTTGTTAAGATCCTTTGATAATGTTTGAACTTTCCATTGAACAGGTTCAAAGGTATGAGTTGCCATACGTGGGGTGAGAATTTGAAAAGGTTTTGAATCTGCAAATCCACCTGCTAAGGCTGGAGCGAGCAAAGTCGTATCTACACCAGCTCGGTCTGCAAGAGCAACAGCTTCTGCAATAAGAGCACTGTTGGCTGCAACAATGAGTTGATTGCAGATTTTGGTGGCTTGGCCAGTTCCTGTGTCTCCCATTCGTGTTACACGTTGAGATAAGACATTATAAACAGGCGTTAATTCTGTAATGGTTTGAGCATCACCACCTGCAAAAATAACAAGTGTGCCTTGTTCGGCACCAGCTGTTCCACCTGATACGGGTGAATCAATCCATGTAACGTCATGCGCGGAAGCTGCTTGAGCAAGTGTTTTTGTTGCAGCAACAGATAAGCTTGAGAAATCCACAATAACTTGTTTAGCTTTTAAGTTGGGCTGAATTTTTTCAAATACTGCCTCTACGGCTTTGTCGTCTGCTAGACAGATTAAAATAACAGGATATTCGCCAATATTTATAAGATCTAGAGGCTGTGCGCCGATATCAATCAGTTCTTCACATGCAGAAGGGGTTCGATTCCAAACCGCAACTTGAAAGCCAGCTTGAATAAGGCGGGTTGCCATGCGGCTCCCCATAAGCCCTATACCTAAAAAAGCAATAGGGGTGTTGCGATCAAAATTCATAATCTAAGCTCTTTATTTATATTGGCGTGGTAAAAAATTAACTTCCGGATGTTTGTCTTTTTTACGAGCAAGTTTGCTATTTTTACCAAGTAATAATTTAAGTTGCCAGATTTTTTCTAGACGTAATGATTTTTCTGGTTGGTGTTCCATTGCATCAAGTACACGTTTTGCAGCAGTGAGAGCATCGGGTGAGCGTTGTAACATTTCAGTGGCAATTTCATTTGCTTTTTCTAGCGGAGAGTCACTTAAATGAGTTACAAGACCAATTTCTTTTGCATAATTTCCATTGAAAACACGAGCGGTTAAGGTGAGTTCTTTTGCAAGATCAACGCCAATTAGTCCCTTCAATGAACGAGTAAGTCCCATGTCTGGCACTAAGCCCCAACGGCTTTCCATAATCGACATTTTAGTGTCTGGATGAGAAATGCGAATATCAGCTGCTAAGGCAAGTTGCATTCCGGCACCAAAACAATATCCTTCAAGAGCTGCAATCACAGGTACAGGTAAATTTTGCCAAATCAGGAATGCTTTCTGGAATAGGCTTTGTCCGGGTTTCACAAGCTCCCAAATGGCAAAGGCAGAATTTTTCGGATTATTCAGATCAGATAAATCAATTCCAGCACTAAAAACTTGTGCTTCACCTGTCAAAATCACACAGCGGATCTCTCTATCTTTTTTAATGGCTTTTGCTGTTGAAACGAGTTCTTTGAGAAGGGCAAAACTCATGGCGTTACGTTTATCAGGACGGTTTAGATAAACTGTTGCAATGCCATTATTCTTTTCAATACGTAAAAGTGCCATGAAATTCCCGCTTATTTTTTTATCGATAAGCGGAGCATAACATGGCTGTAATTTGGAAACATGACAGCTCAGTCATGCCTATTTAGTCGGTCTGTTAGTCAGGGATTACTAAGATTTGATGAGCAGCACTTTCTACTTCTTTGACAACAAGTCCTAACTCATCAAAGCGTCTCATAACTTCTTCAATAAAGCTTTCATCGGCTATACGGCGTTCTTTGCGTAGTGTTGAAACAAATTGCTCAAAGTCACCGGTCACTTGTTGTAGTTTTGGAGTCCCTACATAGCGTGTAGCGCCATAAAGACGATGTAAAACATGCTCAAGTTGAGGGAAGTCTTCAAGCTCAATAAGCTGCTGCATTTCGTCTAGCTCAGTTGGGAAACTATCAACTAACATTTTAAGTAAATCTTGAGCAAGATCTTCTTTGTTTGCTGCAAGCTGCAAGCTTTGTTGCCAGTTTAGAATTTCTGGGTCTAATGCTTCTGCAACGACATGATGGTCTTTATCTGGAGCTTTTGCTGTAAAGTTGTTTTTAGTCCATTGCGTTAGAATCTGGATAATTTGTTCCATTTGAATTGGCTTGGTGACATAGTCATTCATGCCGACTTTGAGAAGTTTTTGTTTTTCATCGGCAAGGGCATGGGCTGTTAATGCAATAATTGGAAGTTGCATTTCACCATCTAAAGTCGACTCTAATGAACGAATAGCGCGAGTTGTATCAATACCTGACATAACAGGCATTTGAATATCCATAAACACTAAATCAAATGGTTTGAGTTTCTGATCGATTCGCTCTTGAATCAGATTAAGCGCTTCTTGACCACTGATTGCTTTAGTTGTTCTAACGTTAAGTTCACCCAGTAGGGCTTCTAAAACAATTAAGTTAGGTAAATGGTCATCCACTGCCAGAATGTGTAAACCCTGACCATTAAAGTCTTGTTGTTCCTCTTCAAAAATAGGCTGATCATTTAATAATTGAATGAGTCCGCTTCGGCTGAGTGGTTGATAGAGAGGACGAGCACGATATTCAGTGAGCATGTTTGGCTCAAGCGTCATTTGATAGCCATAAACTGCCAAATTACCTTGATAACGACTACGAATTTCTTTTAATAACGCTTCAGTATCACCACTATGGTCAACAATGAGCCATGTATTATCTTTCTGATCAAGATGCTTTAAGCGGCTAAACAAGTCCAGAATCGATTGCGTCTCGATGTGAGGAACATGATAGTTCTCAAGGTAATAACGTAAAACACTTGCTGTAGCGGGGTGGGCAAGATAAGACACCACTTGTAAATGTTCAAAGTGCGGGTGTTCAATCTCGTAATCTTCATCTACTACAAATTGTGCGGTAAACCAGAAGGTTGAACCTTTTTCTGTTGGAGCACGTTCCTGATTGTCCTCAAAGCCAATTTGGCCATGCATGAGATGAACGAGCTGTTTAGAGATCGCAAGACCTAAACCTGTACCGCCAAATTGACGTGTAACGGATGCATCACCTTGCGAGAATGATTCAAATAATTTATTACGATCTGTACCGCTTAAACCAATACCACTGTCTTGAACACTAAAATGAAGTAGGCATTGTCCGATATCATCATGTTCCATACGAACACGAACAATAATTTCGCCATCTGGAGTGAATTTAATCGCATTCGAAATCAAGTTAGTCAGAATTTGTTTGAAGCGTAAAGCATCACCAATCACTTGTTGTGGAATATTGTCGGCATAGTAAAAAGCCATAGCGATATGCTTTTGGGCAGCCAGTGGAGACAGCATATCCATGACGTCAAAGACGGCTTCTTCTAAATCAAACGGCGCTGTTTCGAGCTCTAATTTACCAGCATCAATTTTTGAGAAATCTAATACATCATTAATTAATGCCAATAAATGGGCTGATGACTTGCGAATAGTTTGCAGGTAAAGATTTTGTTCGTTATTTAGGTTTTGTTGACGAAGTAATAAATGAATAAAGCCATCAATACTGTTTAAAGGCGTTCGAAGCTCATGACTAATATTGGCAAGAAAAACCGATTTGGCTTGGTTTGAAGAAATCGCTTGGTCACGTGCTTGACGATAGGTAATGTTTTGAACTTCTAAGGTATCTAGCGTTCTGCGTAAGTCTTCTTCGGTTTGTTCGGTGTGTTCTTTTAACTCTAAAAAGCTAAAGTGCAATCGTTTAACAACGTTTGCAATATCACGCTGTAATAAGCGCAATTCACCCGTACTGTTAATGACCATATGCTGGTCCAACGTGTCTGCATTTAAACGTTGCAACTGCATGCGAATTTCGTACATCGGTGCAATCCACCGACGCGAATAAAAATTCAAGCAAAGTAAAAGTAACAGTAAGGTCATTAAGCCAGTAATGACGAGGGCAATCAAAATACGGTAACGTGCCAATTCTAGTGGCTGATTATCCATTTCAATCACAAGCCAGACAGGTGCTTTTCCGGGTGTGTCGCTAATCCGCTGTCCATAAATATTGTTGTGGTTATAAGAGATTGGACCAAAAAAATTATTTTTTTCAGTAAAGTTTGGCCAATAACGATTGTCTCGATAACCGATACTTAAATAAGTCTGACCATTGCTATCAATTAACGCAGCACGTTTTAGATTTTTTTCATTAAACATGCTTTGCATGATGTGCTGAGCATGGTCATATTCATCGGGCTGTAGTTCAACTAGGTGGTATAAATCTAGTGCGATTTGATTATAGCGGGCTAAAATTGCTGAGGCATGATGTAGCTGTTGTTGTTTTACTGAATGCGAGGTTTCAGTTAAAACCAGAAAAGCACCAACACACGTTAAAATCATAATGGGCACAAAAATAAGAGCAATCAATTGCCCATATGCGTGATTCAGACGTAAGCGTTTCGATAAGGTTTTATTGAAATTAGACATGGCTACATCAGATTTATCTCTCTGTAGGGCATCTTATCACGCTTTATTTTAAAACAGACGGCATTTTATAAATGACCGAGCTTTAATCGCTTTCATGAAAAAGCATATTGAAATGGGTGCAGTACCGAGCATTTTTTCATACAATAGGCCCACCTCGATATAGGTGTTGATCATGAGTAATACACAACCTGATTTTTTAGCCGACGAATTTTTGTTAGATCACTATGTAGGTAAGACGCCTCTAGTTCGTTTGCAGCGATTAGCTTCTCATACGCAAGCGATAGTTTTAGCAAAATTGGAAGGTAATAATCCGGCAGGTTCTGTAAAAGACCGTCCTGCATATAACATGATTATGCAGGCAGAAAAACGTGGTCAAATTAAACCGGGTGATACATTAATTGAAGCAACCAGCGGTAATACAGGTATTGCTTTGGCTATGGTTGCGGCAATGCGCGGCTATAAAATGAAACTTATTATGCCGAACAATATGAGCCAAGAGCGTAAAGACGCAATGTTGGCTTATGGCGCAGAGCTGATTGAAGTGACACCACAGCAAGGAATGGAAGGTGCACGTGATTTAGCCTTACAAATGGAAAAAGAGGGTAAGGGGCACGTTTTAAATCAGTTTGGTAATCCTGATAATGTTGAAGCTCATTATCTAACGACTGGTCCTGAAATCTGGAAACAAACAGGCGGTAAAATTACCCATTTTGTGAGTTCAATGGGCACAACCGGTACCATTATGGGTGTTTCTAAATATTTAAAAGAACAAAACCCAGATATTCAAATTGTTGGTTTACAGCCTGCAGACGGATCAAGTATTGCCGGTATTCGCCGTTGGCCAAAAGAATATTTGCCTACTATTTTTGATAGTAGCCGTGTTGATCGTATTATCGATATTCCACAAATTGAAGCTGAAAAAACTATGCGTAAATTAGCTCGTATGGAAGGTGTTAGTGCTGGTACATCTTCAGGCGGTGCAGTTTGGGCATCAATCAAAATTGCAGAAGAAAATCCGGGTGCTGTTATTGTTTGCATTATCTGTGACCGTGGCGATCGCTACTTGTCTACAGGTCTGTTTTCAGTACAGGACGATAACTCATAATTGAGAGAAATAATGCGTTTCCCTACCTTAGTTTTTGATATTGAAACTTTAACTGATTTAAAAGCGGGTGCGCATTTATATCATCTTGATTTACCTGAGGCAGATGTAGAGCAAGCATTGACGAAAATCCGTCGCCAAGAATCTGGTATGGACTTTCAGCGTTTGCCTTTACATGAAATTGTTTGTATTTCTGGCTTATGGATCGATGAGTCTGGTTTTCGATTATTTTCTTTTAGTCGAGAACAATATTCTGAAGCAGAAATTTTACAGAAATTTTTATCTATTTTTGATAAGCGCCATCCGACGCTAGTAAGTTGGAATGGTTCGCAATTTGATTTACCAGTTATCCTATTTCGCGCTATGTATCATGGGCTATCTGCCCCTGGTCTGTTTGATCAAGGCGAGATTGATAGCCAGAAGCGTTTTAATAATTACCAAAACCGTTATCACCATCGCCATATAGACTTAATGGACGTTATGGCAATGTTTAATGGCCGTAATTTTCAAAAGCTTGACGATATTGCCTGTATTTTAGGTTTGCCGGGTAAGCGTGGTGAGTCGGGTTATCATGTGCCTGAATATGTTCGTAATCAACAGTGGTTAAAATTAACGAGCTATTGTGAAGGGGATGTGCTCAATACGTGGTTTATTTATTTGCGTTGGTTAGTACTAAAAGGCCAATTAAATGCAGATGAACATAACCATTGGATTAGTTCGAGTATTGAATATTTACAGACCATGCCACAGCAGGCTGATTTTCTTGAAGTATGGAAACGCACTTCAAAACATACTGAATTTACTTCTCACTATTTTAATTCTTCAGATTTTTAGGTTCATTCTTTGAAACAACAAGCCAAATCTCGCAACCTTCAACAACCAGAATATATTTTTCAGGTTGAAACACTTTCTCATGAGGGGCGGGGAATTGCGCATTATGGTTCTCATCCAGATCATCCGGCAGATAAGCATGGCAAAAAAGTTTTTATTCGTTATGCATTGCCAGGAGAAACTGTAAAAGCTCGGATTACCCATCAAGCGAAGCGTCTTGAAGAAGCTGAAATGTTGCAGTTGTTAGGAGAACCTTCATCACATCGTATCGAGGCAATTTGTCCTCATTATGGGATCTGTGGTGGATGTAGCATGCAGCATATTCACCCTGATGAACAAATCCGTTTAAAACAAAGTGTACTTCAGTCACATTTACAGCATTTTGCAGGTATTCAGCCTGAACAGTGGCTACAACCGATTCGATCTTTACAAAGCGATTATCGTCGTCGTGCTCGAATCGGTGTGCGCTATTTACCAAAACCAGATCGCTTAATTATGGGTTTTCGCGAACATCATAGTAATCGTCTAACTTCGATTCATAGCTGTAGTGTTTTGGATAAAAACTTATCAAATAGTCTGCCTGAGTTACGCACTTTACTCCAAAGTCTAAAAGGCAAAGCACATATTGGTCATGTAGAATTAGCAAAAGGTGATCATGAAGTTTCTTTATTGGTTCGTCATGTAGAAAAATTAAACAATTCTGATGTCAACCAATTAAAGCAATTTGCGTTACACAAAGGGTGGCAATTGTATTTGCAACCTAAAGGTCCGGAAAGTATTCATCGTATTGATGATGAACAAGGTGCTTTACGTTTACATTATGCCTTGGAGAGGTTTAATGTAAATTTTGCTTTTTCGCCATTGGATTTTACTCAGGTCAATGCCACAGTAAATGAACAGATGGTTCAATTGGCATGTGAATTGCTTCAGTTGCAACCAGGTGAAAAGGTACTTGATCTATTTTGCGGTTTGGGCAATTTCTCACTCCCGTTAGCACGATGTGTTGGTGAGAGTGGTCAGGTTGTCGGTGTTGAAGGGAGTGAAGAAATGGTGCAGCGAGCAACAGCTAATGCGAAATGCAATAGTTTGGTGCAAGCAACCTTCTTTTCACAAGATTTAACAAAAGATTTTTCGCATCATTCTTGGGCAAATCAAGGATTTGATGCATTATTGATTGATCCTCCTCGTGCTGGTGCATATGAAATTATGCAGTATGTATCAAATTTTGGAGCAAAAAGAATCGTTTATGTATCATGTAATCCAGCTACACTGGCAAGGGATGCGGGTGTTTTGGTCCAATATGGTTACCAGTTAAAAAAAGCAGCAGTGATGGACATGTTTACGCATACCGAACATGTTGAATCCATTGCACTATTTGAAAAAATTCAAGAGATAAACGATTAAAAACATGAGTTACATATTGAGGAGAATGGTATGGTCACAGTACGTGAACAGTTACCTGAACAACTAACCGAGTTGTCAGAGGAAACGACTGTAGAGCATGCCGCCGAAACGCAAATCGGTTTAGCCTCATGGTTGGATCGGGTGCGTGAAATATTAGATGGGGCGGAGCTTGAACAACTTGAAAAAGTCGCTCATTTAACCCTGCAAAAAGAGTTAGATTCAACGGTTAATCATCGTTCCAATACTTTTGCTACAGGCGTTGGAATGGCCGATATTCTGGCACATCTTCACGTAGATGAAGATACTTTATCAGCAGCAATGCTTTATCGTAGTGTGCGTGAAGGCATTACCGATATAGAAGAAGTAAAACAGAAATTCGGAGAGCAAGTTTACAACCTTGTCAAAGGTACTTTGGCAATGGGTAAACTCTCAGAACTTATTGAAAAAAATAAACGGTTAGAAGATCACTTTAATAATAATCAACGAGAACATCTAAGCGGCATTTATAAAATGCTGATTTCGGTGACCGAAGATGTTCGTGTTGTTTTAATTAAACTTGCTGAACGTACTTATTCTTTGCGAGAGCTTGCAAATTCCTCTCGTGAACGCCAAGAACGTGTAGCGCGTGAAATCCTTACTATTTATTCGCCGTTGGCACATCGACTCGGTATTGCTCAGCTTAAATGGGAACTTGAAGATCTAGCGTTTCGCTATTTGGCTCCAGATCGTTATAAAGAGATTGCTTCATTACTCAATGAAAAGCGTTTAGAGCGTGAGCATTATATTCAGTTCGTCATTGACCGTTTGAAAAATGAGTTAGCGTCTTACGGCATTGAAGCTGAAATTACAGGGCGTGCAAAACACATTTATTCGATTTATCGAAAAATGAAGAGCAAAAACCTGAGCTTCGACCAACTTTATGACATTCGTGCCTTACGTGTGTTGGTCAATAGTGTGCCAGAGTGCTACCACTCTTTAGGTATCGTACATCAAATCTGGCGTCATATTCCGCACCAGTTTGATGACTATATTACCAACCCGAAAGCCAATGGTTATCGTTCTTTGCATACGGCTGTAATTGCTGAAAATAAATCTCTTGAAGTGCAAATTCGTACTCATGAGATGCATGATGAAGCAGAGTTAGGCGTATGTTCACACTTTAACTATAAAGAAGGTTCAAAGAATACCGACCATTCTTTTAACCATCGTTTGCATTCGTTACGTGCTGTTTTAGAACACTATCAAGAACGTAATGAAACGACGGTACATCAAAACGAAGATGAAACAGAAGGCTTTGACCAGTTACAAGACTTTGAAGGCTTTGAGAAGATTTATGTTTTCAGTCGTGATGGTGATATTAAAGAGTTGCCGCGTGGTTCCACAGTTTTAGATTTTGCCTATCATGTGCATACAGAAGTAGGGAATAAGTGTTATGCAGCGCGGGTCAACCAGCGTTATGTGCCACTTACCTATACTTTAAAAACGGGTGAACAGGTTGAAATTTTAACTAAAAAAGATCGTGAACCAAACCGTGACTGGTTGGTGAACTCTCTAGGTTATATTAAAACCTCTCGTGCACGTGACAAGTTGCGTCATTGGTTTAGACAGCAAGATCGTAGTAAAAATCTTGAAGTAGGTCGAGAACTTCTTAATAAAGAGTTAGCTCGTCTTGCGATTCATCCAAAAAGTATCGACCTAAACGATTATTCATCACATTTTAATGTGAAGACTGGCGACGACATTTTGGTGAATCTGGTCAGTGGCGATATTAGCTTACATGCCCTGATTAATCAGGTGAACCGCCAAATGCATCTAGATCAGGATGAGCCTGAACTAGTACTTAAACCAACATTAAATCCACGTGCCAGCCATACGCTATCAGCACATGGCATTTTAATTGATGGTTTAGACAATGTAGAGCTCCACATCGCTCAGTGCTGTCAGCCGGTGCATGGTGAATCAATCGCTGGATATATTACTTTGAACCGTGGTGTCAGCATCCATAAAGTCATTTGTTCTGACTATCAGCGTATGATTAAGCAAGAGCCAGAGCGTGCTGTTGAAGCTGATTGGGAAATGCAGCCAACACGTGGTCAAAGCGTTCAGATTGTGGTGGAAGCTTATGATCGTCGTGGTCTGCTTAAAGACTTAACTCAAGTGATTTTCTCTGACCAAATTAATATTCGTCAGGTCAATACAATTTCTGAGGCAGATGGTATTGCTAATATGAAGTTGCTCATTGAGGTTAAAGGTTTAGCGCAGCTTTCTCGTTTATTGGCTCGCCTAGAGCAGCAACCTGGAATCATTAGTGCACGACGCATGATTCAAGGCGTTTAATAAATTAAGTAAAAAGGCTGTCAAATGACAGCCTTTTTATTGCAAATTACTTTCTAGATAAATAAATATTGGTGAGTCGATTTAGAAACTGAGGACTCAACGTTGATAGTTGATAAAGCAGTTTGGTTTTTATACCCACTGGAGTGTGGGTAGGCGTCCAAAAATGAGCCTTTTTCTCTACAAGCGTAAGCACCTGCTGAGCAATATCATTTGGTGTTAAATCTATCCCCATATTTTGAATAGTGCCTGCATCCATATTGTTAACCATTGCAGTTTGTACAAATAGTGGCATCACATCTAAAACGCGAATACCATATTTTTTCCATTCCACATCTAAACCTTCAGTAATCCCGCGAACAGCAAATTTACTGGCTGAATAAGAGATCAAATCAGCTTGACCATAAATTGCAGAAGCTGAAGAGAGGTTGATAATACGTGCAAAAGACGCTTGCTTTAAGTAAGGCAGAGCAGCGTGACAGCCATTGATTACGCCGTTTACATTAATATTTATTGTTCTTTGATGAGCTTTAATATCAGTCGTTTCAAACGCGCCAGAATATAAAACACCTGCATTATTTACCAAAATATTAAGTTCACCAGCCCATTCGGTAAATTCTTTTAATATGTGTTGCCACTGGCTGTAATCACTTACGTCTAGATAGCCGGCACGGGCATTTGAGCCTAAGTCATTTGCTAGTTCCTGAGCAAGCGATTCATTAATATCGTAAATGCCTACTTTATATCCTTGTTTGTAGAATACACGTGCAATTTCAGCCCCAATACCTTGAGCGGCACCACTAATCAGAATACTGTATCTCATCTTTTTTCTCTTTGTCAGTACAATAGTGCGACTGATTTAATCGCTTTGATTTTGATCATAACAAATTAAAATCTTAGATTGACTGACCGACTTTTTAAACTTGAGGGTTACCATGGATAAATTGCTTAAAATCATGCAAGAATTACGTGAAAAATGTCCGTGGGATCAACAACAAACCCCAATCTCACTGACTAAATATGCGATTGAAGAGGCATATGAAGTCGAGGCGGCCATTCGTCAAGGCGATATTAATGAAATTAGAAATGAGCTAGGCGATTTGTTATTACAGGTTGTGTTTCAATCACAAATGTTTAGTGAGCAAGGCGCTTTTAATTTTCAAGATGTTGTTGAGGCAATAAGTGAAAAGTTAATACGCCGTCATCCCCATGTTTTTCAGGCAGATCAATTTAATAATTTAACACCAGAACAAGTAAGTGAGCTTTGGAAACAAATTAAACAACAAGAAAAACAAGGCAAGCCGCAATCAAGATTAGATGAAATAAAGCATGGGCCAGCATTGTTGCAGGCACAAGAAATTCAAACAAATGTAGCTAAGGTTGGGTTTGATTTCGAAACGGTAGAAGATGCGTATGAAAAACTAGAAGAAGAGTTGGATGAGTTTAAGCAGGCCCTAAAAAATCAAAATATTGATGAAATTCAAGACGAATTTGGAGATTGCCTGTTTTCTTTAGTCAATGTTGGACGTAAACTTGCGATTTCAAGTGAAACATCACTTTTATCGACAATACATAAATTTAGAAGCCGTTTTGCTTTTATTGAAGATCAAGCCCAAAAACAGCAAAGAACATTAGAAGACATGACCCTGTCTGAAATGGATGAATTGTGGAATCAGGCAAAGCGGCAGTTAAAGTTAGGGGAAAAAACACATGCAATTCAGCATGAATCTTTGGAAAAATAAGCACAATATTTTCATTATTTTATTTTGGAGCGTGATTTCATCAACTTTTGTTCAGGCTCAATCTTTTGATCAAAATTTTAAGGAGTGGAAGGCTAAACAGCAGATGTATGATCAGAAGTTGAGCATGCAACACGCCTCTCATTCTAATAGTCCAAAAAGCTCAGTTATGACTGATTCATCAGGACAAATTCATTTGAATCAAGCCAATATTGATGAGCTCCAAAAGCTAAAAGGTATTGGTGAGAAAAAGGCTCAGGCAATTGTGGAATACCGTCAAAAGAATGGCGGCTTTAAGAATATTGATGAATTTAAAAACGTAAAGGGTATTGGTCTAGCCATTTTTGAAAAGAATAAAACGCGTTTGACTTTATAAATCATCTGTCTGTCAATTATCATTTCATGCGCAAACTACAGAGAATCAAATTGCCCTTTGTGTGCGTTAGAGCTATGATTAGCGACAACTTGTTATTTACGTCCTGACGTAGGAGACAGCGTCTTTTGCAAACCTTGCGAGCGTCAAAATGTGGTTTGTCCACAGCCCAACTTCCTTCTTCGATTTTAGATGTGATCGATAGCCTGACTAAAGCTGGCTATGAAGCTTATATTGTTGGGGGTGGTGTCCGTGATTTAATGCTAGGGCTTAATCCTAAAGATTTCGATGCAGTCACTAATGCAACACCTTCCCAGATTAAAGAAGTTTTTGGTCGACGTTGTCGAATCATTGGCCGTCGATTTGAATTAGCACATGTCTATTCAGGGCGTGAGCTTATTGAAGTTGCAACCTTCCGTGCTCCTCCAAAAAAAGCAGTCACCAGTGCTTCAGGCATGATTTTACGTGACAATAACTGGGGAACCATCGAACAAGACTTTGCTCGCCGTGACTTTTCAATCAATACGCTATATTACCAACCGCGTAAGAGTATTGTGCTTGATTTCTGCAAAGCAATTGACGATGTAAAAAATAAAACTCTACGTTTATTGGGCGATCCTGCACAGCGCTTCGAAGAAGACCCTGTGCGTATGCTGCGAACTTTACGTTTTGCAGCCAAGTTAAATTTCAAAATTGATTCAGATATTCTCGATATATTTGATGCAGAGATGACGCAACTATTGCGTGATGTTTCTCCGCATCGTTTATATGATGAATCTCAGAAGCTCTTTACAATGGGACATTTGGCGCGTGTTTTGCCAATGTTGATTGAGTTTGGTGTTTGGAAACAACTCTTTGCCGATATTCAGCCTAACCTCACTCCATTTATTTTAAGAGCAGCAAAGAATACAGATCAGCGTATTCAAGTGGGTAAAACAATCAACCCTGCATTTTTCTATGCAGTCTTATTGTGGCAACCATTTTTAGAGCGTTGTGAATTTTATTTATCTAAAGGTGTGGTACCAGCTGAAGCGCGTGCACAAGCTGGTTTAGATGTCTTAAAACGTCAGGCAACACGCACTGTGATTCCTCGTTTTGCAGAAACTTTTATTCGTGAAGTTTGGGAAATGCAGACCCGTTTGCTTAATCCGAAACCACAGCAAATTGAAGCATTGGCTGGACATGCGCGTTTCCGTGCTGGTTTTGACTTCTTGTTACTTCGTGAAAAGTCAGGTGATGACACGACACAGGGAATGGGAAGCTGGTGGGAAGCCTACCAAGAAATGTCGAATGACGAAAAAGAAGCTGCAATTAGCCAGTACAATCGTCAGAAAGCTAGAAACCGTCGTAAAACCGTTGCCGAACCTGTTGAAAACAATAAAGTTGAGACGGAAATCGAACCTTTGGTTGATATTCCTGAACCACGCAGCCGTCGTGGGAAAAAAGAACGTGCTCGACAAGAACAATCGATGGGTCGTTTCGTTGAAAAAGCCTCTGCTTCAGAAGCTGGGGTGATGAGCGACCATCCGATTTTGAAGCGTAAGCGAGTACAACGCGATTTAAGCCAAGTTATTTTTGGGCCAACGCAATGACAACGAAGACCTATATTGGTTTAGGAAGTAATTTGGGTGATTCGCGCCAAATCTTATCTGAAGCCATTGCTAAGCTTAAAACTTTAGGTGCAGTGAAAGTTTCTAAACTTTATCAAAGTCCACCTATGGGGCCTCAAGATCAACCAAATTATTTAAATGCAGTTGCAGAGCTAAATACCGATCTCACGCCTTTAGATTTGTTAGACCAGTTACAGCGATTTGAGCAAGAAGCTGGTCGTGTACGCCTTCGTCGTTGGGGAGAGCGTACCTTAGATCTGGATTTGCTTATATATGGTGATGAAAAAATTCAAAATGAGCGCTTAACTGTGCCACACATCGGAATTCTAGAGCGAGATTTCGTTGTAATTCCTTTATTAGATTTAGACGCTGATTTACATATTAACGATCAGCCACTTAAAAATTTAGAACTCATACAGCAGCCTACGCTGACTGTACTTGCTGATGAGTCTTGGGCTTAAAGCCTGACTTATTACGTTCTGCAAACTCCTGTAGAGGATACCATCATGATTAGTCTAAGTGACTTAAGAAAATTTAAAGCCGAAGGACGTAAGTTCTCTTGTCTAACTTGTTACGATGCGAGTATGGCAAAAGCAATGGAACTTGCTGAAATTGATACAATCTTAATTGGTGATTCTCTTGGAATGGCAATTCAAGGTCGTGACTCAACTCTACCTGTAACTGTTGAGGACATGGCTTATCATACGGCGGCGGTGCGTCGTGGTAACCAGCATGCTTTGATTATGACTGACTTACCATTTATGAGTTATGCCACCTTAAATGATGCTTTGCAAAACGCAAGAACAGTTATGCAAGCTGGTGCTCAGATGATCAAAATCGAAGGCGGCGCTTGGCTAAGTGAAACTGTACAAGTGTTAACTCGTAATGGTGTACCTGTGTGCGTACATTTAGGTTTAACTCCTCAATCTGTACACGTATTTGGCGGTTACAAATTACAAGCTAAAACACGTGAAGCAGCTGATCAACTTATTGCTGACTGTACGGCAGTGGTTGAAGCAGGTGCGGCAGTTCTATTGCTTGAATGTGTTCCTGCTCAGTTGGGACAAGAAATTGCTGAACTATTTCCAAATACACCTGTGATTGGTATTGGTGCGGGTAATGCGACTGATGGTCAGGTACTTGTAGTACAGGATATGTTGGGTTTAACTTTTGGTCGAGTTGCGCGTTTTGTCCGTAACTTTATGAAAGAACAATCTGGCGAAACAGCAATCCTAGACGCTTTTAAAGCTTTTCATGCTGCTGTGCAGGACCAGTCATTTCCAGCCAAAGAACATACTTTCCACGTTGAGCTGTAATTCATGAAAACAGAAACCACCATACAAGGTCTTGCAGCTTCTTTAAATCCTGCTAGAGCTGCGCGTAAAATTATTGGTTTTGTCCCAACAATGGGAAATCTACATGAAGGACATCTCACACTTGTTCGTGAAGCGAAAAAGTTATGTGATGTTGTAGTTGTTAGCATCTTCGTAAATCCAACTCAATTTGGACCAGGTGAAGATTTTGATAACTATCCTCGTACTTTAGAGCAAGATAGCCGTCTATTGGCCGATGTCGGCTGTGACATTATTTTTGCACCATCAGTTGAGCAAATGTACGGTACTCAGCCACGTTTAACCAATATAAGTGTTAGCCAAATTACTGATGCTTTATGTGGTAGTTCACGTCCTGGGCATTTTGATGGCGTAGCTTTGGTGGTCACCAAACTCTTTAATATTGTGCAACCTAACTATGCTTTCTTTGGTCAAAAAGATTACCAACAGTTAGCAGTGATTCGCCAGTTTGTACAAGATTTAAATATCCCGCTAGAAGTAATTGGTGTGCCAATTGTTCGTGCAGCAGATGGCTTGGCTCTTAGTTCAAGAAATGGTTATTTAAGTCCTGAGCAACGTCAGGCCGCTCCGGTTATTTATCAGAGTTTAAAGCAAGCTGAGCAACAATTACATCAAGGCAAAGATCTACAACAAGTTTTAGAAGATATCAAAACTCAGTTGACAGATAATGGGTTTGTTGTGGATTATGTCGAAGCTCGTCAGTCAAATCTGTTACCTGCTACTCAGTTTGATCGTGATATTGTGTTATTTGTCGCGGCAAAATTGGGTGCAACACGTTTGATTGATAATTTAGA
Source organism: Acinetobacter sp. AOR18_HL (assembly GCF_027855145.1). Lineage (NCBI taxonomy): Bacteria > Pseudomonadati > Pseudomonadota > Gammaproteobacteria > Moraxellales > Moraxellaceae > Acinetobacter > Acinetobacter sp. AOR18_HL. The sequence goes on from NZ_JAKTIG010000004.1 coordinate 26,841, forward strand.
AGTTGCCTTTACACCCCAATAAACAGATCAAAGGACAGCCATGCCATGAAGCGTATACTTATCGTGACAGGACAGTCTGGTTCAGGAAAATCTTCAGCTCTCCAAGTGTTAGAAGATTTGGGCTATTACTGTATTGATAATTTGCCTTTGGCATTGCTGCCCGAAATTGTGGCAAAGCTAGATCATGAAAATAATCTAGAACAGTTGGCATTAGGTGTGGATGTTCGAAGCACTCGTGCAGATATGCAAGAGTTCGATCATGTTTTTGAGCAACTACAAAAACATGGCACAGTTGATGTGATTTATCTGACTACGCAAGATCAGGATTTGATCGCACGTTTTAGTGCATCACGTCGTCCGCATCCATTAGCCAATCGTTTTAAAAGTCTGTTGCAATGTATTCATGAAGAAAAGCAGTTACTGCTCCCAATTCAGTTCCGCGCTACGGTTCATATTGATACAACAGATAAAAGTGTTCATGATCTAAAGCATATTTTACTGTCTAAATTGGGGCAGTCAGATAAGCTCATTGTGATATTGCAGTCATTTGGATATAAACATGGCATTCCTCTAGATGCTGATTATGTTTTTGATGTACGGCATTTACCAAATCCGCATTGGGATTTAGAATTGAGACGTTTTTCTGGTTTGGATGAGCCAGTAAGACAATTTTTAGAAGCAAGTCCGCAAGCAAACGAAATGTTTGATGATATTCTTCACTTCTTGAAAAAATGGCTTCCAGCATTTGCTGAAGGACATCGTCACTATATGACGATTTCTATTGGTTGTACTGGCGGTCAACATCGTTCCGTTTATATCGTAGATAGACTAAAACAAGCACTTGAGGCAGAATGGTCTGTTCAGGTCTTACACAGAGAAATGAAGCACTGGTCATGATAGACACAACTGTTGATGTAATTAATAAACTCGGTTTACATGCTCGTGCATCAGGAAAACTGATAGAGGTCACTACAAAATTTCGTTCGTCGATCCAAATTGGAAAAGGCGATCATTTAGTAGATGCAAAAAATATTATGTCTTTGCTGATGTTAGGTGCAGGTAAAGGGACCACTTTGCGATTGGTCATTGATGGTACCGACGAAGAGCAGGCATTAAATGAAGTACAGGCGTTATTCGCCGCAAAATTTTATGAGGCAGATTAATCGTGGCACGTCGTCCCCAACGTTATACTGAAGAAGATTTTGGCTCTTTAGAAGGACGTGCAAGTAAGACAGAGCAGAAAAAAGCAGTTCAACGTATGGCTGCTTTAGGTGAGCAATTAGCACAACTTTCTGTTAAACAGATTCAAAAACTTCCAGTTGATGAACGTTTAATTGATGCGTTAATGGAAGTACAGAACATTAGTTCTTTTGAAGCTCGTCGTCGTCAGTTTCAACGTATTGGTAAATTATTGCGCAATGAAGATGAGACCGTTATTTTGTCTTATCTAACTCCGCAGCAAGGCGCAAAAAAGCAGGCTCAATTGATGCGTTGGGTTGATCGTATGATCGAACAAGGTGACCCTGCAATTAATGAATTTAGTAAAATTTATAATGCTTCGGAACGTCACACCTTGCGTCAGCATGTGTTGAGAATCAAGCGTGATAAGACTCAAGAAGTGAGTGAAGCAGAGCTTGAGGCATCAAAAGGTAAATTTGTTAACTATGTGCAGCAAATTGCCTTATTGTCTGATCAAGGCTAATTGCTCTTCAATAGTAAAAAGCGACGCTCAAGGCGTCGCTTTTTTATTTATAAATTTTCAGCCCGTTCTTTTGCCCATTCACGCAAGATAAATTTCTGTAATTTACCTGTAGATGTTTTTGGAATTTCTGTAATAACCACATCTTTAGGCACTTTAAAGCGCGCTAATTCTTTTTGGCAGTGTGCAATAATTTCTTCAGGCGTTGCTGTAGTCCCCATCTTTAATTCAATAAACGCGCATGGTACTTCCTGCCAGCGCGCATCGGGTTTGGCGACTACCGCAGCGGTTAATACAGCAGGGTGTTTATACAACACATCTTCTACTTCTAAAGATGAAATGTTTTCTCCACCTGAAATAATGATGTCTTTTGAACGATCAGTAATTTTTGCATAACCATCTGGGTGACAAACAGCTAGGTCGCCCGTGTGAAACCATCCTCCAGCAAAGGCTTCTTGAGTCGCTTTAGGGTTCTTTAAATAGCCTTTCATGACAATATTGCCACGGAACATGATTTCTCCCATGGTTTGACCATCATTAGGCACAGGTTCCATAGTCTCGGGATCTAATACACGCATGCTGTCTTGTAATGGGTAGGGTACGCCTTGACGGGAATGAAGTTGGGCTTGTTCAGCAATTGATAGCTCATTCCATCCAGATTGAGAAGCACATAGGGCAGAAGGCCCATAAGTTTCTGTTAAGCCATATACATGGTTTACGTTAATCCCCATGTTTCGCATCCCTTCAATAATGGCAACAGGTGGAGCTGCCCCAGCAACCATGACTTCAACATGGTGATCAAAGTTCGTTTGTTTTTCTTTAGGTAAGTTAAGAATCATTGAAAGAACAATAGGCGCACCACAGAAATAATCAACTTTATGGGCTGCAATCAATTGCATGACTAATTCGGGATCGACTTTGCGTAAACAGATATTGGTTCCACCACTTGCTGCTATGCTCCATGCAAAACACCAGCCATTACAATGAAAGAGGGGGAGTGTCCATAAATACACAGCACGCGGTTTCATTCCACAAGCCAAGATATTGCTTGCAGCATTAAGATAAGCCCCGCGATGATGATAGACCACACCTTTAGGATTACCTGTAGTTCCAGATGTGTAATTTAAGCTAATCGCATCCCATTCATCTTCTGGTAAATGCCAAGAGAAGTTAATGTCGCCTTGAGCGATCCATTCTTCATATTCAAAGGAACCCAAAAACTGATTTTCACCTTCGTATTCCGTATCAGCTACATCAATCACAACAATGTGCTGATTCGGAATAAGTGAGAGGGCTTCTCTTGCCAAATTCACAAATTCAGGATCAACCAACAGCACTTTACTTTCAGCATGTTCCAACATGAAAGCGATTGTTTTTGCATCTAAACGTGTATTGAGGGTATTGAGTACCGCACCCGCCATAGGAACTGCAAAATGTGCTTCAATCATGGCTGGAATATTTGGCAATAAGACAGATACCGTATCATTTTTCTCAATTCCCAGTTGCTTGAGCTGAGATGCAAATTGGCAACAACGTTGGTAAGTTTCTTTCCATGAAATTTGGCGCTTACCATGAATAATTGAAGCTTGATCTGGGTAAATATAAGCCGCACGCTCTAGGTAGCGTAGAGGTGATAACGCAACAAAGTTTGCGGGTGTGCGTGGTAACTCATCATAAGCACTAACCATGTGAAACAACTCCGTGTTCTATTTTTAATTCATTCTTTGAACATATGATTTAATATTAATCAAAGCATCTATGCTTTAGTCTTAAAGAGCGATACCCTCCAGTCAAAAAATGAGCAGAAATGCTATTTTCTTCATCTTAAACCACTTGTGTTAAACATGTTTAAAAATCATCTCAATATATTTTTTAAGTCATTTATTGCTGTTTACGCGATAAGCAAAATGTATTTATGATTTTATGGACTCAAAGGTTTTCACATTGCTTGAACAAGTGTAAAATCTTTCAGGTTTTTTAACTTTGATTTACACCGTTTTTATATTTTGAGGTTCGCCTCGATCATAATCTCGCGGTGAAATGCTCCTTCGTATAGGGCATCACTCCTTAAGGATTTTTTTATGCCAATTATCACATTGCCAAATGGCGATCAAAAGAGTTTTGATCACGCTGTATCTGTTATGGAAGTTGCCCAAAGTATTGGGCCTGGTCTAGCAAAAAATACTGTTGCTGGCCGTGTAAATGATCGCTTAGTTGATGCATGTGACTTAATTACCGAAGATTCGACCTTACAAATTATCACTCCAAAAGATGAGAAAGGTCTTGAAATTATTCGCCACTCTTGTGCACACCTTGTAGGGCATGCTGTTAAACAGCTTTTCCCGGAAGCCAAGATGGTGATTGGTCCAGTCATTGAAGAAGGTTTTTACTACGACATCTGGATGCCACGTCCTTTTACTTTGGATGATATGGCAGCTATCGAAGAGCGCATGAAAAAGCTCATCGATCAAGATTATGATGTCGTTAAAAAAATGACACCACGTGATGAAGTTATTGCTGAATTTACTGCGCGTGGCGAAGAATATAAATTACGCTTGATTGCAGACATGCCTGAAGAAACACAAATGGGCTTGTACTACCATCAAGATTATTTGGATATGTGCCGTGGTCCACACGTACCGAATACCAAATTCTTAAAATCGTTCAAGCTCACTAAAATCTCTGGTGCATACTGGCGTGGTGATGCGAAGAACGAACAGCTTCAACGTATTTATGGTACAGCTTGGGCAGACAAAAAACAGCTCGCTGCATATATCAAGCGTATCGAAGAAGCTGAAAAGCGTGACCATCGTAAAATTGGTAAAGCTTTAGACTTGTTCCATATGCAAGAAGAAGCACCGGGTATGGTGTTCTGGCATCCAAATGGCTGGACTATTTATCAAGTACTTGAACAATACATGCGTAAAGTTCAGCAAGACAATGGTTACCTTGAGATTAAAACACCACAAATTGTAGACTTTACATTGTGGGAAAAATCAGGACATGCGGCCAACTACGCAGACAACATGTTTACGACTCATTCTGAAAATCGTAACTATGCGGTTAAGCCAATGAACTGCCCATGTCATGTGCAAGTGTTCAACCAAGGTTTGAAGTCTTACCGTGATCTACCGATTCGTTTAGCAGAGTTTGGTTCTTGTCATCGTAACGAACCATCAGGTTCTTTACACGGCATTATGCGTGTACGTGGCTTTACACAAGATGACGCACATATTTTCTGTACTAAAGAGCAGATCGGTCAAGAAGTTGCTGACTTTATTAAGCTGACTTTAGAAGTTTATAAAGATTTTGGCTTTGAAGAAGTGCAAATGAAACTTTCTACACGTCCAGAAAAACGTGTGGGTGATGATGCACTTTGGGATATGGCTGAAAAATCTTTAGCAGATGCTTTAGATGCAGCGGGTCTCGAATGGGAATTACAACCTGGTGAAGGCGCGTTCTACGGTCCGAAAATTGAATTCTCATTGAAAGACTGTCTCGGACGTGTATGGCAGTGTGGTACTATTCAGTGTGACTTCAACTTACCAGAACGTTTAGATGCGTCTTATGTGACTGAAGACAATGATCGTGATCAGCCTGTAATGTTGCATCGTGCAATTCTTGGCAGTTTTGAGCGTTTTATTGGTATACTAATTGAACACTACGCTGGTTTCATGCCACCTTGGTTGTCGCCGTTACAAGCATGTGTCATGAATATTACCGACTCTCAAGCTGAAGCTTGTGAGAAAGTCGTAGCAAAACTCAAAGAAAATGGCCTTCGTGCTATTTCTGACTTGAGAAATGAAAAAATCGGATTTAAGATTCGTGAGCGTACTCTAGAGCGTATTCCTTACCTATTAGTTCTTGGTGATCGAGAAGTTGAAGAAGGTACAGTGAATGTGCGTACCCGCTCAGGAAAAAATTTAGGTACTATGTCAGTAGATGCATTCATTGACTTAGTGAAGTCTGCCGTCGCCGAACGTGGCCGGTATATTGTGGAGTAAGAAAGATTAAACAGCCTGACCGTAACCAACAACAAGGTGCAAAAAGCAACCGTCCAGCAATTAACGACGAGATCCGTGCAAAAGAAGTACGCCTCGTTGGTGCTGACGGTGAGCAAAAAGGAATTGTTTCATTAAATGAAGCACTGCGCGCTGCTGAAGAGGCAGATCTTGACCTAGTTGAGATCGTTGCAAACGCCGAGCCGCCTGTTTGTAAAATTATGGATTACAACAAGCACTTGTTTGACCTTAAGCAGAAGCAAAAAGATGCGAAGAAAAAACAGCATCAAGTGCAAGTGAAGGAAATCAAACTGCGCCCTGCAACTGATGTTGGTGATTATCAAGTTAAGCTTCGTGCTATTTTGAAATTCCTTGAAGAAGGAAACAAAGTGAAAATCACTTTACGTTTCCGTGGTCGTGAAATGGCTCACCAACAACTTGGCTTAGCTCAATTACAAAAAATTGAAGCGGATGTCGCTGAGTTTGGGGTTGTGGAACAAGCACCTAAAATGGAAGGCCGTCAAATGGGTATGTTACTTGGACCGAAAAAGAAAAAGTAATACTCAAAAAAAGCACTGCAAAAGCAGTGCTTTTTTATATCCTTATCATAATAAAAAAAGATGATTTAATTTTCTCTGTTCAGTTTTATTTAAGACAATTGCTATATCTTTTAAAAGAAATTCAATTCTTGAATTTTATGTATTTTTTAGTGTTGGAAATCTCATCGTCCCTCTTAAAACATGCTATAACGCAAGACGCAGTCATGATAACGATGAATAGGAAAATAGAATGATTGATCTATATTATTGGGGAACTCCCAATGGACATAAAATCACAATTGCCTTAGAAGAAATGGGACTAGACTACACTCTTTACCCAATCAATATTTTAGAAAATGATCAATTTCAACCAGACTTTCTGAGAATTTCTCCAAATAATAAAATTCCGGCGATTGTTGACCAAGATGGACCTCGTGGTGAGCCAATTTCAATATTTGAATCAGGTGCGATCCTGCAATATCTAGGTCGAAAAACTGGATTATTTTATCCAACTGATGAGCAAGAGCGAGTTGAAGTTGAACAATGGCTCATGTGGCAAATGGGTGGGCTAGGGCCTATGCTAGGGCAGAATCATCATTTTAACCGCTTTGCACCAGAAAAAATTCCATACGCTATAGACCGCTATGTAAATGAGACTAAGCGCTTATATGGTGTGCTGAATAAGCAGCTCATTGGCCAGAAGTTTGTTGCGGGTGAATACTCGATTGCTGATATGGCAATTTTACCTTGGATCTTGCGCTATGAATGGCAAGGTATTCAGCTAGAGGATTATCCTTATGTGCAAGAATATATTGTTCGCTTGACGGCACGTCCTGCGGTACAAAAAGCACTATCAATTAAAGTTATTTAACTTTTATTGGTAGCGTAATGAATAAAGTGAAAGGTGATTTGGTCTAATTTAATATGCTAAGTTACTTTTTACTTTTTTTGAGCGCGTTTGGGGCGGCTACATTATTACCGTTACAATCAGAAGCTGTACTCGCCACCTTATTATTAAAAAAAGAATATTCTGCTTTTCTTCTAATTTCTATCGCCACTTTCGGAAATGTACTGGGCTCGTGTGTGAACTGGTGGCTTGGTTTAAAAATAGAGCAGTTTAAACACAAAAAGTGGTTTCCTGTTTCTGAAAAGCGTTTAGAGCAAGCTCAAAGCTTTTATCATAAGTATGGGTTTTATTCGCTGCTTTTAAGTTGGACACCTATTATTGGTGACCCACTTACTTTAGTTGCAGGTTTATTCAAAGAAAATTTTTGGCGTTTTTTAATTATAGTTTTGATTGCTAAAGCAGGACGCTATATTTTTATTTATTGGGTGATTACAGGTTTTATTTAAAATAAAAGCATCCGAAGATGCTTTTAATAAAATGGTCTAACTAGTCTTCTGAGCTTTTGGTAATATCGACTTTAAATAGATCATTGGTTTTTAGCCAACAGAAGGTGACCACTGCAAGTGTCATACAACCCCCAAAAATAGTGGCTGCAATTGTTCCTAAATATTTGGCTGCTAAACCTGACTCAAATGCACCAAGCTCATTACTTGATGAAACGAACATTCCGTTTACAGCAGCAACGCGACCACGCATATTTTCTGGTGGAAAAATTTGCAAAATGGTTTGTCTAACCACAACTGAAATACTGTCACAAGCGCCTGTCATAGCCAACGCAAATAGTGATAACCACATGTTGTTTGAGAATGCGAAAAGAATCGTGAAAACACCAAATCCTGCAACAGCAAGTAGCATGTTACGCCATGCATGTTGAGTTGGCGGGAAGCGAGTCAAAGCAATCATAGTGACGAGCGCTCCAATAGATGGCGCCGCACGCAAATATCCCAGTCCTTCTGGGCCGACTTTTAAGATATCTTCTGCAAAAATTGGCAATAATGCGATGACTCCACCAAATAAAACAGAAGCTAAATCAAGAGAAATTGCCCAAAGAACAATTTTAGTTTTCCAGATAAAACGGAAACCATCTCCTAAACTTTCTAAAACATTAGCAGTTTCAATTTTAGGAAAAGTACGCTTATGCAATAGGTTAATTAAGATGAAACAAATACCAAGTAAAACCGCAACACTAAATAGACTTGTTTCTCGGCCTAAATAGGCAAGCATGAAACCACCAAGCATTGGCCCGATAATTACTCCACTTTGCCAACCGATTGTCGTCCATGTTGCACCATTTGCATACAGTTCACGAGGTATCAAAAATGGTTTTAAAGACGTTGCAGAGGGATTATAAAACCCACGTATAGTACCTAAGCCAAAAATAACAGCATAAATACCCCAAGAAAGGAAATTTACGCTGATATGACCTAACCCATGCAGATGGAACAGCGACCACAGCACTAAAGGAAGAGGAACCGAGAAAAACAAACAGATTTTCATAATAATCTGTTTATTAAATCTATCTGCAAAATAGCCACCCCAAAGCGATAGGGCAATAAATGGAATGGCTTCTGCTAATCCAATTAAGCCTAAAGTTAGAGGATCTTTGGTAATTTGATAAAGTGAATAAGCAACAATAATTTCTTGAATCAAAATTGCTAACGTTAAGCAAAATTGATTAATCGTAACAATTGAGAAATCTCTGTAGCGTAAGGCTGCAAATGCATCATGTTTCTGCATTAGAAATATCGTATGTTGATAATTTGATCGTATTATAAATGGAAAAAAGCATAGGCGCTTTATTTATTATTGATATTGCTGACAAGGTTGAATTTGGAAAAGTCTTTCTTGCAACCATAAAAACAGTAACTAATAGTTTTAATTTTGCTCAGGTTGCTATAAAATACGCGCTTCCTTACCTGCAGGTCGATTTTGCAATGGTGCAATCGCGCCGAACAGGTGCCTAAAAGAGGTTACTATGGCTAAGTTAAAAACTCGCCGTGGTGCAGCTAAACGCTTCAAAGCGACTGCAAACGGTTTTAAGCGTAAACAAGCGTTCAAGCGCCACATCTTGACCAAAAAATCTGCTAAACGTATCCGTCAATTACGCGGCTGTGTAATGGTTCATGTTTCTGACATGAATTCAGTTCGTCGTATGTGCCCATACATCTAAGGAGATTATAAATGGCTCGTGTAAAACGTGGTGTAGTGGCTCATCGTCGTCACAAAAAAATTCTTGCTCGCGCTAAAGGTTACTACGGTGCTCGTTCACGCGTTTACCGCGTAGCATTCCAAGCGGTAATCAAAGCTGGTCAATACGCTTACCGTGACCGCCGTCAAAAGAAACGTCAATTCCGTGCTCTATGGATTGCGCGTATCAATGCTGGTGCTCGTCAAAACGGTTTGTCTTACAGCCGTATGATCGATGGCTTGAAAAAAGCTCAAGTGATCATCGACCGTCGCGTATTAGCTGACATCGCTATGCATGATGCAGTAGCATTTGCTGCTTTAGCTGAAAAAGCTAAAGGTGCATTAGCTGCATAAGCTTAGAGATTTAAAGAAAGACCGCTTTTTAGCGGTCTTTTTTATTTTTAGCGGTTCTATTTTAAAAAGAGATAACAATCAGAGATAAAAGATGAAAGACGAAAAATTTCTTAATGATTTAATTAAAAAAGTACAGCAAGGTCACCAGTTCAAATATTTATATTTCTGGGGGCATACTCCTAAGAAAGCTGATCTTGTTGATAAGAGTTGTTTTAGCCAGTGGTTTCCTGCGCAATTTGAAGTAGAGAGTATCGAGTACTTTACTGCTGAGCACTATATGATGGCGCAAAAAGCAAAAATATTTAATGATGAAGAAATTTTTGCACGGATTTTGCAAGTTAAACATCCTAATGAGGCGAAACAACTAGGTCGCAAAGTACGTAATTATGAGGAACAGATATGGCAAGAAAAACGGTTTGATATTGTCGTACAGGCGAATTTTGCCAAATTCTCACAGCATCCTGAGTTGAAGAAATTCTTATTAGCAACGAAAGACCGTATTTTAGTTGAAGCATCTCCAGTCGATAAAATTTGGGGAATTGGTATGGCGCAGGACCATCCATATATTCAAGATCCATCTCTATGGCAAGGACTAAATTTGTTGGGTTTTGCTTTAATGCATGTTCGAGAGCTACTTTTAACTGAGTAGGTTGATGTGAGACCAATCAATGCTTCACTTTAAAAGTAGTGACGTGAGGGAAGTAAATTGAAATCATTAAATGATATGGATATTCGTATAGCATCACTCAAGGATGCATTATCTATTGCAGAAGTACATATACAGGGGTGGAAAGAAACCTATACAGGTATAATTAAGCAAGAAATATTAGATGAGCTTAAAATCCTAGATAAGGAGTTATTATGGAAAGAAATAGCAAAAAGCCCTGATCATAAGTTATTTGTCTATACTGAAAATGGGGCAGTGAAAGGCTTTCTCGATGGTTATTTAAACCCAGAAAATAATATTGCTGAAATTATGGCTTTTTATCTTTTAAAAGAAGTTCAAAAGCAAGGCATGGGACGTGAGTTATTTCAAAAGTTCTACCAATGCGCTTTAAATCAAGGATACAGTTTTATTCGCTTAGAAGTTTTTAATAAAAATCCAAGTCGTTTCTTCTACGAAAAAATGGGAGCTAAATTAATTGGGGAAACCGAACTACTTGAGTTCGGTCCCGAAATAACAGAGTTACTTTATCAATGGGAACTCTAATCTTTAAAGTCCAAAATAATAAGCCAAAGCACAAATAATAATCGTTAGAATAACCAGTTTAATAACGCCTGAACCAGTGCCTTTATGGTGCTGAGACTTGAGATGCTGTGGATTTTCATTTGATTGCTCAAATGGAGATGCTTTAACTACAGGCACCATCTGAGCTGTCTGATAATGGTTGGCAACTTTCACAATAAGCTTGGCAAACAAATCATCAGTTTTTTGTGTAAAGTTTCTTAAATTGATGAGTTGCTCTTGGTCTAGTTCTTCTCCCAAAGGATCATTTGCAATACGTTTCTTTTGTTCTAAGTAGTCAGCTAATGCTTGAGTGCGAGATAAAAGTTGATGGGCATAATCTGCGGGATAATTCTCTGGAATTAATGCAAGTTTTGGCTCTAAGCTTTTAATATTTGTACCATCAAAAAGAGCATTTTGAAGTTCTGGCTCCTCAAAGCCTGCTGCATATTTACTATGAAATAATTCACTATCCATAAAATCAGCTATTTCTTGCCATGGCGGATTTTTTAAATCAGCTTCAATTTTTTTTGATAATTTTTCATTGAGTTCAAAACGCCAGAAAGTTTCTAAACGAAGCTCACAGGTTTGTGAAGCAGGAGCTTCAAACTCATTATCATTGTTATACCATTCGGCAAGCTCATGGCCAAAAATCCAAGCAAATTTATTATCATTTTGATGGGTCACGATAAAATGAGTATAAGGTAAGAGCTCGACATTGCTATTTGGATTTTGTTCTTCATTGAGAAGGCTTGATAAATGTAAGCTGAGCTTTGAGGTACCTTGTTTTTTTAATGCTTCTAGCCAAACTTGGAAGTGTTGGGCCAACAAATGTTGAGAAGTTAAGTCACGAAACTGAAAACTATGATGGTCGAAAATATGATGTTGTCGCCATTGGTTAAAGCTTAAATTCTGACGGAGGTATTCATTACCATATGTCACAAGCGTAAGTTGTTGTTTCCAAATCTGATTAAGCGCCATAATAGTTGATCTCATTGACGATACTACTATCTTATACGTTTTATCTTTTTGTTGCCTAATACATTTTTCATGATGGATAAACTTCATCAATTCAATGAAAAACTGTTAGAATGCAGTGTTTTATTATATTTTTTAAATTTGTTGCTTTGAGAGTTAATATGTCACTGGAAGCCCTGACCACAGAAGCGCTTGCTGCCATTGCAGCAGCTCAAGACCTTGTTGCACTTGATCAGGTGCGTGTGCAATTTACAGGGAAAAAAAGCCAGCTTGCAGAACAATCGAAAGCATTAGGGAAAATGGACCCTGAAGAACGCAAAGTACAAGGTGCTGCGATTCATGCTGTTCGAGAAACAATTAATACTGCATTAACAGAACGTCAAGCGGCACTACAACAGGCAGCACTTGCACAAAAGCTAGCAAGTGAAACGATTGATATTACATTGCCGGGCCGTGGTCAACGTATTGGTACAGTTCATCCTGTTACTCAGGTACAAGAGCGAATTTGTCAGTTCTTCACTAAAGCTGGTTTTACAGTTGCAACCGGTCCAGAAGTTGAAGATGACTATCACAATTTCGAAGCATTAAATATTCCTGGTCACCATCCGGCACGTGCTATGCACGATACTTTCTACTTTGATGCTACTCACTTGCTACGTACGCATACCTCTGGGGTACAGATTCGTACAATGGAGACGAGTGAGCCGCCAATTCGTATCGTATGCCCTGGCCGTGTTTACCGTTGTGATTCGGATCAAACGCATTCACCAATGTTCCACCAGATCGAAGGCTTATATGTTGCTGAGAACACAAGCTTTGCTGAATTAAAAGGTTTATTGATTAACCTACTGAATGAATTTTTTGAGAAAGATTTAAAAGTACGTTTCCGTCCTTCATATTTCCCATTTACAGAGCCTAGTGCAGAAGTAGATATCATGGATGAGCGTGGACGTTGGTTAGAAGTTTTAGGCTGTGGCATGGTACATCCAAATGTATTGCGTGCTGCGGGTATTGATCCTGATAAATACAAAGGCTTTGCTTTTGGTTTAGGGGTAGAGCGTTTTGCAATGTTGCGTTATGGCATTAATGACTTGCGTATGTTCTATCAAAATGATGTGCGTTTCTTACGCCAATTTGCCTAACATTTTTTCAGGATTAAAAAAGGTTTATAAAGATGAAGATTAGCGAAAATTGGCTACGCACATGGGTTAACCCGGCAATTGATAGTGAGACATTGTCTGATCAGTTAACTATGCTTGGTCTTGAAGTTGATGAACTTGCACCTGTTGCTAAGCCATTTACTGGCGTCGTGGTCGGCGAAGTTTTAACAGTTGAGCAGCATCCAGATGCAGATCGTTTGCGTGTAACGACAGTTAATATTGGTTCGGGCGAGCCTTTACAAATTGTTTGTGGGGCACCGAATGTTCGTGCTGGCATGAAAGCTCCAGTTGCAACGATTGGTGCTGTATTACCGGGTGATTTCAAAATCAAAAAAGGTAAACTTCGTGGAGTTGAGTCACAAGGCATGCTTTGTGGTGCTTCTGAAATTGATCTTGAAGATAAAATCGATGGTTTGCTTGAGTTACCTGCTGATGCTCCAGTAGGGATAAATATCCGTGAATACTTAAAACTCGATGATAACGTCATCGATATCAGTATTACACCAAACCGTGGTGACTGTTTCAGTATCCGTGGTATCGCTCGTGAGATTGCAGTAATTAACCAACTGCAAATGAATGAACCTGATATTAAATCAGTTGAAGCGACAATTGCTGATGAGAAGAAAGTAGTGATCAGCACTGAAGGTACTCCACGCTATTTAGGACGTGTAATTAAAAACGTTAATGTAAAAGCTGCTACTCCTGAGTGGATGGAGCAGGCTTTAGCTCGTTCAGGAATTCGCACGCACAGTATTTTGGTTGATGTGACGAACTATGTCCTTATGGAACTGGGTCAGCCAATGCATGCTTTCGATTTAGCTAAAATCGAAGGGACTGTACATGTGCGTCAAGCTCAGCCACAAGAAAAATTACAACTCCTTAATGATCAAGAAGTTGAATTACAAGAAGATATTATGGTGATTGCTGATGACCAGAAAGCTTTGGCAATTGCTGGAATTATGGGTGGTTTAGCATCAAGCGTAACTGATGATACTACCGATATCTTCCTAGAAAGTGCTTTCTTCGCGCCACTTGCTATTGCTGGACGTGCTCGTCGTTTTGGCTTGCATACTGATTCTTCACAGCGTTATGAACGTGGTGTAGATTTTGAGTTGCCGTTAATTGCCATGAACCGTGCTTCGCAGCTTATTCAAGAGTTGGCAGGTGGTGAATTTGGTCCAATTACTGTGGCTGAAAAAACTGAAATTTTACCAAAGCGTGAAGCAATTGAACTGAAACAAGCTCAGGTAGACCAATTGTTGGGATATCAATTGACGGCTGATTTCATTGCAGATGCTTTAACTCGACTAGGGTGTGAAGTAACTGTTAAAGCTGAAGGTGAGTGGAATGTAGTACCTCCATCACATCGCTATGACATGGCTATTTATCAAGACTTAATTGAAGAAGTGGCACGTATTGATGGTTATGACAATATCCAAATTAGCTTACCAAGCATGGATGTTCAATTAGCTAAATATCAAGACCGATTTGAAATTGCAGAGTTACGCCAAACTATCGTGACTTTAGGTTATCAAGAAGCAATTAGTTTTAGCTTTGCTGATGCAAAACTTGAAAAGCAATTGAACCCGCAAGTAAATCCGTTAATGCTAGCAAATCCAATTTCAAGTGATTTGGCTGCAATGCGTAGTACTCTACTTTCAAGTTTAATCCCTTGCGTACAATATAATCTCAATCGTCAACAAAGTCGTGTTCGTTTCTTTGAATTAGGACTTCGTTTTGATTATCAAAATGCTAAGAGTATTGAAGATCTAAAACAGATTCCGACTTTAGCTCTAGTGGCAGTTGGCTCGCAACAACCAGAATCTTGGCATGTGAAGCCTCAACCAATGGATTTCTTTGACTTCAAAGGAGAGATAGAAGAGATTTTGGCTGCTGGTCGTGTCAAAGTTGAATATGTACGTTCTGAGCGTGCATGGTTGCATCCGGGGCAGTCTGCTGAAATTTTAGTTGATGGACAATCAATTGGTTATTTAGGACGTTTGCATCCATCTCTAGAAAATGAGCTTGATTTAACAACAACGTGGGTTGCTGAACTCGATCAAACAGCCGTTTTGCAATCTTATGTATCTAATTTTACAGAATTATCACGTTTTCCTTCGATCAGACGTGATATTGCGCTTTTAATCTCTGATAATATAAATGTTAGAGATATTCAGCAGTTAATCGAAAAAACTGGTGGAGAGCTTTTAGACTCTACATGGTTATTCGATGTGTATACGGGGCAGGGTGTCGAAGAAGGTAAGCGCTCATTGGCGTTTGCATTATTATGGCAACATCCTTCACGTACGCTTGAAGATGCTGAAATTAAATCTGGTATGGACAATATAATCCAAGTGTTGGAAAACACTTATCAAGCGACATTGAGGGCCTCATGACAGCATTAACTAAAGCAGACATGGCTGATCATTTAAGTGAGTTAACCAGCTTAAATCGCCGTGAAGCAAAACAAATGGTCGAGTTGTTCTTTGACGAGATTAGCCAAGCACTTATTGCAGGGGAGCAGGTTAAGCTTTCTGGTTTTGGTAATTTCGAGTTAAGAGATAAACGCGAACGTCCAGGACGTAACCCTAAGACAGGTGAAGAAATTCCAATTTCAGCACGTAGGGTAGTGACCTTCAGAGCGGGTCAGAAGTTTAGACAACGCGTTGGAAATGAGCAGATCGATTGATCTGCTTTTTTTATATTTTAAATAGCTTTATATAGTTTATTGG
This sequence comes from Acinetobacter sp. AOR18_HL, assembly GCF_027855145.1. Lineage (NCBI taxonomy): Bacteria > Pseudomonadati > Pseudomonadota > Gammaproteobacteria > Moraxellales > Moraxellaceae > Acinetobacter > Acinetobacter sp. AOR18_HL. The sequence continues at coordinate 42,623 of NZ_JAKTIG010000004.1, forward strand.
GCAGCAATATAGGACCGCTTAATCTTAGAAAATCAAAATTTAGATATAAAAAAAGAGGACAAAATGTCCTCTTTTTTATCTAATCTAGAATATAGATTAGTGTGCAGCAGAAGCAGCAGCAACGTCAGAAGCAGCAGCAGCAACGTCAGAAGCAGCGGCAGCAGTTTCAGAAGCAGCAGCGTCAACAGCTACAGCAGCTTCAGAAGCAGCTTCAGTAGCTTCAGAAGCAGCAGCTACAGCTTCAGAAGCAGCAGCAGGAGCTTCTTCTTTCTTAGAACAACCAACGAAAGCTAAAGTAGCAGCAACAGCAGCAGCAACAGCGAATTTTTTGAATAACATGGCATCACTCTCACAAAAAAGATTTGAGATTAAAAAAACCTAAGTTGGACTGTTTTGCTTTTATTATTCCTAAAACGTAGCTAGGTAACAACGCATGGAGCAGTCTAACTGGTCTGCCGCTATGCTATCACTGCAAATGCTGAAATACTACTGTCGTCTGTCAAAAAAACGTATGAAAAAGAGAAAAACAGACTGTTTTTTAACAGAAAAAAACAATTAATCAGCTCGTGTATATTGGAAAAGGTAGAGGTAAGCTACTAAAAAAACTAAGCTTTTTTATGCAAAAATATTTATTATCAAAAGCTTATAAATAATTTTACATAAAAATAAGCAAAATGTATTTTTGTGTAAAGCTTGTCAACCAAATAAAAAGCCACTCAAAAGAGTGGCTTTTTTTGAAGGCTTAATTACTTAAGTTGAAGCTTTACGTTTCATTTGATCAAAGAAATCATCATTTGTTTTGGTTTCTTTCATGCGGTCAAGTAAGAATTCCATTGCTGCCAATTCATCCATAGGGTGAAGTAGCTTACGAAGAATCCATACTTTACGTAATTTATCTTCATCCATTAAACGCTCTTCACGACGTGTGCCAGATTTTTTGATATTCATAGCAGGGAAGACACGTTTTTCAGCAATACGGCGATCAAGCGTAATCTCTTGGTTACCTGTACCTTTGAACTCTTCATAAATTACATCATCCATTTTACTGCCTGTTTCAATCAAAGCAGTAGAGATGATCGTAAGTGAACCACCTTCTTCGATATTACGCGCAGCACCAAAGAAACGTTTAGGGCGCTCTAATGCATGAGCGTCTACACCGCCAGTTAACACTTTGCCTGATGATGGGATTACTGTGTTGTAAGCACGTGCAAGGCGGGTAATAGAGTCAAGAAGAATCACAACATCTTTTTTATGTTCAACAAGACGTTTAGCTTTTTCAATTACCATTTCTGCAACTTGTACATGGCGAGCTGGTGCTTCATCAAAGGTTGACGCAATAACTTCCCCGCGAACAGTACGCTCCATTTCGGTTACTTCTTCTGGACGTTCGTCAATTAATAGAACGATCAGGAATACTTCTGGATTGTTTCTAACAATCGATTGAGCAATATTTTGAAGTAACATTGTTTTACCCGCTTTCGGCGGTGCAACAATAATAGAACGTTGGCCTTTACCAATTGGCGCAACTAAATCAACGACACGAGCAGTTAAGTCTTCTGTCGTACCATTACCTAATTCCATAACCAATTGTTCGGTCGGGAAAAGGGGAGTTAAGTTTTCAAATAAAATTTTATTACGAGAATTTTCTGGCGTGTCGTAGTTAATCTGGTTAACTTTGAGCAACGCAAAATAACGCTCACCTTCTTTTGGAGGGCGAATAGTACCTGTGATGGTATCACCTGTACGCAAGTTAAAGCGTCGGATCTGTGAAGGACTCACATAAATATCATCCGGACCTGCTAAATACGAACCTGCGGCAGAACGCAAAAAACCAAAACCATCAGAGAGAATTTCGAGAACGCCGTCACCAAAAATTTCTTCGCCATTCATCGCATGGCGTTTCAAAATGGCAAAAATAATATCTTGCTTTCTGTTACGAGCCATACCTTCCAGGCCCATAAATTCAGCAATTTTAATTAGTTCGCCGATTGGTTTTTTCTTGAGTTCAGTTAAATTCATAAGGGTCAGAATTAGGAAAGAGTAGAGTGTGGTTTAAAAAGGAGAAAAATCGCTCGCATACAAAAAAGATTATCGCAATTGTATTTACACAATAACAATTCAGAAGTCTGATTAATTGTTTCGAAGAGAAATGTGAAAAAACAATTTCTGTTGCCGAGTGGCGATCTTTATGTTTGTGTCTTGTAAGAAGCCGGACGAAGATGATTCCCTTCAGTGCCTCTTGAGCATGCAATATAAGCCAGCCTAGCAAATTTGTCAATTTATAGGCGAAAAAAATACGCTATAAAAAAGTATAGCGTATTTTCTTTTTTAGCATTTTGACTTAAACGTTTTCATCAATAAAGCTAACAAGTTTAGAGCGAGGTACAGCACCAATTTGTTGAGCTACAACTTCACCATTTTTGAAAAGTAGTAAAGCAGGAATGTTACGGATGTTGTATTTCACTGCTGTATCTTCGCAAGAAGTCACATCAACTTTAACAATTTTTACTTTACCAGCATATTCACTTGATAGGTCTTCAAGAACAGGTGCGATCGCTTTACAAGGTGCACACCATCCTGCCCAGAAGTCAACAAGTACAGGGGTTTCAGCATCTAAAACATCTGCTTGGAAGTTATCATCAGTTGTATTTACAATAGTCGCAGACATGGTACGGCTCCAATTTTTAGAAAAAAGTGCTATTACAGGAGAAATTATCTCTATCAGTATTACATAGCTACTTAGTTCAATGTAAGGGTTTGATGCTATTATTCAAGGCTTAACTAAATTTGTCTAATGGATGCTCACGATATTCATCATCGACTTGTACAATCAACTAATAAATAGAAAAATTTAAATCACAGCTAATTGTTGATGAAAATGGCTTTTCAATTGCATTCTTGTGAATTACTCTAGGCGTGAATTGTTATGGGTTTAGTTCAATAATGTCTGATTTTCTGATTGATGAAGAATTACTTGCCGCCATAGATATGGGGTCGAACAGTTTTCACCTTGCAATTGCACGGGTAGATCATGGCGAAGTTAAAAAAGTTGCTTCGATGTCAGAAAAAGTACAGCTCGCAGCTGGTTTAGATGAGAATAAAAACCTAACAGAAGCCGCTCAGCAACGAGGCTTAGCCTGCTTGGCTCGTTTTGTAGGGAGATTAAGTTCTGTTCAACCAAATCGCTTACGAATTGTGGCGACCAATGCTTTGCGTCAGGCAAAAAATGGCCATGAATTTATTCAAAAAGCAGCAGAAATTTTGCCTAAACCTATTGAAATTATTGCTGGGCGAGAAGAAGCACGTCTGATTTATCTTGGCGTATCGCATACCATGGCAAATGGTGGTCGACGTTTAGTTGTAGATATTGGTGGTGGTTCTACTGAGTTCATTATTGGTGAAGAGTTTGAACCTATTTACACTGAGTCATTGCAAATGGGATGCGTGGCTTATACAAAAGCTTACTTTGCCGATGGCGAAATCACACAAAAAGCCTTTGATAAAGCAGTAGTTGCTGCCCGTAAAGAACTTTCAGCTATTGCAACAACGTATAAAATGGAAGGTTGGGATACTGTAGTTGGTTCTAGTGGAACCATTAAAGCTTGCCGCCAAATTATGGTGAATATGGGCTTGAGTGATGAACAAGAAAACGTTACTCGAGAAGGCTTATATAAACTCAAAGATAAATTACTTAAGTTTAAAAATATTTCTGAAATTGATTTTGAAGGGTTAAGAGAAGACCGACGAGCAGTTTTGCCAGCCGGATTGGCAATTTTGTACGCAGTTTTCGAAGTTTTAGAAATTGATCGTTTGGCATATTCTGATGGTGCATTACGTGAAGGAGTCATGTATGACCTATTAGGTCGTTTTAAACATGAAGATATCCGCGATCGCAGTGTACAAGCTTTAATGGGACGTTATAACGCTGATCCAAAACAAGCAGAAAGAGTCGTAAATACAGCACAACAATTATTTGATGGTGTTGCAGAATCGCTTAATTTAACGAGTGAAGACAGTGACTTACTGCGCCGAGCTGCCTATTTGCACGAAATTGGTTTGGCGATTAGCCATGGTGGGTATCACCGTCATGGTGCTTATTTATTGCAGCATTCTGATATTCCGGGCTTCTCACAAATTGATCAAAATCACCTTTCACATTTGGTCGCTCACCACCGTCGTAAATTGCGAAATGATGTAAAAAATGAAATTTTGAAGGCTGGTGGTAATAAATTACTTTATCTATGTTTATTACTTCGCCTAGCAGTTTTACTCAACCATAGTCGAAGTGATCAGATGCTTCCTGCCATTGAACTGACCATCATAAATGATCAACAATGGCAACTTAGTGTTTCTGGTGATGCCAAACAATGGCCATTGTTAGTTGCCGACTTGCATGATGAGCAAGAGCAGTTTAAGCATTGGGACATTGAATTGAATATTCAGTCGGAAAAATTTATCGATTAAAGGGATAATATTCGACCTATGAAAAAAGCTACTCAGTCCAAAGCGTGGACAACGGTTCAAATTGCACGTCATCCTGATCGTCCGCAGTTTCTAGATTATGTCGGTGAAATCTTTACAGAGTTTGATGCCTTGCATGGTGATCGTTTGTTTGGTGACGATGGTGCGATGGTAGGTGGTCTTGCTCGTTTTGATGGTCAGCCTGTGATGGTTATTGGCCAACACCGTGGTCGTAGTACCCGTGAAAAATTAAAGCACAACTTCGGTATGGCTAACCCAGAAGGTTACCGTAAATCTCAACGCCTATTAGATATGGCAGAGCGTTTTAACCTTCCGGTCTTCACATTTATTGATACTATGGGTGCTTATCCAGGTGTTGGTGCTGAAGAACGTGGACAAGCTGAAGCAATTGCAACTAGCCTTGCTCAGCTTTCAAGTTTGAAAGTTCCTGTTGTCGCAACAGTACTTGGTGAAGGCGGTTCTGGTGGTGCTTTAGGTATTGGTGTTGCTGACCGAGTAATTATGTTGTCGCATAGTATTTATTCTGTGATTTCACCAGAAGGCTGTGCATCTATTTTGTGGAAAACTGCTGAAAAAGCGGCTCAAGCAAGTGAAGCTTTAGGTTTGACAGCAGATAAATTACAATCTCTAGGTATTGTTGAATACGTAGTAGATGAAGGCGAAGGGGCTCATTTAGACCCTGAGCAAGTTATGCAAAACCTAAAAGTAGTTTTGAAGCAAGCTTTGGATGAGTTGCTACCAATGGATGCAAATGAACGATGCGAAGCACGTTATCAACGTTTAATGAAGTTTGGCAGCGAAAATTTAGGCATTGCGTCTTAAAACAGGCTCAAGAGTTTTCAGAAAATAGTACTTTTCTTATTGGATGTAGTGGCGGCATGGATTCAATGCTGCTACTACATTTGATGTCTCAAATTTTCCCTCAAAAGATCCGAGTAATTTATATAGATCATCAACTGCAATCAAAAAGTGTAGAGTGGGGCGAACTCGTTGCTAAACAAGCGACTCGTTTAAATATTCCTTATACCATTCAAAAAGTTCAAGTTACTGACGGTAATTTGGAAGCTCAAGCACGTCAGGCACGTTATCACGCTTATCTACAACATTTACAAGCCAACGAAATTTTATTGCTTGCTCATCACCAGCAAGATCAAGCTGAAACAGTAATATTGCGTTTATTGTCGGGTGCGGGTGTTGATGGGCTTGCTGCTATGCAGTGTATTGATCATCGTGTAGATATGACAATTTGGCGCCCTTTTTTGGATTTAACCCGTGAGCAGATTGCCGAGTGGACTACTCAACTTGAAATTGAGTATATAGATGATCCTACAAATTACGATATCCATTATGATCGGGCGTGGTCGCGTGAAGAACTTTGGCCCTTCTTACAAAACCGTTTTCCAAAAATGCAGCAAGCACTTAGTCGTACCAGCTATCTGATGCAAGATGCTTCTGAAATTTTAGAAGAAGTTTTAAAAGTTGATTTGCAAAATTGTGGTACGGACGAATGTTTGGACTTAAATCAGCTATTAAAACTATCTTCTGCCCGTCAGCGTCAATTGCTTTCGGTTTGGATGAAAGGTGATGGGCAATATCGACCTGCATTTGAAATGGTTGAGCGTTTAAAAAATGAAGTAATTAATTCGAAGTCTGATGCACAAGCGGCATTACACTGGAACCAGTTTTATTATGTTCGTTATCAACATCATCTTTATAGGTTGAGTAAGCAAGTTTTTCTTGTTGAAAAATTAAATCCAGTTGAAACCGAGACAGAGCATTATTTCCAAATGGGGGAAATAGTGCATTGTGCTTCAGGATATTTTCAAATTACTCAAAAAAATATGGGTTTGTCTGCATCTTTATTAAATAAAAAATTAAAAATTATTCGACGCCAAGGTGGTGAAAAGGTCCATTTATATGGTCGTGTTGGGCAATGGCCATTAAAAAAAGCAATTCAAGAAGCACATATTTTGCCTTGGCTTCGTCATACAATTCAAATATTAGTCATAGATAATGTTATGCTTGGGGTTTTTACACCGAAAGGATTTTGGTTGGCTCAGTCTCCGTATTGTGAGCAAGGAGGATGGCAACCAGATTTAATTTCTTATTCTTGTAATCTGGTAAATGGCGAAGATGGTTATGACAAGTGCAGTAAATAGTAATATCTGTTTTATTGGTGGTGGTAATATGGCCCAAGCTTTGATTGGTGGGCTCATTTCAAGAGGTTTACCGCCAACACGTATTACCGTTTCAGATCCTGTTGAGCAAATACGTCAATTATTGCAAGAAAAAGAAGTCCATGTGACACAAGATAATGTAGCTGCAATTAAAAATGCTGATGTCGTTGTACTGGCAGTAAAACCACAAGTTTTGGCGACTGTTTTACGTCCTTTAAAAGGATTGTTATCAGATAAATTGGTTATTTCAATTATTGCTGGTGCTGAAATCCAAACGATATCAAACTTAATTGATAGCAATCGAATTGTTCGAGTTATGCCAAATACGCCAGCTCTAGTTCAGACGGGTGCACATGGTATCTATGCAAATGATGTAGTAGGTACTTCGGATCGTGAATTAACAAGTCAGATTTTAGCAGCCACAGGCTTAACAATTTGGGTAAACTCCGAAGCTCAAATTGATGCGGTAACAGCGGTTTCTGGCTCAGGTCCTGCATATTTCTTCTATCTCATGGAAAGTATGATCCGTGCGGGTAAAAATTTAGGACTTGATGAAAAAGTTGCAACTGCGTTGACTCTTCAAACGGCATTAGGTGCAGCTCAAATGGCAATTACGAGTTCAAATACTCCTTCTGAACTTCGTAAGAATGTGACATCGCCAAATGGCACAACTCAAGCTGCACTTGAAGTTTTTGACCGTGCACAAATCTCCCAAAATATTCAATCTGCATTGGCTGCTGCACAGAAGCGTAGTCAAGAATTGGCTCAAGAATTGAGTGACAGTGCGAAATAGCTTAAATAGGATAAGACAACTATGGGTGCAAATTCTGCGCTAATTTTTGGAATTTTAATTAATGTCGCGATTTTATTGGTCTTTTTCCGTTTTTTAATGCAATTGGCGGCAGTAAGTCCTTATAATCCTGTGGTTTTATCGACCGTAAAGGCGACTAAAATTGTTGATATTTTTGGCCGAATTTTTCCGACGGTCGCAAAAGGCCGATTTAATTTGGCTGCGTTGGTTCTTTTAATTATTTTATATTTACTGAAAATTTTTGGCGTGATGTATCTTTCTGGTTCTATGCCAAATAGTCCGGTTCACTTAGTGATTCTGACATTTGTGACTATGATTCAGGACCTGATCCGTTTCTGCCGTTATTTAATTTTCGCGACAATTATTTTGAGTTGGGTGGTTATGTTCACTCAATCGCGTTCACCTTATATTGAAGTGATTCAAGATTTAGCTGAACCATTACTCGCACCATTCCGTCGTTTATTGCCTAATATGGGAATGATTGACTTATCTCCAATTTTGGCCTTTTTAGCGCTTTATATTGCCGAGATCTTAATGAATGAAGTTGCAAAAGTTCTTTTAACAGGACTTTAACTTAACGCAATAAAAAAAGGGCTGTTAATACAGCCCTTTTTTTATTTCTATTAATTAATGGGCATCATCCCAGTTTTGCCCTTGCCCAACTTCAACAACTAAAGGCACAGAAATTTTTACTACAGATTCCATGACAGTCGCGATTTGCTTAGAGAGCTCTTCGGCAATGTTTTGATCTGCTTCAAATACTAATTCATCGTGTACTTGCAGTAGTAGTTTGGCTTGATCTTTTGGCAAGATTTTATCGACTTCAATCATTGCGAGTTTAATGATATCAGCAGCACTACCTTGTAACGGTGCATTAATTGCAGCACGTTCGGCAGCCTTACGTACCATTACATTTCGTGCATCAATATCTGGTGTATAAAGACGACGACCTAAAATAGTTTCAACAAAGCCTTGTTCCGATGCTACTTGGCGGGTACGTTGCATGTATTCGTAAATGCCAGGATAGCGCTGGAAGTATTGTTTGATATAGTTCTGTGACTCTTGACGTGTGAAACCTAACTGACGAATTAAACCAAACTCAGACATACCATACAGTAGACCAAAGTTTACTGCCTTAGCTTGACGACGTTGATCATTGGTCACATCTTCAATTGCAATGCCCAATACTTCTGCCGCAGTACGGCGGTGAACGTCTTGTCCATGCTGGAATGCGTGTACTAATGCTTCATCTTGAGAAAAATGAGCCATTAAACGTAATTCAATTTGCGAGTAATCGGCAGCCAATAGTACTCGGCCTTCTGGCGCAATGAATGCTTTACGAATTTGACGCCCAATTTGTCTACGAATTGGAATATTTTGTAAGTTAGGATCTGAAGAGGAGAGGCGACCTGTTGCTGTGAGCGCTTGGTGATAACTCGTATGTACACGATGCGTGTCGTTATGAGATTGCTCAACTAGACGATCAGTATAGGTACTTTTCAGCTTTGCTAAACCGCGATGCTCTAGAATAATTTCCGCTAAAGGATGTTCAATTTTTTCTAAAACACTTTCACTCGTGCTGTATTGTCCAGTTGCAGTTTTTTTACCGCCTTTGATTCCTAATTTATCAAATAGTATTTCGCCTACTTGTTTAGGAGATGCAATATTAAAAGTTTCATCTGCAATTTCCATCGCCTGGTTTTCAAGCCCTTCCATCGTTTTTGCAAATTCAACGCTTAATTTATCTAAGAAGGCATGATCTAGACGAATACCATCTTCTTCCATACCCGATAAAATACGGGCAACTGGCATTTCGATGTTATATAAAATATTTTCTAGCTCAGGAAATGGCTTAAGTTTGTTTGAAAGCACTTCATACAAACGATAAGTCACATGAGCATCTTCTGCAGCATAGTGAGCAGCAACTTCAATCTCAATTTGATTAAACGTTTTTTGTTTAGCACCCTTACCAGCAATTTGTTCAAAAGTGGTGGTTAAGTGGCTTAAGTAGACACGAGCTACATCATCCATGCCGTGACGAGTTGCTGCTGCATTCAATACATAAGATGCAAGCATGCTATCGAAATACCAGCCTTTAAGTTCTATGCCATGATTGGCAAAGATATGCGCATCATATTTAAGGTGATGCCCAATTTTTTTAACTGCTTCATTTTCTAGCACAGGCTTAATTTGAGCCAGAATTTGGTCACGATCCAGTTGCTGCGGTGCATTTTCATAATTATGCGCTAATGGAACATAGTAGGCATCTTTCGCATCAAATGCGATTGAAAAGCCAACCATCTCGGCAATACGGTAGTCCAGACTTGTAGTTTCTGTATCAATAGCAAAATGATCAGCATTTTGCATGCGTTGCCAGAGCTGATCCCATGCTTCTTGGGTTAAAACAGTGTGATAATTTGCAGTTCCAAGCTGGTCATCTTGACTAGTTAAGCTTGCTTGATCTTCGGTTTCTATAGATTCAGCAGGTTTAACTTCATTTTGAACAACAGTCTGTGAAGCTTGTTGTTTATAGCTTGAGCTATTTGGATTGTTTGGATGATCAAGTGACTGTAATTGGTTTCTAAACTCAAGCTCAGTATAAAGATTGCGTAGAGCCTCAACATTTGGATCAGTAAGCTTTAACTCATGCCAATCGAGTTCTAAAGGAAGATCACAGACAATGCTAGCTAACTGGTGATCAAGCTTAATATTGTCTAAGTTATCTTTAATATTTTGGCTAAGTTTGCCTTTAAGTTGGTCTGCATTGGCAATAATATTGTCTAAAGTGCCATATTCAGTTAGTAACTTAGCTGCTGTTTTTGCACCAACGCCAGGCACACCCATGATGCCATCAGACGCATCGCCCATAAGGGTTAAGTAATCGATAATTTGATTTGGCCAAACACCAAATTTTTCAAATACCCCATCGGTATCCATGACACGATCTTTAAAGCTATCTTCAAGTTTTACATGATCATTGACGAGCTGAGCCATGTCTTTATCTCCGGTTGAGATAAGTACATGATGGCCTTCGAGTACGGCACGTTTAGCGAGTGTACCGATAATGTCATCTGCTTCTGCACCCGGAAGACTATATAAAGGAATCCCCTGAGCTTTAATCAATGCATGTAAATATGGAATCTGTTGAGATAACTCTTCCGGCATGGTAGGGCGATCACCTTTATAAATAGGTGAAAGCTTGTGGCGGAAAGTTGGCTCAGGCGTATCAAAAATGACAGCCATATGTGTCGGCTGCATACGGCGCATTAATTTTTGAATGGCAGAAATTGCCCCACGTATTGCATTGGTATGTAACCCTGTAGAGGTCGTCAATGGTGGTAATGCATGATATGCACGAAATAAAAAATAGGACCCATCAACCAAGACAAATGGTGGCATTGAACAATTCCTTAATTTGAATTAGGGGTATTTTACGTGAAAACGGCTATGAATGCAGGTTTATGATTTTTGCAGTATTTTGTATGTATAAATATACGCTTGTATTGGCTTGAAGTAAGATGACCTGTAATGAAGGTGTCATATTGCTAAGCCCATGTATAAAAAAGACAAACAGGGAATGATCATTGTTTTGATCGCTTTGACTTTGTTTTTAGCCATTTCAATTGGTTTTAAATTTCAGAGTGCTGTTATTGCTTTATCTATTGCACTTACTGTCATTCTAGTTCAATTACTGTCAAATCTGCATGAGCGTTTAACTCATTTAGAACAGCAGTTTTCTCAGCAGAAAACGCCACTTTATTCTATTCACATGCAAAGAACAGTGATTTATGCAGCAGCCTTGGTTGCATTAGTTGCTTATATCAATCATTGGATGTGGATTGCTGGTGGGGCTTTACTGGTTTTATTGCTATGTTTGATTCAAACCATCAGTGCATTTCATACTCGACTATTATACCTCGAGTCAGCAAAACAAACTGTTCATGTAAATGAGACCATACAAACAGAAGTTATAAATCCTGTAATAGAACAAGTTAGTTCCAATAATACAGACACGCTAGTCCCAGTGGGAACGGCGCCTTTAAATCAAACAGAACAACCAGCACATGTTCAGACCGCATGGTGGCAACCAGCCGTAGATTGGATGATTCATGGTAATCCAATCTTAAGAGTTGCTGTTGCTGTGCTTATGGTTGGGGTAGTGTTGCTATTACGTTTTGCAAGCGAGCATTGGCAACTTAGTTTAGGTGTGAAACTTGGATTTATTGCGATTGCTGGAGGTGTGTTAACGGCATTTGGGTATACATTGCAAAAGAAAAATCAGCTTTTTGCTGTGGCACTGCAAGGTGTCGGGCTGGCTGTTGTATTCCTGACACTTGTGTTCTCACATCATTTTGGTGTAATTGCCAACCTAACTACAGCGAGTATTCTGTTTACGATTTTATTAGCTATTACGGTATTCCTGAGCTTAAAACAACAAGCTATTTATTTGACAATATTAGCACTGGGTATGGCTTATGCGGCTCCTTTAGTTATTCCGCAATATCGCCCTGATGTAACCTTCTTATTTAGCTATTACTTAGTAATTAACTTAGCAGTTGCTGCGGTTAATTTTATTCAGCCTTGGAAAATCTTAAATCAAATAGCTTTTTTTGCCACAATGTTTATTGGTGGTAGTGCAATCGCATTTTATGCAGAACCCGCAAAATTTAATACATTAGACTGGATTTTGTGGTGCCATATCGCGCTGTTTATTTGGCTTAGTGTTCGTTATAGCCAAAATATATCTCGGACGTCAGCAAGTGAAAAACAAGAAGGCATTCGTTTACCTCCGCTCTTGGATGTTGGTCTTATTTTTAGTGTGCCAGTACTGGGCTTTACCCTTCATGCCTACTTAGTACATGAGTCTACACAAGCATTGACGATTGGTGCAGCCGTCTTGGCAGGTACCTATGCAGTATTAACTTTCTGGATTAAAAAAACTCATCCACAGCTTTCGGTCCTTGCAAAAAGCTTTTTCATTCTCGCGGTTGCGTTTTTTGCCTTAATTTTCCCGCTTGCAAAAGGAGCACATTGGACAGCAATTGGTTGGGTTGCTCAAGGTACGGCTTTAATTGTTTGGGGAGTAACTGAGCGCTACCGTTTAAGCCGATATATTGGTGTAGTTTTAGTTTTACTTAGCTCTATTGCACTGTTTTATCAGGTGTGGGCAAATGAAGAGTTCCCAACGCTAAGCACAAGCATCTATGCAATTGCCCAATTTATTTCTGCCTTTTATTTATTGCAATACAACAGTAAAGAGCAACGCTATTTTAGCGCAAGCATGTTTAGTGGCATTTTCTTGTGTTTAGGGATGTATGCGGGTGCTGTAGCTGGTGTAGAAATCATGGCATGGCATCATCATGCTTTGAGTCCATATTTGATGTTCGCCGTAGTTCTAATCGCAATATTTAGCGCAGTTGTTCACTATAAACTTCGTGTGCACTGGCAAAGTTTGCAGTTAATTTTAATTAGCCTGTTACTGTTGTTAGTTTTGGGTGAAGCCTTTGCGAGTCAAGTGTTTACGTTGTTTAAATGGGTAGACTCATTACAACAAACTACTTTCTTAGTCGCTACCATTATTCTTGGCAGCTTATTTATTATGGCTCAACCGGAGTCGGATGAGTCGGTATACTTAAACGTCTGGGCTGGTTTAAGCTGGTTGGCGTTAGCAATAGTTGGTTTGGCGATCTTTCCACAAATGCCAGTTGTTGCTCTGGCTTTTATCCCTGTGGTTTATTCGCTTTGGGCGTATAAGGCTCATAAAACTGCATTGTTACATCAAATTCCGGTTTGGTGTTTAAGCTTAATTTGGTTGCTAGTTGTGAGCGTTGATCGCCGCTCTGCTGAGTACCTTTATTTTGTTCCTTTATTTAACTTAACTGATTTTCTTTCTATTGTAGTATTTGCAGGTCTGCTCTTTATTATTTATCAACATGCTTTTGAGCAAGATAAATCACTAGAGTGGACTTTTAAAATTACAACAATTTTAGCTGGGTTATTGGTATTCAGTAGTGTGGTCGTTAGGGGCTTACATCATTACTGGGGGACACCACTATGGAGCTTAGCAATTTGGACGAATGGTGAAGTGCAGTTAAGTTTGACATTGCTTTGGGTCATTTTGGCATTTGTATTAACTACATTCTCAAGCCGTAAAATGATTCGTCAACTCTGGTTTGTAGGCGCTGCACTTTTAGGTATTGTGGTATTAAAGTTGATTTTACTTGATCTATCACAAAGTGCGACATTAACTCGAGTCATTTCGTTTATTGGGGCAGGTGGAGTAATGTTAATTATTGCTTATCTTGCGCCATTACCCCCGTCATCTACCGTACAGAAGAATCAAGAGCCTAAGCTTTAGGCTCTCGTTTTAATTCTTTTTGATTGCTATATTGATCGATATCGTCTTCAGCAAAACCAGTAGACGGTCGATCAATCAAGCCCATTTTAGGAACAGGAATTTCAATTCGGTTATCTAAAAATCCATTTCTGATTCGTTCTTGCATTTCATCACGAACTTTTAAAGAGTTCTCTTGTCGACACCACATCGTGAATAAAAGCTCAATTGATGATTCCCTGAATGCGGTAACCGTAACTGCAGGTTTGGGATCATCCAGTACAAGTGGATAATGAGCTGCTACATTTAGTAGAACCTCACGGACTTTAATAATATCTTCGTGAAAGTTGATTGCGAGCGTAATTGGGATACGTCGTATCGGATATTTAGACAAGTTGTGTACAGGCGCACGAATAAGCTGTTCATTCGGCAAACGAATATAGACATTGTCGAGTGTAAGTAATTTTACCGAAAGCAAATCAATTGAAATGACTTCGCCTTCAATTGTATTACCACGAATGAGAGTAATCTGGATCGTATCACCGACTTCAAATGAACCTTCACCAATCAAAAATAAACCACTAATCAAGTTACTGGCAGATGTTTGCGATGCAAAACCGAGTGCTACAGTTAAAATCCCTGCTGCACCAAGGAATACACTAAGTTTGAACCCAGCTTCTTTCAAACTTGTCATGATGAAGAGTAAGAAAATGAAATAAAAAATACCACGGCGCCATACAAGGCGTTGGTGAGCATTAAAACGTGAGCCAATGGTTCTAATAAATGTATTCGAAATAATACGAGCAAGAACAAAGCCAATGAAACACAGTACAACAGCGACTAAAATTTCACTAATACGTTCGGTATTGATATTGGTAAATATACTTTTGAGGCTATCAGCGATATCTTTTGGAATATTTGAATCGGCCATATAAACCTCTTAAAAGAATGAATCAAACATATTGAATAATGCTCCACCAGGTGAGCGTGGTGGGTGAACATAGGTCACTTCACCAGCAAGAGGTGGCGTACGGTTTTCAATACGAATACGTGCCGGACGATCAGAACCCTCATAATAAACTTTAATTTGAGAAGTCCACAAACGACCTGTACTTTCACTATAAAAAAGAGGAAGGGCGGTAACTGGCACATTCATACGATCAAAGCGTAATTGATGATTACTTGTGTTGTGAAAGTCGATTGGAGTAACAGCACGGAAAGCGCGTGGTGTTAATAGATTCAAATCAGTACGGCCATCCACGGAAGTGGCATAACAGATTTCTCCTTGCTGCGCATTAGGACCAAACCACGTATCTTTAGGCTGAATCACAGGAATCTCAAACAAAGGTTCATGCTGACTTTCAACTAAGCCTGCAATCCATAATGGTGTGCTGATATATAGAGTCCCACGTTGACCTGCTGGAATGTAAATAGGATCAACAGGTTTTATGACCACAGAACGATCTGCCAGACGTGGCATCAGTAAAAATTCTGGATTAGTCTTTCGAAACATGTAACGTTCTACTTGAACCGTATGCGGAAAGGCAAAATGTGGATCGGCAATTGGGTGCCAATCTTGTTCATTATCATCTTGGAGAGATGGACGATAATATTCGATGCGCCATTCTTTTATGCCACGTGTTAAACGAAAGAGCATTGAACCGAATTGCCATGCTTTGGACTGGTTAATTTCAAAGTGCTGTTCACCCCACCATTTTAAAGAATTCTGGGGGCGAGGCTGATATTCATTATTTTCAAACAAGACGCAAAATTCCTCTACCGAGTTGTTAAACAGACTTCACGCTGTAATCTGCTTAGAGTACACTCAAAATCATCTTACTCATCATTATAAATTGTGATGCAAATATTGAAACAAATACAAGTTCCATATAGTTTTGCCAAGCGTCATGGTGTTTTATTTCGTTATGACGGTGATCAGGTATTTATTATTAGACGTCAAAACACTGAAAAAATTGCATTACAGGAAGCAAGACGCATCTTGGGTAAGCCAGCTCATTATCAATTATGTACTGAACAAGAATTTAATACGCTCTTAAGTACGAGTTACGCAGGTGATACAGGGGAATCACAACAAGTTGCAGCTGGTTTAGAAGATCATCCGGATTTATTGAGTTTGGCCGATCAGGTTCCTGAAACAGAAGATTTGATGGACCAAGAAGATGACGCACCTATTGTTCGTCTGATCAATGCACTTCTCTCTGAAGCAATTCGAGTAGGGGCTTCTGATATTCATATTGAAGCTTTTGAAAAGAAACTATCTGTACGATTACGTGTAGATGGCCAATTGCGTGAGATTGTACAGCCACGCCGTGAATTGGCGCCTTTACTGGTTTCGCGTATTAAAGTTATGGCGAAGCTCGATATTGCTGAAAAACGTGTACCACAAGATGGTCGTATTTCTTTACGTCTTGCAGGCCGTGAAGTGGATGTGCGTGTTTCAACTTTGCCATCGTCACATGGTGAAAGGGTCGTTATGCGTTTGCTTGATAAACAAGCGGGCCGACTCAACATGACTCACTTGGGTTTAATGGCTAATGACTATGAGCGTTTAACTCAGTTAGTACATCGTCCCCACGGTATTATTTTGGTCACAGGGCCTACTGGCTCGGGGAAAACGACCACCTTATATGCAGCCTTATCTGATCTAAATGACAATACCCGTAATATCTTAACTGCTGAAGATCCAATCGAATATCAACTCGAAGGTATTGGTCAAACACAAGTGAATACCAAAGTGGATATGACATTTGCTCGTGCTTTAAAAGCAATGTTACGTCAAGATCCAGATGTGGTGATGGTGGGGGAGATTCGTGATTTAGAAACTGCTGAAATTGCAGTTCAAGCATCTTTAACAGGACATTTAGTTTTATCAACACTACATACCAATACAGCTATTGGTGCAGTTACTCGACTTAAAGATATGGGGATTGAACCCTTCTTATTATCAAGTTCTTTAATTGGGGTGATTGCTCAACGTTTGGTTCGTACTTTATGTCCACATTGTATGACATGGCGTGAAGCAGATACTTTTGAGAAACAGGTTTTTCAGCATATTAATAATGAACCGTTGTTGCAGTTACCTGAAGCTAAAGGGTGCGATCATTGTTCACATTTAGGTTTTAATGGACGTACAGCGATTTATGAAATCGTACCAGTTGATGAACCTATGCGCCGTCTGATTCATGGTAACGCAGCTGAATATGAATTAGAAAATCATGCTCGTGAGTATTCAGGTTCTATTCGTGACGATGGTTTGCGCAAAGTACTTACAGGTAAAACTACACTCGAAGAAGTACTTCGCGTAACCAATGAGGCAAGTGAAGCATAATATTTAAGATGTAAAAAATGCCCGATTTGATTCGGGCATTTTTTAAATATCAAAACTTATTCAGTCACAATATTAAACGTCACATCAATATTATTGCGAGTTGCATTTGAATATGGGCAAACAATATGAGCTGCTGCAACTAACTTTTCAGCTTCTTCACGATCCATACCCACTAAGTAAACATTTAAAGTCGCTTCGATGCTAAAACCTGTAGGAATTGGACCAATACCTACTTCACCTTCTACATAAGCGTCTTTGCTAATGTTAAATTTATCGCGGTTTGCAACAAATTTTAAAGCACCTAAAAAGCATGCTGAATAACCAGCTGCGAATAGTTGCTCTGGATTTGTTACAGCACCACCAGCGCCACCCATTTCTTTAGGTACACCAAGTTGTACATCTAATACGCCGTCTGATGAAGTCGCACGGCCATCACGACCACCGGTTGCTTTAGCTTTTGCACGATAAACAACTTTTTCTAATGACATCGTTTTTATTCCTAAAATAAATTGAATACAAATATATCGTACACGACTTAATTATTTTGACAAGTATATTTTTTAAAAAAATTGCTGTTTATTTGACTAAGTTTGTACGGAGTTTAGTAAGTTGATCTTTAAGGCCGAGTAGTGTTGTCATATCACATGAACTTGCTTCTAATACGCCTGATGGAATATGGATTGCTTGATCTTTTAATTTTTTTCCTTCATCACTTAGCGTAATAATCACTTGTCTCTCATCTTGAGTTGAACGGGTACGATGAAGTAAATGCGAGGCTTCTAACTTTTTCAAGATAGGAGTGAGGGTAGATGATTCTAAAAAAAGTTTAGCTCCAATTTCTGAAACAGTCACTTCATCCTGCTCCCATAACACTAACATCACTAAATATTGGGGATAGGTAATGCCCAAAGGTGCTAGAAGTTTTCTGTAGAGTTGATTAAGCGCTAAATTCGTTGAATAAATGAGGAAACATAATTGATTCTCAAGCTTTAAGTTTTGACAGTCTTGGTCCATATCTTCCTCAAAGAAACTAGTATTGCTTTTGTAGTATATCGCGTTCTATTCAGTTTCTTAAATGTTCATAAGAATAGGTTATGAATAAAGTAAATTAAGGGATATAAAAAATGGAATAATTACATCAATTATTCCATAAGATAAAAATAGTCTAGATGAAAGTGTTTACCACAAATCTGCAATCTTTTTCATTAAACGCGCACGATACTTCGCAGTAGGATTATTTGCATTACGTTGCTGCTCTTGTTCATAAAAATCTTGCCATGCAGTAATCATTTCAAGCGTAGTTCCTTGTTTTTTAATTACAGAAACATCTGCTGGCTGAATATTTTCTAAACGTTGTCTTGCACCTTCTGCGCCTGTACCCCAACCAATAATTCTTTGGCCAAAAGCGGGCAAGGGGATATTTTTAGGAGTTTCTGGAAGAATATCTGATTTGAGCTGTGCAGTAGGCGAAACAAAATGGTTTGTTGTACCAAGCTCTGCATAACAATGAATATTTGCCCCCAAGCAAAAAATGCTAAATAAGTATTTCCACATGAATAATTAAACTTTTAATAATGAATCAATTTACGGTGAGTCATGAGAGGCATTGAAGAGCGGACGAGTTCTTGTGCTGTTAAATCAAAGGGTACAGTGATTAAACCACTCCCTTCATATCCAATCATACTTAAAATTTGACCACGACTATCTGTTGCCCCAGAGTGTCCCCAGGTTTGTCGTTTTTCACCATGCCAGCCCTGTTGTGCTGCGCCTAAAACATAACATTGGCTATCCATTGCCCGAGCTTGTAGCAAAAGCTGCCAGTGCATTTGTCCAGTTGTATAAGTAAATGCAGCAGGGGCAGTAAGAATATGAGCGCCTTGTTGTCTCAGAGTTAGAGCAAGCTCTGGAAAACGTAAGTCATAACATACCATTAAGCCAATATTGCCAAAAGGGGTAGATGTGACTACTACGTCTGTTCCAGGTTCAAAGAAACGAGACTCTTGATAACCACCGACAGCATCACCCACTTGTACATCAAATAAATGGATCTTGTCATAACGTGCTTCTGTACGCTCAGGGCTAATACAAAGACTAACCGTCCGGACTCGACCATCTTGAATGGTAGATCCATCTGGACGAAATGGGCATGGTAAGGTACCGGCCACAATCCAGATTTGATATTGATGTGCTAGTTTCTCAAGCCGTTGTTGAATAGACTCAAATTGCTCAGCTGTTTCGCGTTGTTTTCCAGCTGCAAAACATACAAAGTTTTCGGGGAAAACAATCAGGCTAGCATTTTGCGCCTTACTTTGTTGAATCAACGACTCAATGACTTGAAAATTATTTTCAATATCATCTTGAGAGTTCATTTGAGCAACAGAAATAAGGGTCATATTCTAATAATCCGGCTTAATGATTAAAGTCAGGCATTTTGCTTATCTGATACCTGTTCAAGCGTATCTTGTTCTTTCTGTAACTGCTTCACAAGTGGCTCAAACATATTCTGATTGTTTGCATTGAGTTTCATCAATGTCTTATGTGCATCCAGAACTGTTCTTAGCATTGCATTATGAGTGATCTGTTCATCAGTTAACGTTAATGTGCAAACGTTGGGATCGCCACAGTAATTCAAAATGACAAAAACCTGCCCTAGCCCCATACTGTTGGCTAAGGTTGTGATATCTGGATTGGTAGATAGCATCACAGCTTGAATATGATGAGTTTGTTTAAGCTTTAAACCTAGCTTAGCTAGGATGCCTAACACCGTACTATCAATAAATGTTGTTTGGGTTAAATCAACGATTGCACCAACAACATTCTCTTGCTGTTCAATTCTGTTTAAAAGTTTGTCTAGACTTATACAAGAATGGGCTCGCACTTCACCAATAAGTTTGAAAATATGCGTTCCATTTAAACTTGCATATTCAACATGACCTGTTGACATATAAATGCCATTTTCAGAGAAGGATAGAAAAATTATCACATAGTGCCATCGCAGACTCAAGAGTCCTTAAGTCGTATATTATGTAATTAATTGATTTGTAAATTAATTCATTCGACAAAGACTGAAAATGGCAATGTCATCAGCCACATGATCGGGTGCTTGGAATGATTGATTTTGCAAATGATGAACCAATTGTTGGAACTGATCATTTAACCCACCATCAAAAGGTTCAAGTGCTCCATCTGAGCAAACAATGAAGCGTGCTTGATGATTTAATGTACAAACATGCTCTTCAACTTCGAGTTCATCAGTCAAGCCTAATGGGAAACTACTTGTTGTTAAAATTTTTGGAGCTTGATTTGGTTCAAAAATGATAGGAGGAGGGTAGTGCCCAGCACTTGACCAGCGAAGTGTATGTGTTTCAAGGTTTAAAATACCCACCACAATCGTAATGTGCTTTTCAATATTCTCTTGAACCAACATTCCATTTAATTTTTTTATTAATTGTCTTGGGGTTTTAGAGCGGCCATGGAAAGCTGCCATCCAAGAAGTTAATAAACTACTGGTCACACCATGTCCTGAAACATCGGCAAGATAAAATAAAACTTCCTTATCGTTTAATTTCCAGTAGTCATACCAATCACCAGAAAGATAAGCTGAAGGCTGAAAGAAAGTTTCGACTTGATAATTTAATAAATCAATTGGATTAGGTAATAGTCTTTTTTGTAGTTCAGCAGCTGAAGGTAAATCACGACTATCTTGATTACGTTTATATTGAGCATCGATTCTTGATAATGCTTTATTTAAATCGTTAGGTAGTTGATTCCATACCCAACCTGCAAGAGCACCCGCTTCCCAAGCTTGAGCTAAAGCACTACCTTCATGTTCAAAAGCAATGACAATCGTTGGTAAATTCCATTTATATGTCAGGAAATCTTGTACATCTGCTATTGCAATGATGGTTGGATCATATAAATCTAAATCATCTATGTTAATGACTTGTAAGCCTGGCAATTTATCCAAAGCTTGCTCTAAATAAGGGATAGAGCGTGTCGGTTTAATAAAATACATAGAAGAGATGGTAGTCCTTTTATATGATCACTTTATTCATCATAGAGTATGTTTGATCAAAATCAAGGTATTGCCCAACTCTTATCCGGGCAATACCTCGATTTCATCTTTTAAGGGTTTTGATTCTCATCTGGTGTATCTTCTGAGTCATCATCAATGAAAGATACATCAGCTGAGTCGCCCTTTTTCTCTGCAATTTGGAATGCTTTACGTTGCAGATATAAATCTCGAATCATGGCATATTGATCACCTTGTAAGGTCTGATCTAGGTCTAGATATTGAGCGCGTGTATCAACCGCTTGTAACATATTACTTGACCAATAAAGACCCTCTTGATCATCCATAACATATTTCTGTGGACGTGCTTGGGCGTCTACTGCTAAACCAAAACCATCACGTAAGGTACTTGGCCCGAAAAAAGGCAACATCAGGAATGGGCCAGAAGGAACACCATAGTAACCAAGAGTTACACCAAAATTCTCTTCTTCAGTCGGTAAACCTAAACGGCTGGCAGGGTCAGCTAATCCAAGAGTCGTTAATGTATTAATTGTAAAGCGACCTATGGTTTTTGCTGCACGACCAGGGCGACCTTGAATAAGCTGGTTAACAGCATTCCAAGGTTCTCCAAGATTTTTACGGAACTGACGATAAGAACCACGGACATCTTCTGGAGTCTTTTCTCTATATTGCACAGCAACTGGGCGTAAAAAATTTCGATCCAACATGTCGTTAAATGAGTAAATTGGACGATTTAATGATTGTAATGGGTCTTTTACAGGATCTGGTTGTGCTGCATTCGCATTAATTTTTAAATCTTTAACTTTAATATTTTTTAAATCTTTAATAATTTGTGAGCGCGTATGAGTCGGTGCTGTTTCTTCTAGTGAGCTAGCATCAGAAGATTCACTTATAGTATTTTCTTGAGCATATAGAGAGGTACAAACACCTACAGATAATACGCTTAGTAAAATTAAATTAGAATAATTCATATAATTCCTTAACCGCCAGCCAGGCTAATACTTAAATGTGCAGTTGGGTGGAGATATGTTTTAATACAAAATTGATAACCTATTATCAATGTAAAATTGATCAAATAATATAGATAAAATGCTAAAAAGCTTAAAAAGTATCCAGTTGATGATATTGATTTAAAAAAAAGGTTGCAAAGGGAATTTAATGGTCTATAATGCACATCCATCGGCGGTGATGCAGATAGAAACTTGTTGAAAAACAGTTACTTGTGATTAAGTTGGTTGCTTTAAGTGATGAATTTGATGGTAAGTTGGTTTGAGAGATAAGTTTTAAAAATATCGAAATTACCTGTTGACTTTTAAGAGATTAAGA
>NZ_JAKTIG010000005.1:0-236645 GCF_027855145.1 Acinetobacter sp. AOR18_HL
TGTGCAAAAACTTACGGCGGTGAAGCGAAAGATTACTCACAAATCGACTCAGCACCTGAAGAAAAAGCACGTGGTATTACAATTAATACTTCACACGTAGAATACGATTCTCCAATTCGTCACTACGCGCACGTTGACTGCCCGGGCCACGCCGATTACGTTAAAAACATGATTACTGGTGCTGCTCAGATGGACGGCGCGATCCTTGTGTGTGCTGCGACTGACGGTCCAATGCCACAAACTCGTGAACACATCCTTCTTTCTCGTCAGGTTGGTGTACCTTACATCATCGTATTCTTGAACAAGTGTGACCTTGTTGATGATGAAGAATTACTTGAATTAGTAGAAATGGAAGTTCGTGAACTTCTTTCTACTTATGACTTCCCTGGTGATGACACTCCAGTTATCCGTGGTTCTGCGCTTAAAGCGTTGGAAGGCGATGCTGGTCAATATGGTGAGTCTTCAGTTCTTGCTCTTGTTGAAGCGCTTGACTCTTACATCCCAGAACCAGAACGTGCTATCGACAAAGCATTCTTAATGCCAATCGAAGACGTATTCTCAATTTCTGGTCGTGGTACTGTAGTAACAGGCCGTGTAGAAGCTGGTATCGTTAAAGTTGGTGAAGAAGTAGAGATCGTTGGTATTAAAGATACAGTTAAAACAACTGTAACTGGCGTAGAAATGTTCCGTAAACTTCTTGACGAAGGCCGTGCAGGTGAGAACTGTGGTATCTTACTTCGTGGTACTAAGCGTGAAGACGTACAACGTGGTCAAGTACTTGCTAAACCAGGTACAATCAAGCCGCACACTAAATTCGACGCAGAAGTATACGTACTTTCTAAAGAAGAAGGTGGTCGTCACACTCCATTCTTAAATGGTTACCGTCCACAGTTCTACTTCCGTACAACTGACGTAACTGGTGCAATCCAATTACAAGACGGCGTTGAAATGGTTATGCCAGGCGACAACGTTGAAATGTCAGTAGAATTAATCCACCCAATCGCAATGGACCCAGGTCTACGTTTTGCGATCCGTGAAGGTGGTCGTACTGTAGGTGCTGGTGTTGTTGCGAAAGTAACTGCATAAGCATATTATAGTGACGGATTACGTCTCAGGTTGAGGGCTTTGGCTCTCAACTTGCATTATAGGTCAGTAGTTCAATTGGTAGAGCGTCGGTCTCCAAAACCGAATGTTGGGGGTTCGAGTCCCTCCTGACCTGCCATATTTTGAAATAAAAAGCTTGATGCTGGCTTAGTTGTTCATATAATAAGTCGCGAGTTCTACGACGAGTACAAAAATGTCGAATGATAAATCGCGTGACGCATTGAGCGACGCGCCAATTCCTCAAAGAAATAATTCTGCTGAAGTTGTTCGTTCTGGTTCGCCTTTAGATATTGTTCTATGGGTGATAGCAATAGCACTGTTGCTTTTAGCTACCATGGTGAATCAGCATTTGCCAGCGTATTGGGCACCTGCAAATAATGTTTGGGTGCGCGTTGGGGCAATTTTTGCTTGTATCGTTGTGGCTTTAGGTTTATTATACGCCACCCATCAAGGTAAAGGCTTCGTTCGCTTGCTAAAAGATGCACGAGTCGAATTGCGTCGAGTAACTTGGCCAACAAAACAAGAAACAGTCACTACATCGTGGCAGGTTCTATTGGTTGTAGTTGTTGCATCATTGGTTTTATGGTGCTTTGACTATGGTTTGGGTTGGTTAATTAAGTTGATTATCGGGTAAAAGAGCTATGAAACGTTGGTACATTATTCATGCCTACTCTGGCTATGAAAAACAAGTGATGCGTTCACTTACAGAACGAATCCAGCGTAGCGCTGTTGCCGATAGCTTTGGTGATGTCCTTGTTCCTACCGAAGAAGTGGTAGAAATGAAGGATGGTAAGAAACGTAAATCTGAACGTAAATTCTTTCCTGGCTATGTGTTAGTCGAAATGGAAATGAATGATGATACTTGGCATATTGTTAAAGAATGTCCAAAGGTTCTAGGTTTTATCGGTGGTACACCTGAAAAACCAGCACCAATCACTCAACGTGAAGCAGATGCGATTCTTGCGCGTGTACGTAATACTGGTGAAGCGCCACGTCCTAAAACGATGTTTGAGCCAGGTGAAGAATTACTTGTTATTGACGGTCCATTCACAGACTTTAAAGGTGTGGTGGAAGAAGTTCAATACGATAAGTCCCGTTTAACGTTGACGATTAATGTATTTAATCGACCAACTCAGGTTGAACTCGAGTTTCGCCAAGTCGAAAAAACGATTTAATCTCAATTGGTTGAAAAGCGCCCGATTTTATCGGGCATTGTTGTTGTAACAGTAGTGTTGCGTAAAGATAAAGATTGGGGAGCCTAGCGGCGTTTGTACCCAGAGGTATTTTAAAATGGCTAAGAAGATTGACGGCTATATCAAGCTGCAAGTTCCAGCTGGTAAAGCAAATCCATCTCCACCAATTGGTCCTGCATTAGGTCAACGTGGTGTAAACATCATGGCATTCTGTAAAGAATTCAATGCTGCTACACAAAAAGTTGAACCAGGTCTTCCAATTCCTGTAGTGATTACTGTGTACAACGACAAGTCGTTCACATTCATCATGAAAACTCCTCCAGCTTCTATTCTTCTTAAGAAAGCTGCTGGTATTCAAAAGGGTTCATCTGTACCAAACAAAACTAAAGTTGGTAAGTTGACTCGTGCTCAGTTAGAAGAAATTGCGACTACTAAAGAACCGGATTTAACTGGTGCTGATTTAGACGCACGTGTTCGTACCATCGCTGGTTCTGCACGTTCTATGGGCTTGGAAGTGGAGCTATAAGACATGGCAAAGTTAACTAAACGTCAAAAAGCCATTGCTGCTGCTGTTGAAGCAAACAAAGTTTACACTTTGGAAGAAGCAGTACAAGTTCTTAACAGCCTACCTGCTGCAAAGTTCAAAGAATCTTTGGATGTAGCTGTAAATCTTGGTGTAGACCCACGTAAATCTGACCAAGTTGTTCGTGGCGCAACTACATTACCTGCAGGTACTGGTAAAACTGTACGTGTAGCTGTATTTGCTCAAGGCGCGCAAGCAGAAGCTGCTAAAGAAGCTGGTGCTGATGTTGTAGGTTTTGATGACCTTGCTGAAAGCATCCAAGGTGGAAATCTTGACTTTGATGTTGTAATCGCTGCTCCTGACGCTATGCGTGTTGTTGGTAAGCTCGGTACAATTCTTGGTCCACGTGGTTTAATGCCAAACCCTAAAGTTGGTACTGTAACTCCTGACGTAGCGAATGCTGTTAAAAACGCTAAATCTGGTCAGGCTCGTTACCGTGTAGACAAAGCGGGTATTATCCATGCTGCGATCGGTCAATTAGGCTTTGATGCTGCTGCTATCCGTCAAAACGTTGAAACCTTAGTTGCTGACTTGAAAAAGTTAAAACCTGCAACTTCTAAAGGTGTATACATCAAAAAGATCACTTTGAGCTCAACTATGGGTCCTGGTCTTACAGTTGATGTAAACAACGTTTCTAACTAAGTTTAGACTTAGTAAAGAATTTTAAAGTCCTGATTGGGGACAGAACTTAAATAGAAATGTTTTCTATTTGGTTGGGTGGAGCGAAGCTTTATCCCTTACCCGTCAGGCGGACTTTGAATTGATAAATGAGAATTTATCAGCGTCAAAGACCTCAGGCGAAGAGTTGTCATTTTCGAATAGCACTTTTCTTAATAAACCAGCCTGCGTAGACGCGGTGGTGTGATTTGTTCCTCCTCCGCGTGTAAGTCGAAAGGCTTACGAATTGGGAGTGTGCCCATTGGGTACATAAATCACCTTAGGAGGTTTTACAATGGCTCTTCTTATTGAAGACAAAAAACAGATCGTTGCGGAAGTAAGTGAAGTTGCTTCTAAGGCGTTTGCAGCCGTTGTTGCTGACTACCAAGGCTTAAGCGTAGAGCAATTAACAACACTTCGTGTTGAAGCTCGTAAGTTAGGTGTTTCTACACGTATTGTACGTAACACTTTGGCTAAACGCGCACTTCAAGATACTCAATTCAATATCTTGAACGACAACCTTGTTGGTCCAACAATTCTAGGTTTTTCAACTTCTGAAGATGACATGGGTGCAGCTGCACGTTTGTTCGAAGATTTTGCTAAAACTAACAAAGCATTTGAGTTAAAAGCTGCTGCATTTGACGGCAAAGTTTATCAAGGTGCTGACGTTAGCGTAATTGCAAACCTTCCGAACCAAGAGAAAGCTCTTACTATGCTTGCCTCTGTCCTTCAAGCTCCTATTTCGAAATTGGGTCGCCTTATTACAGCGCTCAAAGAGAAAAACGAGTCAGAAGCTGCTTAATCAATTTTACACACCATTCAATATCCATTTGGAGTTATTCTCATGGCTTTAACTAACGAAGAAATCTTAAACGCAGTTGCTGAAAAAACTGTTCTTGAACTTGTTGAATTAATTTCTGCTTTCGAAGAGAAATTTAACGTTTCAGCTGCAGCTGTTGCTGTTGCTGCTCCAGCTGGTGGCGCTGCTGCTGCTGCTGAAGAACAATCTGAATTCAACGTTGAGTTGACTTCTTTCGGTGCTAACAAAGTAGCTGTAATTAAAGCAGTTCGTGAAGCAACTGGCCTTGGTCTTAAAGAAGCTAAAGACCTAGTTGAAGGTGCTCCTCAAGTTCTTAAAGAAGGCGTTTCTAAAGAAGAAGGCGAAGAACTTAAGAAGAAACTTGAAGAAGCTGGTGCTACAGTTACACTTAAGTAATTGTAAAAGGAGTCGGTTTTTAAATCGGCTCCATAAAATGGCTGATGGCTCTTGGGTCATCAGCCTTTTTGCGTTACAATAATCGGCTCGATTTTTGTTAGTTTTGTTTGTTTTTTAGAAAAATTCAAATAAAACAAGTAATTTCAAATGTTTACCAATATTTTTCTTTTTTAAAAATATTGTTAAGCGTTTTTATACCACTAAAAATTGCAGCATTTGTAAACAGTGGTGGCCATATCGGCCTGCGTAATTCCTTCTGAGCCCGTTCTGCAGGCGGGCTTGGTTTACTTTCCGAGGACTCCAGATGGCATACTCATATACCGAAAAGAAACGGATCCGTAAGAATTTTGGTAAATTGCCCCAAGTAATGGATGCACCGTACTTACTATCGATTCAGGTCGATTCGTACAGAACATTCTTGCAAGATGGCAAAACTCCAAAAAACCGCGAAGATATCGGTCTCCAAGCCGCATTTCGTTCAGTTTTTCCTATCGAAAGTTATTCTGGCAATGCTGCTTTAGAATTTGTTGAGTATAGCCTTGGTAAACCTGAGTTCGATGTACGCGAATGTATTCTTCGTGGTTCGACTTATGCGGCACCAATGCGCGTTAAAATTCGTTTGATTATTAAAGATCGCGAAACTAAATCAATTAAAGACGTAAGAGAACAAGAAGTCTATATGGGTGAAATTCCACTCATGACTGAAAACGGTACATTCGTCATTAATGGTACTGAGCGTGTAATCGTATCTCAATTACATCGTTCACCAGGCGTTTTCTTTGATCACGATAAAGGTAAAACCCACTCAAGTGGTAAAGTGTTGTATTCAGCACGTATCATTCCTTACCGTGGTTCATGGTTAGACTTCGAATTTGATGCGAAAGACTTAGTTTACGTACGTATTGACCGTCGTCGTAAATTACTTGCTACTGTTGTGTTACGTGCACTAGGTTATAACAACGAACAAATCTTGAACTTGTTCTATGAAAAAGTACCTGTGTATCTTGATATGGGCAGTTACCAGATTGACCTAGTACCTGAACGTTTACGTGGGGAAATGGCTCAATTTGATATTGCTGACAATGACGGTAAAGTTATTGTTGAGCAAGGTAAACGTATTAATGCTCGTCATGTACGTCAAATGGAAGCTGCTGGTTTAACAAAACTTTCAGTTCCTGATGAATACTTATATGAGCGTATCACTGCTGAAAACATTACTTTACGTGATGGTGAAGTAATTGCTGCGAATACTTTGTTAAGCCATGAAGTTATGGTGAAGTTGGCAGAAGGTGGTGTTAAACAGTTCAATATCTTGTTTACGAACGATATTGACCGTGGTTCGTTTGTTGCTGACACTTTACGTGCAGATACAACGGCTGGTCGTGAAGAAGCATTAGTTGAAATTTATAAAGTAATGCGTCCAGGCGAGCCGCCAACAAAAGAAGCTGCTGAAAACTTATTCAACAACTTATTCTTCTCTTCTGAGCGTTATGACTTATCTCCAGTAGGTCGTATGAAGTTCAACCGTCGTTTGGGCCGTCCATACGAAGTTGGTACTGACCAGAAGTCACGTGAAGTAGAAGGTATTTTATCGCACGAAGATATCATTGATGTATTACGTACATTAGTTGAAATCCGTAACGGTAAAGGTGAAGTCGACGATATCGATCACTTGGGTAACCGTCGTGTACGTTCTGTTGGTGAAATGACTGAAAACCAATTCCGTGTTGGTTTGGTTCGTGTTGAACGTGCAGTTAAAGAACGTTTAAGCCAAGCAGAAACAGATAACTTGTCTCCACAAGATCTAATTAACGCTAAACCAGTTGCTGCTGCAATCAAAGAATTCTTTGGTTCAAGCCAATTATCTCAGTTCATGGACCAAAACAACCCATTATCTGAGATTACTCATAAACGTCGTGTATCAGCGCTTGGGCCTGGTGGTTTAACACGTGAACGTGCGGGCTTTGAAGTACGTGACGTACATCAAACTCACTATGGTCGTGTATGTCCAATTGAAACGCCGGAAGGTCCAAACATTGGTTTGATCAACTCGCTTTCAGTATATGCAAAAGCAAATGACTTTGGTTTCTTGGAAACACCTTACCGTAAAGTGGTAGATGGTCGAGTAACCGATGCAGTTGAATACCTTTCTGCGATTGAAGAAGTAGGTACTGTTATTGCACAGGCCGATTCTGCAGTAGATAAAGATGGCAACTTAACAGAAGAGTTTGTTTCTGTTCGTCATCAAGGTGAATTCGTACGTATGCCACCAGAAAAAGTGACGCATATGGACGTTTCTGCTCAGCAGGTCGTATCTGTTGCTGCATCACTTATTCCATTCCTTGAACACGATGATGCGAACCGTGCGCTTATGGGTTCAAACATGCAACGTCAGGCAGTTCCTACTCTACGTGCGGATAAACCGCTTGTAGGTACAGGTATGGAAGCGAACGTTGCACGTGACTCAGGTGTGTGTGTGATCGCAAACCGTGGTGGTGCAATTGAATACGTAGATGCTTCTCGTATCGTTATTCGTGTAAACGAAGATGAAATGATCGCTGGTGAGGCGGGTGTAGATATCTACAACCTCATTAAATATACGCGTTCTAACCAGAACACTTGTATCAACCAAAATATTATCGTGAATTTGGGCGACAAAGTTGCTCGCGGTGATATCTTGGCAGACGGTCCGTCTACAGATATGGGTGAGCTTGCGCTTGGTCAAAACATGCGCGTTGCGTTCATGACTTGGAATGGTTACAACTATGAAGACTCGATCTTATTATCTGAGCGCGTACTTCAAGAAGATCGTTTAACTTCTATTCATATTCAAGAATTATCTTGTGTAGCGCGTGATACTAAGTTAGGTGCAGAAGAAATTACTGCCGATATTCCTAACGTTGGTGAAGCTGCACTTTCTAAACTTGATGAATCAGGTATCGTTTATATCGGTGCTGAAGTTACAGCAGGTGACATCCTTGTTGGTAAAGTAACGCCTAAAGGTGAAACTCAGTTAACTCCTGAAGAAAAATTGCTTCGTGCAATCTTTGGTGAGAAAGCAGCTGACGTTAAAGATTCATCTTTACGTGTTCCATCTGGTACAAAAGGTACAGTTATCGATGTTCAAGTCTTCACTCGTGATGGCTTAGAGAAAGATGACCGTGCATTGGCGATCGAAAAAGCACAACTTGATGCTTACCGTAAAGACTTGAAAGAAGAATACAAGATCTTTGAAGAAGCAGCTCGTGAGCGTGTAATTCGTTTGCTTAAAGGCCAAGAGTCTAATGGCGGTGGTTCAACTAAACGTGGTGACAAACTCGTTGAAGAAGTGTTATCTGGTTTAGAGCTTGTTGATTTACTTGAAATTCAACCGGCAGATGAAGCAATCGCTGAGCGTTTAACTCAAATTCAAGTGTTCTTAAAAGAAAAGAGCGCAGAAATTGATGAGAAATTCGCTGAGAAGAAACGTAAGCTTGCAACAGGTGATGAATTAACAACTGGCGTATTGAAAGTTGTTAAAGTTTACTTAGCTGTTAAACGTCGTATTCAGCCTGGTGATAAGATGGCTGGTCGTCACGGTAACAAGGGTGTTGTATCTAACATCTTACCTGTTGAAGACATGCCACACGATGCTAACGGTGTACCAGTAGATATCGTATTGAACCCGTTGGGCGTACCATCTCGTATGAACGTGGGTCAGATTCTTGAGACTCACTTAGGTATGGCGGCTAAAGGGCTTGGTGATAAAATCGAGAAAATGTTGAAAGAACAGCGTACAGTTTTAGAACTGCGTGAATTCTTAGACAAGATTTATAACAAAGTCGGTGGTGAGCAAGAAGATCTTGATAGCTTAACTGATGCTGAAGTCTTGGCACTTTCAGGCAACTTACGTGCTGGTGTACCTTTGGCTACTCCTGTATTCGATGGTGCTGAAGAAAGCCAAATTAAAGACTTGCTTGAGTTAGCTGGTATCTCTCGTACAGGTCAAACAGTATTGTTTGATGGCCGTACTGGTGAACAGTTTGATCGTCCTGTAACTGTGGGTTACATGTACATGCTCAAATTGAACCACTTGGTTGATGACAAGATGCATGCGCGTTCAACTGGTTCTTACTCTCTTGTTACACAGCAACCGCTTGGTGGTAAAGCACAATTCGGTGGTCAGCGTTTCGGTGAGATGGAGGTCTGGGCACTCGAAGCTTACGGCGCAGCATATACTCTCCAAGAGATGTTAACTGTTAAGTCGGATGACGTTGAAGGTCGTACACGCATCTATAAGAATATTGTAGATGGTAACCATTATATGGATCCGGGTATGCCTGAATCGTTCAACGTATTGACCAAAGAGATCCGTTCTTTAGGTATCAACATTGAACTGAAAAATGGTGATTAAGTCGTAAGACTCACGATTTTTTAGGTAAAAACAATATTTGTGACCCAGTCGGGTAAGCGTTGCTTCCCGACACACGGAGAAAAAAATTGAAAGACTTGCTCGATATCATGCGTAAGAAAACGGACTCAGATGGTCATGCACCAATTGAGTTTGACCGTATCCGTATTGGTCTTGCGTCACCAGAAATGATTAAGTCATGGTCTCATGGTGAAGTTAAAAAACCTGAGACAATTAACTACCGTACTTTTAAACCTGAACGTGACGGTTTGTTTTGTGCCAAAATTTTTGGTCCAGTAAAAGATTACGAATGCTTGTGTGGTAAATACAAGCGTATGAAATACAAAGGCGTCATTTGTGAAAAATGTGGCGTTGAAGTAACTACAGCGAAAGTTCGTCGTGAACGTATGGGTCACATTGAACTTGCTTCTCCAGTTGCACATATCTGGTTCTTAAAATCGTTACCGAGCCGTATCGGTTTATTATTAGATATGACACTTCGTGATATCGAACGTGTATTGTATTTCGAATCATACGTTGTAACTGACCCAGGTATGACTCCGTTTGAAAAGTATCAACTTTTAACAGACGAAGAATACTTCAATGCACTTGAAGAACACGGTGATGAATTCACTGCGAAAATGGGTGCAGAAGCGGTTCAGGACTTGTTGAAAGATATCGATCTTGAAGCTGAAATCGCACGTTTACGTGAAGAAATTCCTCAAACAACTTCTGAAACGAAGTTGAAAAAAGCGTCTAAGCGCTTGAAATTGATGGAAGCATTCAAAGATTCAAACAACAAGCCAGAATGGATGGTGATGAATGTACTTCCGGTACTTCCACCTGATTTACGTCCATTAGTTCCACTTGAAGGTGGTCGTTTCGCGACTTCTGACTTGAACGATTTATACCGTCGTGTCATTAACCGTAACAACCGTTTGAAGCGTCTTCTTGACCTTGCTGCTCCAGATATCATCGTACGTAACGAAAAACGTATGTTACAAGAATCTGTAGATGCATTGCTTGATAACGGTCGTCGTGGTCGTGCAATTACTGGTTCTAACAAACGTCCATTAAAATCTTTGGCAGATATGATCAAAGGTAAACAAGGTCGTTTCCGTCAGAACTTATTAGGTAAGCGTGTTGACTATTCTGGTCGTTCGGTAATTACTGTAGGTCCTACTTTACGTCTTCACCAATGTGGTCTTCCGAAGAAAATGGCACTTGAATTATTCAAGCCATTCATTTTCGCGAAATTACAAGCTTCAGGTCAGGCAACAACCATTAAAGCTGCGAAGAAAATGGTTGAGCGTGAAACTCCGGAAGTTTGGGACGTTCTTGCTTCTGTAATTCGTCAACACCCAGTAATGTTGAACCGTGCGCCAACACTTCACCGTTTAGGTCTTCAAGCATTTGAACCTATTCTTATTGAAGGTAAGGCAATCCGTCTTCACCCACTCGTTTGTGCTGCGTTTAACGCCGACTTCGATGGTGACCAAATGGCGGTACACGTTCCATTGACACTTGAAGCACAGTTAGAAGCTCGTGCATTGATGATGTCAACAAACAACATCTTGTCACCAGCAAACGGTGAGCCAATCATCGTTCCTTCTCAGGACGTTGTCTTGGGTCTTTACTACATCACACGTGATGCTGTAAATGCCAAAGGTGAAGGCATGGTGTTCGCGGATACTCATGAAGTAAACCGTGCACTTGCTACTGGTCAGGTTGCGATCCATGCGCGTGTTAAAGTACGTGTACACCAAACTGTTATCAATGAAAATGGTGAACGTGAACACCAAACTATTATTGTTGATACAACACCTGGTCGTTGTTTGCTTTGGGAAATTGTTCCACAAGGCTTGAGCTTTGACATGATCAACCTTGAGATGACTAAAAAGAACATCTCTAAATTGATCAACTCTTGCTACCGTAAACTTGGTTTGAAAGATACAGTTATCTTTGCTGATCAATTAATGTACTTGGGCTTCCGTCAAGCGACTCGTTCAGGTGTATCTGTAGGTATGGAAGACATGCTCATTCCACCTACTAAGCACACAATTATTGATAAAGCAGAAACAGAAGTTCGTGAAATCGAACAACAGTTCGAACAAGGTTTCGTAACTGCTGGTGAGCGTTATAACAAAGTTGTCGATATCTGGGCGCGTACAAACGACCAAGTTGCTAAAGCAATGATGGATAACTTGTCTTATACACTTGTTAAAAACAAACAAGGTGAAGACGAGAAACAAAAATCATTCAACAGCATCTATATGATGTCTGACTCGGGTGCCCGTGGTAGTGCGGCGCAGATTCGTCAGCTTGCTGGTATGCGTGGTTTGATGGCAAAACCGGATGGCTCGATTATTGAGACTCCGATTAAAGCGAACTTCCGTGAAGGTTTAACAGTACTTCAGTACTTTATTTCAACACACGGTGCGCGTAAAGGTTTGGCCGATACAGCATTGAAAACTGCGAACTCTGGTTATTTGACTCGTCGTCTTGTAGACGTAGCGCAAGACTTGGTAATTACTGAACCTGACTGTGGTACAGCGGGTGGTTTAGTAATGACTCCATTCATTCAGGGTGGTGATGTCATCGAGCCATTACGTGACCGCGTATTGGGTCGTGTAACTGCTGAAGACGTACGTCGTGCATCTGATGATGAAGTTGTATTACCTCGCGGTACGTTAATTGACGAGAAAATCGCAGCTCAGCTTGAAGAAGCTGGTGTCGATGAAGTTAAAGTACGCTCAGTAATCGCATGTGAATCAACATTCGGTGTTTGTGCCCGTTGTTATGGTCGTGACCTCGCACGTGGTCACTTGGTGAACCCAGGTGAGTCAGTCGGTGTAATGGCTGCACAGTCAATCGGTGAGCCGGGTACACAGTTAACGATGCGTACGTTCCACGTTGGTGGTGCTGCGAGCCGAACTTCTGCTGCGAACAGTGTTCAAGTACGTAACAAAGGTACTGTACGTTTCCATAACGTGAAAACTGTACAACATGCAAAAGGCCACTTGGTTTCAGTTTCACGTTCAGGTGAAATTGGTATTGCCGATGATTTAGGTCGTGAGCGCGAGCGTTATAAACTTCCGTACGGTGCAAGCATCTTGTTGAAAGATGGTGAAGCTGTAGAAGCTGGCGGTATCGTAGCGACTTGGGATCCGCATACACATCCATTAGTAACAGAAGTTGCTGGTAAAGCGCGCTTCAGCCAAATCGCTGATGGCGTAACTGCAACATCGAAAACTGATGATGCAACTGGTATGACTACTGTTGAAATCTTGCCTGTAACAGCTCGTCCTGCTTCTGGTAAGGATTTACGTCCTGCAATCGTGTTGGATACAACAGATGGCGGCGAACAGTTCTACTTCTTGCCACAAAATACAATCGTAACTG
Source organism: Acinetobacter sp. AOR18_HL (assembly GCF_027855145.1). Taxonomy (NCBI): domain Bacteria; kingdom Pseudomonadati; phylum Pseudomonadota; class Gammaproteobacteria; order Moraxellales; family Moraxellaceae; genus Acinetobacter; species Acinetobacter sp. AOR18_HL. Next base: position 12,546 of record NZ_JAKTIG010000005.1, read on the forward strand.
TCCGTGACGGCGAAACGATCGGTGTGGGTGACGTTATTGGTCGTGTACCACAAGAAACATCACGTACTCGTGATATTACCGGTGGTCTTCCGCGTGTAGCTGACTTGTTCGAAGCGCGTAAGCCAAAAGAGCATGCAATTCTTGCTGAAGTATCAGGTGTTGTAAGCTTCGGTAAAGAGACTAAGGGTAAAAACCGTTTGGTAATTACTCCTGATGATGGTTCTGAGATTTACGAAGAATTGATTCCAAAATGGCGTCAAATCAACGTATTCGAGGGCGAGCATGTGAACCGTGGTGAGACTATTTCTGATGGTCCACAAAACCCACATGACATCTTGCGTTTGAAAGGTGAAGTTGCATTAACTAACTACATCGTGAACGAAGTTCAAGACGTTTACCGTCTCCAAGGTGTAAAAATCAACGATAAGCACATTGAAGTTATCGTACGTCAAATGTTGCGTAAAGTTGATATCACTGATGGCGGTGATACAAGCTTCATTAAAGGCGAGCAAGTGGATTACATCCGCGTTGTTCAAGAGAACCAAGCTGTCTTGGCTCAGAACAAGTTCCCTGCGAAGTTTGAACGTCAATTGATGGGTATTACGAAAGCATCGCTTTCTACTGACTCGTTCATCTCTGCTGCATCGTTCCAGGAAACAACTCGTGTGTTAACTGAAGCGGCTGTAACAGGTAAAGAAGATGATTTACGTGGCTTGAAAGAAAACGTTGTAGTAGGTCGTTTGATTCCAGCAGGTACTGGTCTTGCATATCACTTAGAGCGTCGTCGTCAAGAAGCAGAAGCTGCAGAGCATGAGCTTCATAATGACTTCAGCGAAGTAGACCAAGCATTTAGCCAAGCATTAAACTCTGAACAATTCTAAGTTTAGACTGGCACTAAAAAAGGCACCTTAGGGTGCCTTTTTTATATACATTTATTTATAACAATTTTAAATTGTAATTACATAAACATATTAAAGAGCCATTATTTTATTACTTAAGCGGGATAAAGACTCCACAAAAACACATTAGGCTACCTGCTTATGAAGACTGGAGTAAATCTAATGAAAAAAATGATGATGATTGTTAGTGTTGGCCTGATGTCTACAACTTTGTTTGTTGGTTGTCAGAATGCAAGCCCAGAAAGTCAACGTATTGGTTCAGCTGCTATTGGTGGTGGTGCAGGTGGTGCAGTAGGAAAACACGTGGGCGGTAATATAGGTGCAGGTCTAGGAGCGGCACTCGGTGCAGGTGTTGCGGCTAATGCAAAAGGGTCTAGCAGTAAAACTGTACGTAATAGTGCAATTGGTGCTGGTGTCGGCGCTGTATTAGGTGGAGCAATTATTGGTGGCGATGCTGGTGCTGCTACAGGTGGAGCATTGGGTGGTAGTGCCGGTGCAGCCTATGAAGAGAAGAAAGGGAAGTATTAAAAGTATCCTTAATAATTGTTAAACTATAGAAGTCTTTATGTGATTAAAGACTTCTTTTTTATAATTAAAATTTTGCTTAATAAATATAAAAGGCAGAGCTTTACAAAATATCAATCGATTAGGACAGACGGATAACACAATCTGATCAAATTCCTCATAAAAGGGGATTATTCTTTTCTCTAGAACAGATCATTGTGAGAACGGTCATGAAAAAAACAATTGGATTAGTTTCTGCTTTAATGTTGTCTACACTTATGTTCACAGGCTGCCAAAATATGAGCCCATCTGACCAACGTATTGGTGCAGCAGCAGCAGGTGGAGCACTTGGTGGTGGTTTAGGTAACCATGTAGGTGGAGGTATTGGTGCAGGCTTAGGCGCAGCGGTAGGTGCAGGCGTAGGCTCTAATACCCAAGGCGGCAGTAAACAGACAACGACTAAGAGTGCGATTGGTGCTGGTATCGGTTCAGTCGTAGGTAAAGCACTGATTGGTGGTGACTCTGGTGCTGCAATTGGCGGTGCGATCGGTGGTGGTGCTGGTGCTGCGATTGAAGAGAAAAGATAAAAAATTAACAAATAAAAAAATAAGCGCTTTTAGCGCTTATTTTTTATTGAGGAAAAGGTTTCGCTTTTTTACGTCTGATATAAAGCGTTTTTTGAACCTCTGCAATTCTTACCCCAGATTCATCAAAAATGTTTAGATGATATGTTCTTAAAACAGGTTCATAGTTCTCGGCAAGTTCACGAATTTGTTCTATTTCAGCTAAATCAACTCGAATATCTGCATGTACAGTACTGCGTCCTGGAGAAAGAAAATTGATTTCGGCAGCTTTGTCCCAAACAATATATTTTGATCCGAGATGATGCATAAGAATCATCATATAAAATGGGTCAACCATTGAATAAAGGCTTCCACCAAAATGTGTACCAACTAAATTTTGGTTTTTCCAAGTCAGCGGCATTTTTACACGCACATGGCAAAGTTCTAAATTCATGATTTCAATATAAATCCCTGCACCACGATAAGGGGGATAGTGATTAAATAGAAATTTTGAAATCGTAGGATTGTTCTGAAGTCTTCTTAAAATAGCCATAATAGTCAATTTTTTTTATTGCAACAGTATTCATACTAGATAAGTATCATCTTTTTTATATTGATGGCAATGCTCTATCCGACTAACGACATGATCGATTGAAAAACAAGATAGGAAATGATTATGCAGCCAAAAGTTCATACAGTAACAACAAGTGATCAACAAACGCTTTGTGCTAAAACATGGGGTGACGAAAAAAATACTCCCTTAGTTTTAGTACATGGCTATCCAGACAATCAAGAAGTATGGGAATCAATCATTGAGCATTTGATCAATGACTTCTATATTGTTACTTACGATGTGCGTGGAGCTGGTTTGTCATCTATACCAAAACGTATACGTGATTATCGTTTAGAGCGTTTATCTCTAGATCTCCAAGAAGTTGTTGATGAGTTATTACCAAATCGTCAATTCCATATGGCTGCACATGATTGGGGATCAATTCAGTCTTGGGAGTCGGTCACCGAGCCTAAGTTCAAAGGTCGTTTATTATCATACACCACTATTTCTGGACCATGTCTTGATCATGCCGCTTTATTTTTACGTGATAAATTTAAATCTTCACCAGCTCAAATCTTAAAAATATTAACCAAATCTTGGTATATCGGGGCATTCCATCTTCCGTTATTAGCACCCATAGTATGGTCTCTATTTAGCCCAGAAAAATGGGGTAAAGTTCTTACTCAGCTAGAAAGGAAAAGTAATTTACCTTTAAATAATAATATTAATGCTGATGGTAAATATGGCATTAATTTATATCGTGCCAATTTTATTCCCCGCTTAACTGACCCACGTCAACGTTATGCGCAGTGCCCAGTAAAAGCTGTTATTTTAAAATATGATACTTTTGTAAGCCCAGAATACATTACTGAGGCCATGCCAAAGTGGGTTGAAAAATTTGAATATGTAGAGCTTAATGCAAATCACTGGGCCATTCTGAGTGAGCCAGAGAAAATAGCAACTCATATTCGTGAGTTTATTAAAGCTCAAGCGTAACAGTGAAATAACTGCATAAAACTGTTAATTCGGCGATATTTTCGGCTTCATAGATATGAATCTGCTAGAATATCGCCTTTTGTTTTGCTCTGAACTTATTCATGAATGCTGTCGTTATTGCGATTGCAGTGATGTTCTTATTATCACTGGCGCGCGTTTCTGTCGTACTGACTTTAGTGGTTTCTGCCATTGTGGGTGGCCTCGTAGCAGGTTTAAGCCTTTCTCAAACCGTTGAAGCTTTTAACGCTGGTCTTGGCGATGGTGCTGAAGTTGCACTTGCCTATGCAGTGTTAGGGGCATTTGCTCTGGCGCTATCAAAATCTGGTTTACCTGATTTACTTGCCCATAAGCTGATTGGTTTATTGGGAATGGAAGCCGGGAAAAGCCGTCAGACTAAAGTGAAGTATCTCCTCTTAGGTATTTTATTAATTTCTGCTATTTTCTCTCAAAACCTTATTCCAGTTCATATTGCCTTTATTCCTGTACTGGTTCCGCCACTGTTACGGGTAATGAACCATTTAAAATTAGACCGCCGCGCCGCAGCCTGTGTACTTACGCTAGGTTTGGTTGGTACTTATATTTTTCTTCCGGTTGGATTTGGTGCAATTTTCCTTGAACAGATTCTGATGGGAAATATCAACAAAATTGGGGCAGCGTACGGCTTACATGTTGATCGGGCAATGATGCCAATTGGCATGGCCATTCCTGTTTTAGGTATGGTGTTAGGCACCTTGGTTGCTGTATTTATTAGCTACCGTAAACCAAGAATTTATGCTGATCGTGCGATTACACCTGTGACCACGATTGATCTAGATAAACCTCTTCGCGCAACAACCCAGGATGAAACAGCTGACTTAAAAGCAGATGCTGAAGAGTTAAAGCATGAAGCAGAGCAAGCACCAGTTATTGCAAAGAAAACGATCTTGATGGCATTGCTCGCAATTGGCTTGACGCTTGCTGCGCAGCTATATTCAGGTTCGATGATTTTGGGTGGTTTAGTCGGTTTTGCTGTTCTATCTACCGCCGGAATTTTTAAATGGCAAGATGCAGATGATGTCTTTGTACAAGGCATGCGAATGATGGCTTTAGTGGGCTTCATCATGATTTCTGCTGCCGGTTTCGCCTCAGTAATGACTCATACTGGTGATATTAATCAGCTAGTAAATGGTGTAGTCGAGATTATTGGAGATAACCGCGCGCTTGCTGCTTTCCTAATGCTTTGTATTGGCTTATTTGTGACAATTGGTATTGGTTCATCTTTCTCAAGTGTTCCTGTATTAGCTGTTATTTACGTGCCTTTATGCGTGCAGTTTGGTTTCTCACCATTAGCAACGATTGCACTTATTGGTACAGCAGCAGCATTAGGTGATGCTGGCTCACCAGCCTCTGATTCAACCTTAGGGCCAACAGCTGGTTTAGGCGTAGATGGGCAACACGATCATATTTGGGATACAGTCGTACCTACCTTTATTCACTTTAATATTCCGCTATTAATTTTTGGCTGGATTGCTGCAATGGTTTTATAAAGTTTTTATAAAATATTAAAGTATAAACCTTCTTAATCATGATCTTTAGATTTAAATTAAGAAGGTTTTTTATTGTCTAAATAAAACATGTATTTAAAATAAATTATATTAAAATACTCGGAATTTGAAAGTATATTAAAATAGTTGGTAATATAAAATAATCTTGATTAATGAGGTTGGGATAAAAACCTATTAAAATAGTTGGATAATATATAATTTTATTTAAAACAGTAGTTTAAAAATAAACTATAAAATAATTTTATAATGAGTATTGCATGGTTTTAAAATAAATGTTTATTATAAATATAAATAAGGTTGGAGATATTAAAGTGTTCAAAAAAGCTTTGGTTATTGCATTAATGGGGATGTCTTCTTTTACTTTTGCTGGTAACTGGCAAGTGAAATTTGGTGGTAGTGTTATTGCTCCATCTGAAGATACAACAACACCTTTAGGCGTGGTAAAAGCAGATCATGAATATGCATTTACACCATCGGTAGAATACTTTTTTGGTCAGTCTCCATTTTCGGCAGAATTATTATTAGCAACGCCTATTAATCATGATGTATTGCTAGATGGTAAAAATGCAGCACGTATAAAACAATTACCACCAACAATTACTGCAAAATATCATTTTAAAAACTCTACACGTTTCACACCGTATATTGGTATTGGTGCTACAGCATTTATTCCTTGGGATGAAGAAGGTGCAGCGGTAAAGGTTAAAGAAGATTTTGGTTTGGCAGGTCAAGTTGGTTTTAATTTCCAACCTGCTGATGCTAAAAACTGGGGTGTATTTGTAGATGTACGTTATGCTGATATTAGTCCGGAAGTAACAATTGATCCATCAATTGCTAACTACAAGTTTGATCTAGATATTAATCCTTTTGTTTATACTTTGGGTTATAGCTATAAATTTTAAGCATAATAATAAATAGAAAAATATAATAATAAACCTAGACTCAGGCACCTCACATATATTTTATGTGAGGTTTTTTTATGGATTTTATATGCACTAAAAAAAGCATAAAACAGACAGTTTTACACATATTTTCTGCAAGTTTTTTTCTAAACTAATTTCTATTCATTACAAGCATGGGAATAAAAACATGAATAACAAATTAGCGATTTGTTTAGCACTTTTGAGCGGTATTGCTTTTACTCAAAATTTACAAGCTGCAAGTTTTTCGTGCGATGCTGCAAAAACGAAAACGGAAAAAAGTATTTGTAAGAACCGTTCTTTAAATGATGCAGATGTAAAAATGGCAACGACATATCAAATCGTTCTGCATGCTTTACCTATGGGTGGGCGAGATAACCAGAAAGATACCCAGCAGCAATGGCTGAAAAAAAGAAATGCTTGTGCTGCCAATGTAAGTTGTATTAGCAAAGCTTACCAACAACGTCAAAAGCAGTTAGATACGATATTGCAAGATAGGGTGTTAAGCCACGGCCCATTTTAATTAGAGTAAAAATTTTTAATATTCAGGATTGAAAAATTCTAGAAGTACTCCATTCATAAAGCATTCGAGAACAAACAGCTTCAAAATTTAAGGAGTGATTTATGAGTGAACAAGCATCACAAAATTATAGTTTCCAAGCAGAAGTTGCCCAGCTTTTACATTTAGTGACGCATTCTCTCTATTCTAACCCTGAGATTTTCTTACGTGAGCTTATCTCTAATGCATCAGATGCATGTGATAAGTTACGTTTTGAAGGAATTAATCATCCTGAATATTATGAAAATGATCCAGACTTACATGTACGAATCAGCTTAAATAAAGAAGATAAAACCTTAACGATTTCTGATAACGGTATTGGTTTAAGCCAACAAGAAGCAATTGATAACTTAGGTACAATTGCTAAGTCAGGCACTAAAGATTTCATGTCAAAATTGACTGGTGATCAAAAAGCAGATGCTCAATTGATTGGTCAATTTGGTGTTGGTTTTTATTCAGGTTTTATTGTTGCAGACAAGATTACGGTTGAATCACGCCGTGCGGGTCTAGATGCATCTGAAGGGGTGCGCTGGATTAGTGGCGGTACAGGTGAGTTTGAAGTTCAGCAAATTGATAAAACTTCCCGTGGTACCGACATTATTCTTCACTTACGTGATGATGCGCTTGATTATTTAGAATCTTATAAAGTTAAGCAGATTGTTAATAAATACTCTGACCACATTAGCTTGCCAATTGAAATGCAAAAAGAAGTTTGGCAAGAAGAAGAGGTTGCGGAAGGTGAAGAGCCTAAAGGCGGCCAAATGGTTAAAACTGACGAGTGGGAAGCGATTAACTCGGCAAGTGCTTTATGGACACGTAATAAAAGTGAAGTGACTGAAGAGCAATATATTGAGTTCTATAAAAACTTAACTCATGACTTTGAAGCACCACTGGCTTGGGCACATAACCGTGTTGAAGGTAGTACGGAATATACCCAATTACTCTATATTCCAAGTAAAGCTCCACATGACATTTTTACTCGTGAAGCAAAAGCGGGAATTAAACTATATGTAAAACGCGTCTTTATTATGGATGATGCGGATAATTTAATTCCGAACTATTTACGCTTTGTTCAAGGTGTAGTGGACAGTGCTGATTTGCCGCTTAATGTTAGCCGTGAGTTGTTGCAAGAAAGCCGTGATGTCAAAACGATTCGTGAAGGTAATGCACGCCGTGTATTAACTGTACTTGATGGTTTGGCTAAATCGGAAGATGAAAAAGACCAAGAAAAATTCAAGACTTTCTACAGTGAATTTGGTTCAGTACTTAAAGAAGGCTTGGGCGAAGACTTTGGTAACCGTGAACGTATTTTAAAATTATTACGTTATGCGACTTCAACAAATGATGAAGTAACGACTTCTTTTGCTGATTATAAGGCACGTATGAAAGAGGGCCAAAAAGCCATCTATTATGTGACTGCTGACAGTCTAGCAGCAGCGAAAAACTCGCCGCAGCTTGAGTTGTTTAAGAAAAAAGGTATTGAAGTGTTATTAATGGCAGAGCGTGTTGACGAATGGGCAATGAATTTTGTCCAAGAGTTTGACGATACGCCATTAAAGAATGTATCTAAAGGCGCGGTTGATTTAGGTGATTTGCAAGATGCCGAAGAGAAAAAGGCACTTGAGCAAGCGGCTGAACAGTTTAAGCCTGTGGTTGAGAAATTAAGTGATTCGTTGAAGGCTAAAACTAAAGAAGTACGTGTAACAACTCGTTTGGTAGATTCTCCTGCATGTTTAGTAACAAGTGAGGGTGAGTTGTCTCCTCAACTTATTCGTATGCTTAAACAAGCGGGGCAAGCTGTACCTGAAATCAAGCCAATTTTAGAAATTAACCCTGAGCATCCTTTGGTGAAAAAACTTGAAGGTTCAGAACAGTTTGATGATTTGGCAAACGTGATTTTTGATCAGGCTGTGATTGCAGAAGGTGGTTTACCAGAAGACCCAGCAGCTTATGTGAAACGTATTAATAGCTTATTGTTGAAATAATTTTTTGATATAAAAAAGCCTCTGAACTGTCAGGGGCTTTTTTTTGTGGATAAAGAAAGAGTTATCCACAATTTGGGAATTTATGATTAAAAATTAGCTTCTAGATTTATTTGAACGCTGAGTTGGTGTTTCGGATCATCATCAATATGGTTAAAAAAATTAAGATCATTTTGCATAAAAATCCAATCTCTCCATATCGGTTGGCGCCATGAAATATAAGGACCCCAGCTATTTAGTCGAATATCATTTTTAGTATATACGCCACCGCTATAAATACCGTAAGTCAGGCTATTATCTTTCACAAACTCAAATTGTTGAAAAGTCCAATTGCCCCAGTTGTAATCTTCATTTTCGCTCTTGTTCACATTAAATTTATTAGAAAATAATGTGTTATCTTGCATTTTTTGCGTTAGGTTTAGCGTGGTTTCAGTGTAGTTTCGGCTGGTAGAGCCGTAACGAAAGATCTGTTCTGTATCAATTCTAATGTTATGTCTCAAATTCCATTTCTTCTTTGCTAAAAATTGTACGTAGATATCACTATCTGAATTTGAGCCTAAATCGAGGTCATTTTCAAAAGGCATCCATGTTGAAATGGTGGCCCAGCTCGCACTCAGTGGATTTGTGACTAAAACCTGAGTTGATGAATTCTTCTTCTTTCTTTTACCCAAAGCTTTATACGTTTGTTCAGGTTGAGTCGCACGTTTCCATAACGTATCATTTCCAAATACAGCCATAAGCTCTTGAATTAAACCAGCATCAGATAAAGTATTGTTTGCTTCTACTTCACAAGGTGAGCGTGAAAGTGATTGTCTTTTTACTTTAGCGAAACTCGTAGAAGAATAGGGATAACGCCGTGACCGTTGGTGTTTTAAAGAGTTATAAAAAAAATGAGTATGTGGAAGTAAAGCTAATACACCTAAACTATAAATACAAATGAAGACTGTCGATTTATTTTGAAGTGGAGAAGAAAATTGATTCATTTTTAAAGATAAGGAATCAAAAACAAAAATTAGAACAGTACTTTAGAAGGCTAAGCTTAAAATTTTATTTAAAAGTATTTTGTTATTTATCACCTTGGATGAGGTCCAAGGTGATGTTTGCTAGCTTAGAAAAGTGCTTCTAAACGTAAGAAGGTGCTGACAAAATGATTACGGTCTTCGCGGTGGTCATTAAAGTAATTTACATCGCCTTGTACAAAGAACCATTCACGTAAAACGGGTTGGCGCCATGAAACAAAGGGTCCCCAACTGTTTAAACGTAAGTCATTGTCGTTGTAATAACCGCTAGTATAAATACCATAGTTAAAACGGTTGTTTGCAAAGAAACTGTGCTCGCGGAATGTTCGGTTTTCCCAAGCTAGATCGTCATCTTGATCATCGGCATAGGTTAGGCTGAACTGATTGGATAAAATCGGTTGATTCGGTCTAGCATGGGTAAGTTCAAGATTAGTACGTAAGTAGTTTTCGCTGTCTATGCCGTAACGATAAATTTGTTCAGCATAAAACTTAAAATCATTACGAAGTTGCCAATCTCTCGATGCTTTTAAACGAACATAAATATCGTCCCCAGAACGAATACCTAAGTCGGCATCGGTTTCGAAAGGCAGTTTTTTAGAAAAATTTGACCAACGTAAGGCAATTGAGCTGTTGTCATCTCGAGTTCGTTTGCCATCTAATTTTTTATTTGGATCTTGATTCGGATTCTGATTAATATTGGCTGGACTGTTATTAAATTCATCATCTAAAGAATCATCACCAAATACCACGCTTAAACGTTTTTCTAGCGTAGGGAGCTTAATTTTACCGCGAATTCTGGGCTTAATTTCAAAGTTGTCGTATTCATTCCAATAGTTATCCACCATTACCCGAATAGTTGCACTAGCTGGTTTTTGTGGATCAACTTCACCAAACCAATTATCAATTTTTTCAGAAGTACGATCGGCCCAATTACGAATTTTCTTTTGCTTACGGTCAACCCAGGTTTGATCTTCTGTTTGTTCGGTAGGTGGAACAATAGGTTGATTAGACTGCTCTGGAAAAATGGTTGGAGTCGCGTCCACCCAGCGCGGAATTTGATCTAACAGATTTTCATCTGAGTTAACTTCGGTTTGTACTCCAGATGATGTACTTCCTACTTGTTGGTTTGTAGAAGAAGAGGCAGTCTCTGCATGAGCGATGCATACTGAACCAAATCCAATAGTTAAAAGTGCAAAAAGCTGCCGGTATGGCATTACATGAAATGTTTTCATATCTATCTTTATGTTTTGTTGTTGTTTCCACTTTTGTTGATTTTTCTAATAAAATCAAGAGGGAGACACAAAAGTTAAGTAAATTTAACTTTTTTTACATATTTGAAATAAATGAAAAAGTTTAAGCTAGTAGCGGTTATTTTTAGCCAAAAAAAATCCCCCAGTGAAGGGGGATGATAGATCAAGGAAACTTTAAATTCCGATCATTAAACACATAAAAAACAGAACATTACAGCGCGAATATTCTAAGCGGCAATAATAAACTGATTTTTAGCAATTAGATAGTTCTTTTTTTAGAACGCTCTATTGCTAAAATGGTGATAAAACATACGATTTGATCACATTTTAATTGTGTTGATCTATTTCTGTGGAATATCACATGATTCATCAGTACAAACAGCTGCATCATCTTGCTCGACTTCTTCAGTATTTGCTTTGATTTGTGCTTTTTCCAAAACTTGTAAAAAGACTTCACGTGGTTGAGCGCCAGCAAGAGCGATTCTTTGGTCGAATACAAAAAATGGCACGCCAGTTACATTAAGCTGCTCACGTGCAATTTTTTCATCATGGCGGACAAAGTCAGATAGTTCGTTGGTATCTAGTACGTATTCAACTTCAGCATTGTCTAAACCAATACGAGATGCAATTTCTTCTACAACTTCACGTTCGCCAATTGCGAGACCTTCGGTCATATAAGCATGGAAAAAAGCTTCTTTAGCTTCATTACCTAAACCTTTGCTTTGCGCAAGGTGAATAATACGGTGTGCATTGAAACTATTGCCTGAGTTCGCCTTTTGCCATTGGAAATCAATACCTTCAGAAGCAGCCATGGCCGCAATATTGCGCTCCATTTCTTCCATCTCTTCATAGGTACGGCCATATTTTTTAGCTAGACGTTCAGTATTTGAAGTGTCATGTTTAGCTGGCGCATCAGGATCTAATTCAAAACTATGCCAGTGAATTTCAAGATCAATACCTGCTTCCGCAGCTACATGTTCAAGGCGTTTTTTGCCGATATAACAGAAAGGGTAAACTACATCAGACCAGACATCAACACGCATGGGAGAATCTCATAAATTTTAATTACCCATCATAATAGGGATGATGCACAAGGATTGAAAGCTTTGGGTAGCGAATACAGTGTTGCGTATTGTGAAATAAATGGCATATAAAGAAGAATAAGCTCTATTTTATAACTATAAAGAGCAAAACTATAAGAAGGGAAATAGGAGGTGTGTATGCGCCGAGTTTTGATTGCGATTGCAAGTCTGATTGTTATCACAAGCATTATTTTTTTCACCTATCAGCATATCAAACAGCAGCAAGCCAAAGACAGTAGTCAAATGTTTGATGTCGTCATGACTGAAAAAATGAATCAGCTTTATGACCAAGCACAAGACTGGTCTAAACCCGTCCAGCTCGATATTCACGATAAGCGTTTGGCAGGACACTATAAGCAAATTTCAGAATTCCTTTTAAGTTATTGGATTCAAAATATTAATGCACGTAATGCATATTTAAGAGAACTCAAAGCAGCCAAATGGGATACTTTTTTAAATGTGGACCGTTTAGATCTTGATAAAAAACAAAAATTTGCAGAAACCGAAAAGATGCTAGCCGATGTCCGTAAAGCATCAGATCAGTACCAGACTGAATATGAAAAGATTCATAAAACTTTCTTAGCAAAGGTTCAAGAGTTATCTGTTGATGCAGAGATGAGACAACTCCTTGAAATGAAATTAGGAACTCAGCAAAAAGCTGATCAAGATCATGCAATTTTTATGATTGAGCTACAAATTTTAGATAAAGCAGAAGAAATGTTTAAGCTTCTAAAAAACTATGAATGGCAGAAGAAAGATCAGATGATTCTTTTCCATGAAAATGCTCAGGTCAAAAAATTTAACGGGCTTTATCAAGATGTTCTAAAGCTAAATGCAAAAATTGAAAAAATTAAGAAAAAAAATGTGGCTGCGCTCGAAGGAGATTTAAAAGAATAAGCGAAATATGAGCATCAAATATTATGATTTGGTGCTCTCGACTTTTCCTTTGGTTAAAAAAGATTGTAATAAACTTTGAGAAGTTTGTAGTTTGTTTAACTGCTCAGACACATGCATCAGTTCAGTTTGCAGTTTTTCTTGAACCACTGAGCACAACGTAAATACGCGTTCATCTAAATCAAAACAAGGCAGCAAGGCTTGAATGTCTTTTAAGTGCATGCCCGCATCATTTAATATTTTAATTTTCTTAATATTTTCAATATCTTTTTGTGTATAGCTTCGATAATTATTACTTGCTCGATGAGGATGTATAAGTCCTAAACTTTCGTAATAACGCAGCATACGCGGGCTAACTTTCGTGAGTTCGGCAACTTTAGCTAAGTTCATAAAATGGGGTTGACCTTAACAGTGGTGTCATAGTTTAGCATGTTTTTATCTTTCAAAATGGTACTTGTTCAATGATCAGAAAACTCATTTTATGGGTGTTATTCGGATTAATGTCATTTGTTGCAAATGCCAAAACACTTGAACTTCAGGAGAAGAACATGCGTCAAATATTTGTGCTTCATGGTTACTCTGCTTCTATCGATGATCATTGGTTTCTAGATTTAAAACATCAAATAGAAAATGAACATACAACCGTTACCTTAATTCCATTTCCAGATTCTGAGAATCCTGATGTAGATGCATGGCAAAAGGTTTTAGACCAACAGATCCCTAAGGTGGATGAGAATACCTATTTTGTTGCGCACAGTTTAGGGGTGATTACGTTACTGCACTTTTTGCAAAGACATGATTATCAAAATATTGGAGGAATGATTTTAGTATCCGGATTCTCTGGTTTCATTTCAGATTCTTCTGTACTTAATAGTTATATAACCAAGAGTAAAGTCGATACAAATTACTTTAAGGGCATAAAGAAAAAGCTGGTGTATTTATCTGATAATGATGATTTGGTTCAGCCCAAACTGACTATTGAATTGGCGAAAGAAATTGATGCGCCGTACATTACCGTTCCTAATGGTGGGCATTTTTTGGGTAGAGAAGGTTATACGAAATTTCAGCAATTAGTTGATTCTCTAAAAGAGATGTTAGATAGCAAATAAAACCAATAAGTTAAATTGCACTCTATAATCTGAATACTTTTGTTTTGTTCAAGTTATAGAGTGTTTTATATAAATTTCATTCTTGAATAAATAAAGTCCCTTACTATTACATTAAAAATTTTAATTATATTTACCGTTTATCTGAGCCTTACTGAATCATATTCGACTTTGTTGTAGCCTATTTATAGATACTTTTAATTTAATCATCATCTTTTAATTGAAATAGGGTGACTGATTTTTGGAGCAAGTTATGAACTTTCTAAAACAATCAGCCTTCATTGCTGCATTTGCTTTTATGGGTTTACCGACTGTTCAAGCAGAAGAAGTGGCTACTTTACCAACAATTCGCGTTATGGCTGAATCTGAGCTACGTGAAGAGGTGGGATTTGTACCCTTCCAAGAAGATAAAAAAGTGCGTCAGGCGCTGCAACATCATGAGTATAAAACTCATTACGATATACAGAATGCTTTAGTCCCTGAAGGTATGACTACAGTAGATTATCAGCCAGTTATGGCACAGCCTGATTTGTCTCAACTTTCTCCATTCTTACAACAATACATTTTAGCGGTAGCGGGTGGAATACAGTCTTCTGATCCAACCAATGGCATTTTTGAAATGTTAAGACCTTTGAATATTAACCGAAGTAATGTTGGTGCTTATCGTGATGGTACGATGAAAGTTAACCTTAATGACCTCATAAATTTACAACAGCAAATTCAAGATGGTTTAAAAGGCCGTTAAAAATAAACACTAGAAGGTCCTTTCCAAGATTATTATGTAACTTATTTTTTTTATTTATAAATTTATCAATGGATTATATGAAATAGTATATGGTTTTGTGCGAAAGGTATCAGTAGAATGAAAAAATTAATTCGTATTGCGTAATTTTATTAATCTGTGAAGATAACTTCTCTCAAAATAGTTTTTGAATTTTTTGCTATTCATCTGTAGCTGATAGACATTTTTTAGACAAAAATGATAAAATTAGCATTAATTTAATATTTGTAATCTCTATATTCTAATATTTATAAATGAGATGTTTAAAGGTGATTATTATGAATCTATTTAGTGATGTTAAAGCAGCAGAAGTAGCTGCGTACTTTCTTTCTAGATCTGATGGTCAATTGCCTGTTTTAAAATTAATGAAATTGATGTATCTTGCTGAAAGAGAGTCTTTTAAACAGCACCATTTTCCTATAATTGGCGACTATCTTGTCTCAATGCCTCATGGTCCAGTTCTGTCCTTAACTTATGATAGATTAAATGGAAATTGTAGAAATACATATATGAGAGAACTTTTATCTGATAAAGAAAATTATAATATTTCTCTAAAATCAAATATTTCTATAAATAGTGATTTAAAATACTTGAGTAAAGATGACCAAAATATTTTAGAAGAAGTATGGAATGAGTTTGGTCATATGAATAAATGGGAAATTCGAGACTATACGCACAATGGTGGATGTCCAGAATGGTCAGATCCGAATGGGTCAAGTAGACCAATAACATATAGAGATTTATTTAAAGCTTTAGAGTTTGATGAACAAACTGCTTCAAGCATTGAAGATTACCTGAATGAAGAATCAGATATAGATAGTTTTTTTTCAAATTTGGTATAGGACTGCTTAATTTCATGGTCGAAGGTAATAATTCAGAAGATAATAAAAAAGCGAATGAAGAACAAATTACAAAGACTTTATCGAGTATACAGTGGGATGCAAAAGCTGGTGACACTTTATTAGTGCCTTCGGGACCATCTGGAAATCATCTATTTGTTGTATTATTTGATCCTCAGGTACCAATAGATACAAGTTTTGGAAAAAAACTTCACTTAGCTCAAGTTAATTTTACATCTGTACGTCCAGGTATGATACATGATACTAGTTGTATTATTGAATCTGGTGAGCATGAGTTCATTAGCCATCAAAGCTATGTTAATTATAGAGGTTTGAGATACGAGGAATATGAGCCAATCAAAAGAGGTGTAGAAAATGGACGCCTGTCTTTACATACTCCAGTTGAATATGGTTTATTGTGTCGGATTAGAGAAGGTGCACTTATTTCTGGTAAAACACCTCCATATGTTAAATACGAGATTCAAAAATTATTAGATTCTGCTGATATAAGTAAATCAGCATAAAAAATCCCCGCATTGAGCGGGGATTTTTTTTATCTTGGTGTTAATTAAACACGTTCGATCACTGTTGCAATACCTTGACCAAGGCCGATACACATGGTCGCAAGACCGATTTGAGTATCTTGTTGTTCCATTACGTTCAACAATGTAGTGGTGATACGTGCACCAGAACAGCCTAGTGGGTGACCCAAAGCAATCGCACCACCATTTAAGTTAATGATGTCTTGCTTGTCATAAATACCTAAGCCTTTCATTACTGATAAGCCTTGAGCAGCAAATGCTTCGTTTAACTCGATAGTTTGAATATCAGCCATCGTTAAACCAGCACGTTTAAGCGCTTTTTGAGTTGCTGGAACTGGACCGTAACCCATGATTGCTGCATCACAACCTGCAACGGCCATAGAGCGAATTACAGCGCGTGGTTTTAAACCTAACGCTTGTGCGCGTTCAGCAGACATAAGTAACATTGCAGAAGCACCATCAGATAAAGCTGAAGATGTAGCAGCCGTTACCGTACCACCTTTCGGGTCAAATACAGGACGTAATGCTTTGAACGCTTCAAGGTTTGCATCTGGACGAATTACTTCATCGATGTCGCAAAGGATTTTAAAGCCATTAGCATCGTGGCCTTCAACACCAACGATTTCGTTTTTGAAACGACCTTCTTGAGTTGCAGCCCAAGCACGGCGGTGAGATTCAACACCAAAAGCGTCTTGCTCTTCACGGCTAATGCCATTCATACGACCTAACATTTCAGCAGTTAAGCCCATCATGTTAGATGCTTTTGCATAGTGTTTAGATGCTTCTGGGTTTAGGTCGATGCCATGCATCATACCTACGTGGCCCATGTGCTCTACACCACCAATAATGAAAATATCACCTTGGTTTGTTGCAATCTGTGCAGCAGCAGTATGAAGCGCTTGCATAGAAGAACCACAAAGACGGTTTACTGTTTGACCAGCAACAGTTTTTGGTAAGTCAGCCAATAAGCCGATGTTACGGCCAATGTTCATACCTTGTTCTAGAGTCTGGTTTACACAGCCCCAGATCAGGTCTTCAACTTCGTTTACATCAAACTGGTTACGGGCAACGAGTGCACGAACCAATTCAGCAGATAAGCTGTCAGCACGTACATTACGGAACATACCGTTTTTGGTTTTACCCATTGCAGAACGTACGCCATCAACGATGACAACGTCACGTGGATTTAAAGTAGCCATTCACGTTGCTCCTTAACCGTAGAATTTTTTGTTGTTAGCAGCCATGTCACGCAACATTTGTGGCGCTTCATAAGCCTTACCTAAGTGCGCATATTTGTCGCAAAGTGCAACATATTCAGCAACACCTGTCTGGTCGATATAACGACATGGACCACCACGGAATGGAGGGAAACCTACACCCATAATCATTGCCATGTCTGCTTCAGCAGCAGTTGCAACGATATTGTCTTCTAAGCAACGAACTGTTTCGTTACAGAAAGCAAGCATCATGCGGTCAATGATTTCTTGGTTATCAAACTCGCGTTTTTCACCCGTTACGAAAGGAGCAATGATTTCATACGCTGTTGGATCAACAGTTTTTGCTTTCTTGCCTTTCTTATCGAGTTCATATTTGTAGAAACCAACGTCATTCTTTTGACCAAGACGTTTAGCTTCGTACATTGCTTGGATTGAACCTTTGTAGTCTGGCTTCATACGGTCTGGGAAACCTTCAGCCATAACTTCTGCGCCATGAACACCCGTGTCGATACCAACAACGTCGATGAGGTAAGCAGGGCCCATTGGCCAGCCAAACTTAGACATTACATTGTCAACTTGCTGGAAGTCTGCGCCGTCTTTTACAAGAAGGTCAAACGCACCAAAGTAAGGGAACAATACACGGTTAACCAAGAACCCTGGGCAGTCGTTTACAACGATTGGTGTTTTACCCATTTTTTGAGCAAGCACAACAGTAGTTGCAATCGCTTCTTCAGAAGTCTTTTCACCACGAATGACTTCTACAAGCGGCATCATGTGAACTGGGTTGAAGAAGTGCATACCTACAAAGTTTTCAGGACGTTGTAATGCTTTCGCTAAACGTGTAATTGAAATTGTAGACGTGTTAGACGCAATAATCGTGTTTTCACGAACATGCTTTTCAGTGTCTGCAAGAACGATTTCTTTAACTTTTGGATTTTCTGTAACCGCTTCGATCACGATGTCGACTTCTTTAAACTCATCGTAGCTTAAAGTAGGACGGATACGTGCAAGCGTTTCACCCATTTGCGCAGGTTTCATTTTCTTGCGTTCAACTTGTTTTGTTAGCAAGCTGTTCGCTTCTTTCATACCTAAAGCAAGTTGTGGATTACCAATATCTTTCATGATAATTGGTGTACCTTTGCTTGCTGCTTGGTAAGCAATACCACCACCCATGATACCAGCGCCAAGTACAGCTGCTTGGTTTACAGGGTGTGCACCTTTTTCATATTTTTTAGCAGTTTTCTTAACAACTTGGTCATTGAGGAATAAACCAATCAATGCACCAGCTTGTGGCGTAATCGCAGCTTTTGCAAAACCTTCCGCTTCCGCTTTTAATGCTTCGTCACGCGCAAGGCTTGCACCCGCTTGTAATGAATCAAGTAATAATTTTGGAGCAGGGTATTGAGCAGGGTTTGCTTTAGCAAGCACTGCACCTTTTGCAGTATTGAACGCCATCATTTGTTCAAGTGGGTTCAATTTTACAGCTTCAAGCTTTTCTTGACGTTTTGCTTTCCAGTTTAAACGACCAGAAATTGCCTGCTTAACTAAGTCAGTTGCAGCTTCAAGTAATTTATCAGCAGCTACAACCGCATCTACCGCACCATCTTTTAGGGCAGCAGCCGGTTTTTTAGGAGCAGCCATCGCCATCCATTCAACCGCGTTGTCGATACCGATCAGACGGCTTAAACGTACGCTACCGCCGAAACCTGGGTAAATACCAAGTTTAATTTCCGGTAAGCCCACTTGTGCAGCTTCTGACATCACACGATAGTCACAAACTAAACACATTTCAAAACCGCCACCTAACGCCATACCGTTAATAGCAACAACTTTTGGAATCTCTAAATCTTCAAAGCTATTGAAGATTTCGTGAACAGGCATAAGCCAGTCAACAATCGCTTTTTCGCCTTGTGCGAAGTTTTCACCAAATTCGGTAATGTCTGCCCCAACAATAAATGTCGATTTGCCTGAGGTAACAACTAAGCCTTTAATATCATTATTTGCTTTTACCGCAGCAATAGCAGCTTGG
The DNA here is from genome assembly GCF_027855145.1 of Acinetobacter sp. AOR18_HL. Lineage (NCBI taxonomy): Bacteria > Pseudomonadati > Pseudomonadota > Gammaproteobacteria > Moraxellales > Moraxellaceae > Acinetobacter > Acinetobacter sp. AOR18_HL. The sequence continues at coordinate 31,825 of NZ_JAKTIG010000005.1, forward strand.
AAATCTTCAATTGTTGCACGGTTAAATTTATTGACCGACTCACCTTGTAAGTCAAAGCGGAATTCTGCAATTCCGTCCGAAAGCATTTGGACGGTAATGGCATTGCCAGCGTGGATCATGCCTGATCTCCTTAGTTTTGGAGGACTTCTAAGTTGATGTTATGAAGCGTGTGCACATCTTAGGTACACATTTATGCTTCGCTAATCTTACGATAACTATATCTAAAAAAAACCTGACAAGTTGTATCAAGCCGTGACGCAAGGGTCATCTTATTTACTATTCAATTCATCTATATGAAATGCATAAAAGAAATCATAAAGATAGGTGCTAGTCCAACACATTTGTTTTAATTTAATTTTTTCTTTATAACGCATCGCAATTATCAAATTTTTATATAAAAACGAGTAACTTTTAAAAGTTAATTTTTTGTCAAAAATGTCAATTGTTAATAGGGTCATCTGTAAATAACAGTAGCAATAGTGATAAATTTTCACTTCCTTAAAGTTATGGAAAAATACACTATATTTAAAATTTTTATTACAACAGTATTGTCTATTATTTGACTTAATTTTTTTACATTCGCTTTTTCTAAGTCAATTTTGTTAAAATTTGCGCCAATTAAATAAACTTCTGGTTTCTTTTACCTTAAATATAAGGTGAAGTTGCCCCTAATCTTTTGAAAGAGTAGCAATATGATTAAGTGGATCATATTAGCGATTTTTGTGATATCAGCATTGTATATCCAACATCGCGGCAAAGTGCGTCACTCGTTTTATCGTCAATTTTTTGACCATTCAACCTTGCTCGCACCGATTAACTTTTTAATGTACATCTTTTCAAAGGTGCCGAATCAGCCTTATATCGACACACAGCATTTTAAAGATTTAAAAGTGCTGGATGAAAATTGGGAAATGATTCGTGATGAAGCGAAAGCTTTATATGACCAAGGTGGGATTAAAGCTTCAAGTACCTATAACGATTTAGGTTTTAACTCATTCTTTAAAACAGGTTGGAAGCGTTTTTACCTCAAATGGTATGAATCGAGTCATCCATCTGCTGCTGAGCTTTGCCCAAAAACTACAGCACTTCTTAAAACATTGCCGACAATTAAAGCAGCAATGTTTACCGAGCTTGCACCTGACAGCCGTTTGGTAAGACACCGTGATCCGTATGCAGGTTCATTGCGTTATCACTTAGGTCTAATTACACCAAATGATGACCGTTGTTTTATTGATGTCGATGGCGAAAGATATTCTTGGCGTGATGGTCAAAGTGTCGTGTTTGATGAAACTTATATTCACTATGCTGAAAATAAGACTGACCAAAACCGTATTATTTTCTTTGCAGACGTTGAACGTCCAATGAAAGTAAAATGGATGGAGCGTTTCAACCATTGGTTTGGTCGTAATGTAATGACTGCGGCAAGTTCACCGAATGAAACAGGCGACCAAACAGGTGGTCTAAATAAAGCTTTTGGTTATATCTATCAAATTCGTATTAAAGCTAAGGCTTTAAAAGCTAATAACCGTAAGTTGTATTACGTCTTAAAATGGTTCTTGATGCTTGGAATTTTCTTCCTGATTTTTGTTCGACCATATGTATTTTAATTAAAGCGCCCGAAAGGGCGTTTTTTTATTTTGATTATTTAAATAATTTGCATTTATTTTATGCATTTAGAAAAAGATTATTAGCATGAATAGTACTTTATTTAAAATTTTAGGTGAATTTTATATTAATTATTGGGATGATAATACAACTGGTAAATATATACCTTTCTTGTACTTAAAAAATTTAAAAATTTGCGTGGAATATAAATGAATACGGTGATAAAACAAGCTTTAGTAATAACTACATTCAGTGCAGCAGTAATATTGACTGGATGTGATAAATCTAAGCCAGAGCCAAAATCAAAAACAGAAAAAGTTGAGGTAGTTTCGGATTGGAGTTGTACACACCCTGAGAATTTAAAACAGATTCAAACTTCTTTGAAAAAAGAATATTTGAAGCAAATTGAACGTAGCTTAAGACAAAGTCAATATCAGGTTGATGCAGATATTCTTAATAAAATTAATCAAGGTTTGAAGTTTGAAATTAAAAATATCCGCACTTTACCATTAGAAGACGAAAGCCAAAAAAATACACAATTAAGCTGTGAAAGCCAATTGGTCATTTCACTGCCGAAAGGTTTACAAAAACGTGCGGAAAAAGCATATATTGAAGAGCTGCGTCATTCTGATGAAGAATCACAGACGCTCAATGACTATTTTTCGGATAATGAATCATCTTTGACTCTTGAAAATGACCAATTGAAAGGTGACTTTTTCTATAACATCACAAAAACAGATAAAGAGGGTTTGGTGTTTGACTTGCCAACTCAAAATAGTGTGATTGAAGGATTGGTTTTTGTTGCCACTAAAGCTGTGCAATATGCAGCCTATGTTAAACAAAATGAGTTGATCGAAGAAAATATTGAAGAAAATCAGCAAATATCTGAACAAAATAATGAAGAGCAGACTGTTTTGGCTCAGGAAGCCATGGATGTTCGTAAAAAAGAATTGGATAGTGACAAAGCGAAGCAAGTGGACCGCTTAAATCAGACTTGGGACAAATTGAGTGCTGAGAAAAAAATTCAATTTAAACAAGATCAATTGGATTGGTTTAAAAAACGTGATGTTGAATGTAAGGTGCTGGCACAAAAGACTGTAGATGAAATTCCTGAAAAAGACTTAGAAACTTACCAAAAGCAATCCGATTATTGGACGGCTGATATGCGTAAACAAAACCAAGAGATGCAATATACACAGTGCTTTACTCAAAAAACGATAGAGCGAACGGTTTATTTAAATAATTTAAATTAATCCTAAAACTCTTTATAAATGCTTAGTCAGTCGTATTGAAAGGAATGCGATTAACCAATTACGGGCAAATACTCTACTTTTACAAGTAGGGTTTTAAGCTCAGTAATTGAATTTGATTTGTAATGTATATTTATACAAATATTAAAGCGCCCGAAAGGGCGTTTTTTATGACATAAAGCATTTAATAACTTTTGTGACCTATTTCACAGTGCTGGCAATTTGTTACAACTATTAAAAGCCAATAGGTAATTTTGATTCTACAATGGCGCGGTTTTTTCGAAGACTGGTCAGCGGAAGTAGGTTTTAAAATGGCTCATGCTCATCACGCAGCTCATGCACATGTTCATCATATCGAAGAGAGAAAAGAAGACCGTTCTCAAGGCGATTTAAAAACAAAAGTGATGTTAAGACAAGCCGCTTCGACGACTGAAAAATCTAAACGATCTAGAACTAAAAATCATAAAACTGAAGATCAAAATATTAATCTGCATAAGTTCTCGAGTAAGCTCGAAAGTATCTCTGCCAACCATAGTAAAGAGAAATGCGCCCAAAATATCCGTATTGCTCTACAAGCGGCTGGAGCAGATGTGTCAAAGCATCCTGTAGCTGCTTCTGATTGGGGGCAAACGCTAGAAAAGAATGGTTATAAGAAAATTAAACCTGCTTTCAACCGTCCACAAGAAGGTGACATTTACATTATTGAGCGAACTAGTGGCCACACTTATGGTCATATTGCAGGCTATACAGGCAATGGTTGGTTCTCGGATTTTCGTCAAAAAACCTATGCTGTCTACAAAGAAAAAGACGTTAAATATAGTTACTATCGTCTAGACTCTTAAGCAAGTACGACACAATCTGTCGGACCATATTTAAATCGCTTTCCAAATTTATGTTCTGGCACAGTAAAGCACTTGAAAAGTAAGGATGAAAACATCACATTAGGTATTCAGTATTAAGCCATGCATGCCAATAGTGAATCAAAACGCTCGTCCTCATATTGAAAAAATTTTAGCCAACATGACCCAGCTTCCAGGTGTTTATAAAATGCTAGGGAAGGAGGGTGAATTGTTATATGTCGGTAAAGCAAAAAATCTAAAAAATCGGGTGTCGAGTTATTTTGTTAAAACGATTGAGCATCCTAAAACACAAGCTTTAGTTGCGCGAATTTATGATATTGAAACTTTGGTTACTCGTTCAGAAACCGAAGCTTTACTCTTAGAACAAAACTTAATTAAACAACACCGCCCGCCGTATAACATTATGCTGCGGGACGATAAGTCTTATGTCTATATTTTTGTTTCGGCTGATAAGCCTTATCCTCGGCTTGCTAGTGGGCGTGGTAAAGGTAAGCACCAAATTGGTAAGTTTTTTGGCCCGTACCCAAGTGCCTATAGTGCACGCGATACGTTACTGGTTTTGCAAAAACTTTTTAATGTGCGTCAGTGCGAAAATAGTTATTTTGCACAGCGCAAGCGTCCATGTTTGCAATATCAAATCAAGCGATGTTCAGCCCCTTGTGTAGGTCTGATTTCACCCGAAGATTATAAAGAAGACGTTAATAATAGTATTCGCTTTTTGCAAGGTGATACCAAAGAGCTTAATCAAGAACTCATTGCCAAAATGGAACAAGCAGCGGCTGAGCTTGAATTTGAAAAAGCTGTTTTTTACCGTGATCGATTGTCTTTACTGCGTGAAGTTCAAGCGCAACAAGCCGTGTTTAAAGTCAAAGGCGAAGCGGATATTCTGGCAATTGCATACCAGGCAGGTGTGACATGCGTGCAAATTATGTATGTACGCAACGGGCGAATGCTGGGTGGAAAAAGTTATTTCCCAGACATGCTCGGTGATGATCTTGGGCAAATGCTCAGTGACTTTATGGCGAATTTTTACTTTCAGGTTGCAGATGAAGTTCCCAATGAGCTTATCGTAAATATTGCTTTGCCTGACTGCAAAGAATTAGAAGAAGCATTGGCACAGCAGTTTGGCAAAAAAGTTCAGATTAAGAATAATGTTCGAGAAACTCGTGCCGAGTGGCTGGAGCTAGCCGAAATGAACGTTCAACATGCCATTAAGGGGCAGTTGAGTAATCATTTAGAGCTTAATGAGCGTTTCCATCAGTTAGAGCAAGTAGTGGGAAGACCTGTCGATCGTATTGAGTGTTTTGATATTAGTCATACCATGGGGGAAGCCCCAATTGCCTCATGTGTTGTGTTTGATCAAGGGGGCGCTCGTAAGCGTGACTATCGCCAATTTGCGATTCAAGACATTACAGCAGGCGATGACTATGCTGCTATGCGTCAAGCCTTAACACGACGTTATAAAAAGGCCATATTGCCTGATTTGCTGTTGATTGATGGTGGTAAAGGCCAGCTCCATATGGCAATGGAAGTCATGCAAGAGCTTGGGCTGGACGCTTTTATGGTAGGTGTATCTAAAGGTGAAGGGCGTAAACCCGGACTTGAAACTCTGCATTTTACCGATGGCACAAAAATCCAGTTACCGGAAGACCATAAGGCATTGCATTTAATTCAGCAGGTGCGTGATGAGGCCCATCGTTTTGCGATTACCAAGCATCGTGCTAAACGTGACAAACGTCGAAGTACCTCAGTTTTAGAAGCAATTCCAGGGTTAGGGCCAAAGCGCCGTCGAGATTTATTAACCCATTTTGGTGGGATTCAAGGTGTTTTAAAAGCATCTGAAAAAGAGCTTACCCTTGTGCCTGGTTTTGGTGAAATGATGGCAAGAACGATTTATAAAATTCTGCATGAATAACGATAGGTTTCTATGCCGAGTGACCAAATAGTTGGCATATAAGTAGAAGAATGATCATTCACATTCTCTTTAAAATGATGAAAGATGTTTCATCAAGAGTCGGAGTGCTTTAGGGAAGTGAATGTCATTACTGCAATTGTTTGAAGAAATAAAGCAAAAGGAATCGATTGAAATACCCGAAGGGTGGTTACAAGGACGAACTGTTTTTGGTGGTCTTGTTGCTGGACTACTCATGCAAAAAGCTTGCTGCAATATTCAAGATCCAAATAAAAGATTATTAAGTTGTAGTGTTACTTTCGTGGGCCCTGTACAGCAGGGACCTGCCCAATTGACTATTGAAATTTTAAGAGAAGGAAAGTCGGTCACTACACTTGAAACACGTTTATGGCAAGATGGGGCGGTACAAACGATTTTGGTCGCAAGCTTTGGTGTGCCTCGTGCATCGAATATTGAAGTGCGACATGAGCCTATCGTTCCAGTTTATAGGCAACCTGAAGAGTTGCAACCTATTCCTTTTGCTAGACAAATGCCAGAATGCTATCAACATTTTGATGTATGTTGGGCAGAAGGTCATTATCCTGTTACAGGAAGTCAGTATGCTGACTTTGGAGGATGGTCAAGGTTTAATCCCGATAAGCATGAAAATCGTCAAATGACTTTGCCAGATTTAATTGTTTTGATGGATATTTGGCCGCCTGGTGTCTTGCCAATGTTTAAGCAAGTTGCTCCTGCGAGCTCTTTAACTTGGCACATTACCTATGTACATCCGTTTCCACATCAATTGTGTGACTGGTTTAAATATAAAGTGGTAACTGAATATGCAGGTGAAGGTTATTCCACAGAATATGCCCATCTTTGGGACCAAAATGATCATTTAATTGCAATTTTACGGCAAACTGTTACGGTATTTACCTAAGCAGTCCACTTCCTCGATTCATATATTTCGTATAAAGTGGCTGTTACAGATAGATACAATATTGAAGAAAGTATTTTTGTCTGTTACAAGATGCATGAAGACTTAATTGGCGGTGTTTATGACCACAGGGCGAATCCTGAATATCCCAAATATCCTAACATTAGCGCGTATCGCGCTTATTCCTGTATTTTTGGTGATCGCGTATTGGCCGCCTGCAATGGGTATTGGTGAGCATGAAGGAAGTATGAGTCGTCATATTATCTTGACGGCTATTTTTGTGTTTGCTGCTATTACCGATTGGTTTGATGGCTATTTGGCACGAACTTTAAACCAAACTTCAGCATTTGGCCGTTTTTTAGATCCAGTTGCAGATAAGCTCATGGTGGCGGCTGCACTGATCGTTTTAGTACAGTGGAATCCAACGATCTCAATGGCTTTTGCAGCAATTGTGATTATTTCACGCGAAATTACAGTTTCTGCTTTACGTGAATGGATGGCGGAACTTGGCGCACGAACCAGTGTGGCAGTATCGACTGTAGGTAAATATAAAACAGCCTTTCAGATGATTGCCATTAGTGTGTTCTTACTCAATTGGCAGCCTTTAGAAATGCTCGCATATGCTTTGTTATATACGGCAGTCATTTTAACTTTATGGTCAATGTTTATTTATCTTAAAGCAGCTTGGCCTTATTTAAAGCAACCTTAAGTGCTGCATATTGAATGATTAAGCCTTTCTACAATGAAAGGCTTTTTTTATTTTTAAAGAGTGCAAGAATTGGGTCGTCATAGGGCTTTGGCTACTTTAATGTAAGATATAAGTGCTAAGGAGGTGACACATGCAAATGCTTTCTTCTCGGCAATTTGCTGTAATTGCCACTGTGATTGAATATTTATATGAACATCTAGATCAGCAACCCAGTCTTGACGATGTTGCGAGTCATATGAATTTAAGCCCAAGCTATATTCAACGCCAGTTTCAGGAATGGGTAGGGATTAGCCCCAAAAAATTTGTGCAATATATGAGTTTGCAACAGGCCAAATATCATCTGTTGCAACAACGGAGTTTATTGGAAACTGCTTTAAATACGGGGTTATCTGGCACAGGACGTTTACACGATCTGTTTATTCAGCTTGAAGGCATGACGCCTGGTGAATATAAACTGCAAGGTGAAGGGGTTACACTTAATTATTCGATTGAGGCAAGCCCCTTTGGTGAGTTGTTGGTGGTCAGTAGTGAAAAAGGGATATGTTCTATTCGATTTATCGAAACTCACGACAATATTGAACATCTTATTCAACAGTCCTTTCCAAAGGCTCGATTAAAAAATCAGTCGCCGATTTGGCATCAACAAATTGCAAAGTGGTTTGAACAGGATTTTTCAGAACATTTACAGCAAAAACTTCCTCTTAATTTGGCTGGAACTCCATTTCAGCTACAAGTATGGGAGGCCTTGCTCACCATTCCAGAAGGCCAATTGCGTACTTATCAAGATATTGCAGAGCAAATCGGGAAGCCTAAAGCAGTTAGAGCCGTTGCTACTGCAATTGGACAAAATCCGATTGCATATCTGATTCCTTGCCATCGAGTGATCCGTGCCACAGGCATGGTTGGAGAATATCATTGGCAAAAGGGGCGTAAATTGGCATTGTTAGCTTGGGAGATGTCAAAGCAACACGGAGAAACTGTATGACCTTGGATTTATTTTCTCCAGAGCCTTGTGAGAATTTATTACCCTACGATGGTGAAGTTCAGGACTATGGTTGTATTTTAAGCCCTGAAGAAGCTGAACAATATTTTCACTACCTTTACCGACACCTCGCATGGAAACATGATGAGGCTAAGTTGTATGGCAAGCACTTTATTACAGCTCGAAAAGTTGCATGGTATGGAGATGACTACTATCAATATAAATATTCGGGTGTCGCACGTGATTCTTTACCTTGGGACAAAGCACTCGCCAAACTAAAACAACAGGTAGAGCAAATACTTTCAGAAAAATTTAATTCTTGTTTGGCAAATCTTTATGAAGATGGAACTCAAGGTATGGCTTGGCACAGTGACTCGGATGTTTCTTTGGCAAGAACGACAACAATCGCTTCTTTAAGCTTTGGTGCTACCCGTAAATTTTCTTTTAGGCATATTCAAAGTAAAGAGAAAGTTGAATTGTGGCTACAGCCAGGCCAACTCATTGTGATGCGTGGTGAGACTCAACAATATTGGCAACACCGTTTAAATCGCTCAACAAAGATTTTACAACCACGTATTAATCTTACTTTTCGGCAATTTAAGTTTTTATAAAAATAGGGCAAGAAAAAAGCCCATGATGGCAGCATGAGCTTATTCCTCTGAGGGGGATGCTTCTATTGATGAGCTGCTGATGAAAAGAATCATCAATAGGAGTTAAAATCATAATATGAGAATATTGTGATATATTCAATGTTTTAAAGTGTAAGAAAAGTTTAAATTATCATAAGGTGGGGTTTTAGATTTCACCTTTTTCAGATAACTCCATAAAACGTTGTTCAATAAGTGCTGCATTTTCTTGCAAAATTTCGATGAGCTTTTCAACATTTAAAAAGTCAAAACGATTTTTAGAGGCAACTAAGGTCAAAGCCAAAGGTACTTCTTTGTTTGAAAAACGAACAGGAACCGCTAGACCTGAAACATTTGGGTCAATCTCACCTTGTGAGAAATAGAACCCTTGTTTTTTAATTTTACGCATACGCTGAATAAAGCTTGGTTCATCTTCAGCAAAACCTGATTGTTTTAATTCTTGCTGATAACGGTGGTAGTAGTCTTGCATGCGCTGCTTACTTAAATGCGAAACCATTGTTTTTGGAGATGATCCAACGTAAATCGGTCTTGGGCACCCTCGGCCATATGAAAGTAGCTCAGTGTCTTTAAATATTTCATGATGTATGTCAATGCAATAGTCATCATTTAAATAGGTAAGCAAACAGCACAGTTCGGTACGTTCTACAATATTTCGCATAAACGGTGTGCTGATCTGAACTAATGGATCGGTTGTTCTGGATATATAGTCAAGAACAGCAATTTTTGAGCCTAAGGTATAATCGCCAGAGGTTCCATTAATACGCTTTAATAGATCAGCCGATACTAGTTCTTTGAGGTAACGGTAACTCGTTGGTTTGGACAAGCCAAGTTCTTCGCAAATAATATCGACATTAATGATTGGACGCGAAACTGAAAATAGATCCAGTACTGTTAAAATTTTGCCAAAACTTGAAATTGCCATAATGTCTTGTTCGTATCCTTTAACAACGAGTCATCTTTGAGTTTTTATAACAGAAAAAAAGAAGGTTTGTCTCAATTCTAAAATAAATGCCTGATTTGAGTATTTTACTCTGACAAAGAGAAAACTTCTCTTGGCTTATACATCATATACGATAATTAAAAAATATATCAAATTATCAAATAGAGATATTTTAGTTGACTAAATCGCTTTATTTTGAAAAAATTGACAAACAAAATATCTAATCGAGAAATTGGTCGGTTCCAGATTGATTTCTTGATACCTCTTCTTTCCAAAGCTTGGCCGTTTAAATGGCGCCCAAACTGAAATCATCTCTGCCAATCAGGCGAGATGTGGAAAAATCATTGTATTGAAGGATGCTCCTCATATCATTTGCTTTGAGGCAAATGGCAAAGTTGTGTTGTCTTTAGAAAGACGATCAAATATTGAAGGGCATGCTCATCAGTTCAAATCTGTATTTGAGATGAGTTCATGTTATTAAAGCAAATACTGGCGTTCCGCCCGAGTAGGCTTGATCTGATCTTTGCCTTAAAAACATTTATTGCCGGAATGTTGGCACTATTTGTTTCGTTTGAATTAGATCTGATTAACCCGATGTGGTCGATTGGTACGGTCCTGATTATTGCCAATCCATATTCAGGAATGGTGTCCTCTAAATGTGTCTATCGAGTGGTAGGGACAATTGGCGGAGCTGTGATTGCCTTAACTCTAACACCACATTTAATTAATACACCTTGGATATTTACCGTGGTGTTGTCGTTGTGGGTGGGTTTTGCGCTTTATGTGTCGTTACTCGATCGTACTCCACGTAGTTATGCTTTTATGCTGGCCGGTTACTCGACAGCTATGATCGTCTTCAATGCGATTACCTATATTGATCAATACAATATATTCGATATTGCTTTAGCTCGGGTTATAGAAATTTCGATTGGCGTGATTTCAAGTGCAGTGGTTTCTGCCACGATTCTTCCAATGCATATTGGCTCGGCAATTAAACAGCGGGTGATAAAAACCCTAAAAGATACAGAGAATCTGTTTGCTAATTTATTAAATACAGATTTGCAGCAGAACAATACCCAGCTTTTGGCTGCCATTACTCGCGACACAACAGACATCCATGCCTTGGCAGTACATTTGAGCTATGAAAAGGGCGAACTGCATGGTATGACCAAACCCTTGCAGGAAATGCTTCATCAAATCTCAATGGTGGTGGCTAATCTAGTCGCTTTATCTGAGCGTATTAAGCAGCTTAAAGAACTTCGGTTTATCGAGACTCATGCAGAAAAACTGCAACAGCTTTCAGCTCATGTTGTACAGTTTTTAGAGCAAAAAGATCTAATCGTTGATGAAAATATTTTGCAGTTGCCTGATGAGTTTGAAAGCGATTTTGCAAGTTTGATGGAGTCGGCTTCTACACATCAACAAGTTTTAGTTGCAGCCATGAAAATGGATGTGCGTCATTTCATTAGCAATGTTTTAGCGGTTAAAGTTTTGTGGCAGCGAATTCAGCAAGGTAATAAAGAAATTCCTGACAACATTACCCCAATGACGACCAAATATCCAAGTTTGCACCGTGACCATGGTGTAGCGATACGAGGCGGTATCAGTGCAGTCCTTATTACATTTATTGTGACTGGAGTCTGGATTGTTTCGGGGTGGAAAGCTGGATTTATGATGGCACAGATGGGCGCAGTAACCGCCTGTATTTTAACGGCCTTAGATAACCCGGTTCCGGTTCTGCGTATTTTTATCTGGGGCAGTATAGCTTCAGCAGTTTTAGTCTTCGTTTATGCATTTGGTATTTTCCCGCATGTCACCACTTTCTGGGAACTTGGACTGGTTTTATTACCGATGTTCTTATTCGCAGTGTCTATGATGGCTAACCAGATGCTGATGCCGGTAGGAATGGTTTTGGGTATTAATACAATGATGGGATTAAACCTGCACAATGCTTATAGCATGGATGCAGTGTCTTATCTTGATAGTTCATTTGCCATGATCTTAGGTGTTTTAGTGTCTTTGATTGTCATTGATGTTGTTCGCGCCATGTCACCAGACACGAGTGCAAGCCGTATTTTAGCCTTGCATTACCGTGCCATGCGACAAGCGATCTATCTGCCATATGGTCTTGATTTTAAAGTTCATCTACGCAGTATGCTAGATCGGATTGGGATTCTAAACAGCAAAATGGTGCAATCAGACGAGATTAAAACTTCAATTCATCAGGCCCTGATTGAGTCGAGTAGTATTGTTGATTTAAGCCGATTGCAAGAGTTAGCCAATCAGTTTCCTCAAGCATCTGAACTCACTCAGCATATTGGCGATTTGCAACAAAATCTGGATGAGCTGTTTAGAGCTAAAGAAAACGATGAAAATGATATGACTGCTTTAGTAGAGCGGATCTACCGAGCGTTATTTGAATTAAAACAGCTTGCTTCAAATGTTGAAGATATGACTATGCGACAAAGACTACTCATTTCACTGAACAATATTGCTTATAGCATGTGCCACGTTTCATCAGAGCAAATGAATGAAAATAGCACCCTGAGAGGAGCCACAGCAAATGGGTGAGTTTAATGTTTATGGTATTTATGTGCCTTCTTTGCTCGTTCAAGCACTCTTGGCATATTTCTGTTTCCGTGGGTTAAGTCCTTTAACAAATAAGTTGATTGCACAAGGCTGGATTGCATTACCTAGTATTTTTAATTTGTGTTTTTACCTCTTATTACTTTTGGTAATACATCAAATTTTTGTTGGGGTCGGTGCGTAGAGATGTTTGCGAAATTAAAGATTGAGTTAGGTGAGTGAAATGAATCAGGTGGATTTGAAAAAAGTCATCCGTCCAGTAATTTTGATTGTCGCATTAATGGTGGCGGTCTATACCATTGTGCATTTGTGGAATTACTATAACGCGGCGCCGTGGACGCGGGATGGTCGAGTTCGTGGTGACGTTATTCAAGTATCTTCGGATGTCGCGGGGCTTGTGACAGAAGTATTGGTTCAAGATAACCAGACTGTAAAAAAAGGTCAGGTGCTCTTTAAAATTGATGTTTCTCGCCGAGCTTTAGACGTAGAGCAGGCAAAATCTGATTTAGCAAAAGCAAATGCAGCCTTTGCCCAAGCGCAGGCGGGTTTAGCACAAGCAAAAGCGAACCTGATTAAATCTGAAACGAATATTAAGTTAGCCGAGAAAAACGCAAGCCGCTATTCAAACCTTATGGATGGCGCTATCTCTAAACAAGAACAAGATCAAGTTTTCGCAACACGTGATCAATCCCATGCTGAACATGAGCAACTCCAAGCTGCCATTCAGCAAGCAGAAGCAACTGTTAAGCAACAACAGGCTCTGATTGAGGCGGCAACGAGCAATTTGCATTTGGCCGAGCTTAATATGCATCGTGCTGCGGTGATTGCTCCAGCTGATGGTACTTTATCTAACTTTGATATGCGCCCAGGTAACTATGTTCAAGTTGGTCAGGCTGTTGCGGCACTACTTGACCGTAAACAACTCTATGTTGTGGGCTATTTTGAAGAGACGAAGTTAAACCGTATTCATGTCGGCGATCAGGCCAGTGTACAGTTAATGGGGGATAGCCAGAAAATTAAAGGCCATGTACAAGGTATTGCATCTGGTATCGAAGATCGTGAACGCTCAAGCAGTTCTAAACTTCTTGCCAATGTAAATCCAACGTTCAGTTGGGTTCGTTTAGCGCAGCGTGTGCCTGTGAAAATCGTATTGGATGAAACACCAAAGAACCAGCTTGCTTTCGTCTCTGGACGTACGGCAACTGTGCATATTATCGAGAAATAAAACAAGAAATTAAAAAGGAAGGCTTTAGCCTTCCTTTTTTATATTACGGGGTTAGACCGACTGGATTTCGATACCAACTCTGAATGAGTAAGGCGGCTGCAAAACTATCTGCAGAAAGTTTTTTTGCTCGACCTTGCTCTTGGTAGAAACCGAGTTCTTCTCGTGCTTCACGTGTAGTTAAACGCTCATCTACCATTAATGTTTCAATATTGGTTTGATGGCGTAAACGTCTCGCAAATTTGCGAGCACGTGTAGAAAGTTCTGACTCGCTATCATCCATATTCAAAGGCAAACCAACCAAAAATAGATCAGGTTGCCATTCTTTCACGATTTTTAAGAGTTGATCCCAGTTTGGAATTCCATCTTTCATCACAAATAAAGGGAGAGGATTGGCACTTTCAATTGAAGACTGGCCAATCGCCATTCCCATTTTTTGAGTACCAAAGTCAAAAGCCATAATCGAGTTTGATTGTGTTTCGGTCATTAAGCATGTCCGATTTCAGATGCTAACCATGCACGATCTACACCGATCTTTTTATAAGCTGCATCCCAACGATCGTCATAAGGCAGGTTAAAAATCAGATCCATATCCGCATCACAAATGAGCCAGTCACCGCGTGTAATTTCATCTTCTAACTGATTTTTACCCCAGCTCGCATAACCTAAAGCAATTTGATATCGACCAACACCTTCATTATGGGCAATCGCATCAAGAATATCTTTACTGGTGGTAATACAAACATTTTCACCTACAGCGATAGATGAATGCCATGTCGGTTGTCCAGTATGAAGAACGAATCCAGCCTCGGGACGTAATGGCCCACCTTGTAAAACCACATGTGGATTTACATTATCTGCTTCAATGTCGAGATCATTGAGTAATTCTTTAATTTGAATGCCGGAAGGGCGGTTAATAATAATGCCTTGAGCACCTTCTTCATCATGACGGGCAAGATAAATTACAGTGTTTGCGAAAAAGTCATCTGCCATTTCTGGCGGGGCAATCAGACAACGGTGAGTCAGATATTGTTTGGTCACCTAAGCGGTTCTCCCTCAAAAAATGTCACTAGAGGGTCTCTCGACCCTTTTATCTATATAGGTTCTTTTTATCAACATACAAGAGTTAATCGGTTTTCGCCAATCTTTTTCTCTCATTTTCTTTATTAATTTGAAGAAGCCTGAAATTTAAGTTGGCGTAATTGTTTTGCGTGTTGCAAGGTTGTTTCATTAATTTCAACACCGCCTGACATGCGTGCTAACTCAGAAATAATTTGATTTTCATCAAGTTGTACAATGGTACTGCTTGCTGGATCAGTTTGTTGTTTCTTCACTAATAAATGCTGATCTGACTGAGCAGCAACTTGTGCTTGGTGAGTAATACATAAAAGTTGAACATGTTGGGCTAGGTCAGCAAGTAAACGTCCGACAACTTCTGCGGTTCCACCACTAATTCCGACATCAATTTCATCAAACACTAACACTTCTGCTTCGGTTTTTTCAGCGTTCATCACTTGCATGACAAGTGCAATACGTGAAAGTTCACCACCTGAAGCTACTCGTGCTAATGGTTGTGGAGGAATACCCTTATTGGCAGTAAATAATAGTTGAATAAAACTTAAACCCTCAGCAGTAGGTTGCTCTAGTGGTTCAAACTTAAACTCAAAATGTGCCTCTGGCAGTGCTAAAGGTTTAACTTGTTCGGTTAATTGTTTAGCAAGTGGGGCAGCAGCTTCACGACGAATATGGTCTAAATGCTGAGCTTTCTCTAAGAACTCCTCATGTGACTTTTCAACTTGTTCTGCCAGTGTTTCTGGGTCTTCAAGTTGATGCAATTGCTCAAGCTCACTTTGCCAAGCTTCATATTCTTCTTTAAGCGTTTCTGGTTGAGTTCGGTATTTACGCGCTAAACGATGGAAAACTTCAAGTTTAGAGTTGAGCTCTTCCATTCGTTCTGGATCAAAACTTTGTCGATCAATAAATTGTCGCAAGTTTGCCGTTGCATCATCTATTTCACTTTGAGCATTCAGTAAAGAATTATAAATCTCGGAAAGTTGTTCGCTGCGGCCCGCGTGAGATTCTAATCTGCGAATAATCGAAGACATTTCTTGAGTAATGTTTTGCTCAGCTTCATCTAATACATTTAAGCTATAGCTACAGTCTTGCATGATATGTTCATGATGACTGAGGCGATCGAACTCTTGCTCAATTTCTTTATAGTCAGTTTGAATGACCTCTTCGAGTTCTTCAATTTGATGCTCTAAAGTGCCAATACGTTGTAGTCGGGTTGCTTGTGCATCTAAGGCTGCTTGATGCAAACGGATGGTACGTTGCCATGTGCTATAGGCTTCACGTACATTGTTCGCTTCAGCATAAAAATTGTTATAACGGTCTAGCCAATGCTTTGGATAAGGCGGTTCAAGCAGCTGCTGCTGGCTGTGCTGACTATAGAGCTGAACCAGTAAACGGCCTAACTCTTTAAGTTCAGATAGACTGCTCGGGCGACCATTAACCCATGCTTTGCTGCGTCCGGTTGCAAAAATAACACGACGTAAATGAATTTCCCCAGAATCATCATCTAGCTCATGGTCTTGGAGCCATTTTGCTTCAGGACTATTATTCTGATAGGTAAAAACAGCGGTGATATCCGCTTTGTCCGAACCATAACGGACATAATTTGTATCTGTACGTTCCCCTAGGCAGGCAGAGAGTGCATCCAGTAATAATGATTTTCCGGCACCTGTTTCGCCTGTTAGAACATTAAATCCTTGTTCTATATCAATAGCCAAATGATTAGCTAATGCAAAATTAATTAAAGTTAAATGTGTGAGCATAAACGCATCCAACGCGCCAAATTATGGGTTAAAGATAGAGAAGTTTTGAATTTGCTACAAGTGATCTATTATTCTAACTGAAATTATAGAACAGCAAGATTGCGGATATTTACAATGAAAAAAACATTAAGCTTACCGAAACCACCAATAGGGATGATCAACCGCCATAAAAAAAATAATCCTGCGGAAATGAATAAAATTTTAAATCAGCATTTTAATGCATTTAAACAGGCAGCAGCACAAGGGGATTATGCCAAAGCTTATCAACATGTTAAACAAGCTGTTAATTTGGTTCCCAAGCATGCTGGCGCCTTATCAGATTTAGCTTATACCGAATTGCGCTTAGGCCGTTATAACGATGCCCATCAACATTATTTACAAGCGATTCAAGCAAGTGGAGCTAACGTAAATACAAATTTATATGATGGACTCACAGAAGTTTGTCATCATTTAAAGAAAAAAGAAGAAACAATCAAATTTGGACGCTTGGCAATTGCAACCAAAAAAGAACTAGCGAAGAGCGAACCTGTTTTGGCAATTCCAGATCAGGTACCACCAACCTTTAGTGCAAACCCTCAAGAAAATATTATTGCTTTTTCTTTGTTTGGGGCAAACCCTCGTTATTGTGAAACCTCTATTTTAAATATTCAGTTAGCCAAACAAATTTATCCTGAATGGACGTGTCGCTTTTATGTCGATGATACGGTGCCAGTATTGGTGCAACAGCGTTTAAAAGAGAAGGGCGCGCAAGTTATTCAGGTTGCAGATTCTCAAAAACAGCTATCTGGTCTGTTCTGGCGCTTTTTGGTAATGGATGATCCGACAATTAAGCGTTTTCTGATACGTGATGCCGACTCCATTGTCTCGCACCGCGAAAAAGCAGCTGTAGATGTGTGGCTCAAGAGTGATAAATGGTTTCACTTAATGCGAGATAATTATTCTCATACTGAGTTAATTCTGGCGGGTATGTGGGGCGGGTGTACAGGGATTTTTCATAATATTGAAGCACATATCAGGGATTATGTTGCCACCGGACGTTATCTCGATAATCGGGTGATGGATCAACATTATTTGCGCTATTGTATTTGGCCGACTTTAAAACAAAGTGTGCTTATACACGATAGTCAGCAATTTGATTCAGATGCTATCGATTTTCCAGCTTATGATCTGGCGTTAATGCAAAACGACAGTGAAAATTTTCATGTAGGAATGAATGACGGTTCACCAATAATTACTACAGCAGTTGCCCATCCAACTGCACAAAGAGTATGTTGGATACTTCTAGATGAAAATCAGGTCGAAGTTTGCAGATACGATGCAATTGTGTCGAGTAGTCGAAATATTGAGATTAACTTACCTTATGCTTTTGCCAAAAAAATTCAGGCACAGCAGTGGAAATTACAAGTCTATCCGTATGAAAACTGATTGATTAGTTATTTAGGCACAATTAAACTACATTCATCATAATTTATATAAATACGGCATTATCTGGAGAGTGTGCATGAGTTCAACCCAATTTGATCATGTAACGGTCATCAAAAAATCAAACGTTTATTTTGGTGGAGCATGTATCAGCCATACCGTGCAATTTGAAGATGGAACGAAGAAAACACTAGGTGTTATTTTGCCGACTGAGCAAGCTTTAACTTTTGAAACTCATGTTCCTGAGCGTATGGAAATTATTTCAGGTGAATGCCGTGTAACAATTGCGGACAGTAATGAAAGTGAGTTGTTCCGTGCAGGCCAATCATTTTATGTGCCTGGTAATAGTCTTTTTAAAATCGAAACTGATGAAGTGCTCGATTACGTGTGCCATTTAGAAGGCTAAGAAATTCCTATTCAAATCGGGTACACTATGCCCAAAGAAATCCTGTGAAGTTGGCTTTGCAGGATTTTTATTTTTTTGCTCAAACGTTGTTAGAGGTCATGCATGGCAAAACCGGAATATTATTATGGCGTTCATTCAGTGGAGTCATTGTTAGAACTTGAGCCGGAACGTGTGCTAACCCTGTTTACTTTAAAAGGACGGGATGACCAGCGTTTGCAAAAGATTTTGCAATTGGCAGAGCCTTTTGGAATTAGTGTACAAAAAGCAAGCCGTGATAGTCTCGAAAAGCTTGCAGGTCTGCCGTTTCATCAAGGTGTGGTTGCAGCAGTACGTCCGCATCCGACTTTAAATGAAAAAGATCTAGATCAGATTTTGGCTGAAACTCCAGATGCTTTATTGCTGGCATTAGATCAGGTGACAGACCCGCATAACTTAGGAGCCTGCATTCGTACCGCTGCTGCAATGGGCGTGCAAGCGGTGATTGTACCTCGTGATCGTTCGGCAAGTTTAACCCCAACAGCTCGTAAAGTTGCAGCGGGTGGAGCTGAGAAAGTTAAATTCATTCAAGTAACAAACTTGGCTCGTACATTAGCCCATCTCAAAGAGACGACTCATACACGTGTTATTGGCACTATGCTTGATGAAAGTGCAATGCCAATTCAAAAATGTGATTTCTCTGGTCCAGTCGTGATCGTGATGGGAGCAGAAGATACGGGTTTACGCCCAATTACACAGGCACAGTGTGATCATAAAGTTTATATTCCGATGTCTGGAAATTTACAAAGCCTAAATGTGAGTGTGGCAACGGGTATGGCACTTTATGAGGCTTGTCGTCAGCGTTCTGAGGTATAATTTAGCTGCCTTTCTAGTTTTTAAGTCATCTTGATATGTCTCCCCGTAAGCAAGGCTATTTCTTTGTATTGGTGACCATGTGCATTTGGGGTGGGTTTACGCTTTTTGCCCGTTTAAATGCACAGTGGCACATCAGTGCTTGGGATATTGCCGCACTGCGCTTCGCTATAGCCTTCTTAATTTTAATGCCTATTTTGATCTATAAAAAAGATCTCGCTTTTTTATGGAGTAAGCATGCGGTTATTCTGGCCTTGATTGGTGGGGTCATTTATTGTCTCACCGTCTACACCGCATTTCTCTATGCTCCCGCCGCTCATGCTGCAATTTTCTTAAATGGTTGTATTCCAATTTGTACTGCGTTCGCAGCATATATTTTATTTAGACAACCATTTGATAAGCATACATGGGCTAGTCTAGCAATCATGATCGCTGCTTTAGGTCTCATGAGTGTTTTGATGCTGCAAGGTAATGCTTCGGCCTTTGGTGTGGGGGATTTACTCCTTTTTATTAGTGCGATTTGGTGGGGCATTTTCACTGTATTACTTAAACAGTGGAAACTGTCTGCATGGCACTCAATGGCAAGTGTTGCGATTTGGTCTGCAATTATTTATTTGCCCATCTATGTTTTATTTTTGCCTAAGCATTTCATGGAAGTTAGCCCTGTTCATTTAGCCATACAAGGCATTTTCCATGGGGTGTTTGTAGTCATTATTGCAACTTTGACTTATGTGGCAGCCATTCAGCGAGTTGGTGCTTTTAAAACTGGAAGTATCGTCACTTTGGCGCCTTTTATTGCAGCCATATTGGCCGTACCTCTGTTAGGGGAGGCGTTAAGCCCATCGATTGTTGTAGGTTTAGTTGGAATGGGAGTGGGTGCCTTACAACCTTGGCGATGGTTTCGACCAGATAGCTTGGCACAAAAGATTCAGCAGCAAAATAAGCAAGATTAGTTGGCGCGCTTCAAATAGCTTTGATGTAAATGCTCTAATTGCTGATATAAATGTTCGAGTAATCCGTCATTAAAGACAATGTCATTGGCAAGTTCACGTTTACGCTCGCGTGGCATTTGTGCGGCAATAATTTTCTGGATTTGTTCTTGGTTTTGCCCATCTCGCTGGCTTGCACGCTGAATTTGAGTTTGTTCACTCGCATCAACTAATAGAGTGTGATTAACCAATTCATGCTGGTTGGTTTCAAAAAGTAGGGGTGAAACTAAAATCACATACGGACTTTTTGGGTTTTGTAGCTGTTGAATAATGGATTGGCGAATGGCTGGATGCGTGATTTTCTCAAGTGTTTGTCTTGCTTCAGGGTTTTGAAAAATATATTCACGTAGTGCACGGCGGTCTAGATTGCCGTCGGGTTGAAGTACCCAATCTCCAAAAGTTTGTTGGATTTTTTGAAGGGCAGGTTGGCCTTTTTCAACCACTTCGCGAGCAACAATATCGGCATCGACGACTTGGATTCCTTGGGATTCAAACCATTGTGTTGCAGCAGATTTTCCACTGCCAATACCACCTGTGATTCCCAGAATAAAAGCCATCTTAACCTCCCAAATAAATTTTCATAATCTGGTCACCCCATAAAAAGGCAACCCAACCCGCAATGGCAATATATGGCCCAAACGCAAAGGGCTGATTATCATTACGCAATTTTAGTAAAATGATGCCAATAATTGCACCTAGTAAAGATGACAATAGCACAATTAATGGCAGCATCAATGGCCCCATCCACGCCCCTAATGCGGCAAGCAATTTAAAGTCGCCGTACCCCATACCTTCTTTGCCTGTAATCACTTTAAATAAGTAATACACAATCCAAAGACATAAAAAGCCGATTAAATATCCCCAAATGGCTGAGTTAGGCGAGGTGTAAATATTAAATGTATTAATACCTAAGCCGAGAGCAGCCAAAGGTAAAGTGAAACGGTCGGGTAGCAGCTGAGTATCAAAGTCTATAAATGTCAAAGCAATCAGAACCCAAGTCAGGACTAGTCCAAAAAGCATTTGTATGGTTGGACCAAATACCATGACCACAACCAGTGAACATGCCATTGTTAATAGTTCGATGGTTGGGTAGCGCATGCTAATTGCATGCTCACAATGCCCACATTTACCTTTTAAAACCAACCAACTGATGACAGGAATATTTTGATACCAACGAATAGGTTGATGACACTCTGGACATGATGAAGCAGGTTTACTTAATGTCAGCTTTTCATGCTCAATGATGGGTTGTTCGGGATTAAGCAACATTTGACATTCCTGCTGCCAATCTTGTTCCATCATTTTCGGGGTGCGATAAATCACCACATTCAAAAAACTACCAATACATAGGCTCAATAGTGCAACTGCAATATAAAGTGCAGTTAAGTTTTGAATAAAATAAGCAATAATTTCTTGCATTATATGACTGAGCCCATTTGGAAAATTGGAAGGTACATCGCAATCACTAGACCGCCTACGAGCACCCCTAAAATTGCCATGATTAAAGGTTCCATCATTGAAGTTAAACCATCAACGGCATTATCAACTTCATTTTCATAATAAGTGGCAACTTTATCGAGCATGCTGTCTAGTGCACCAGATTCTTCACCAATTGCGACCATTTGTATAGCCATAGATGGAAAACGATTTGAAACACGCATTGCAAATTGGAGTTGTTGGCCTGTAGCAACATCTTCACGAATTTTCATGACGGCTTCTTCATAAATGACATTGTTGGTTGCACCAGCCGTTGACTCAAGCGCATCAATGAGTGGGACACCAGCGGCAAACGTAGTGGCTAAGGTGCGGCTATAACGGGCAATAATCGCCTTATAAACCAGATCGCCAAAGATAGGTAGTTTCAGTGTGAGTTTATCTAAACCATCACGGAATTTTTTACTACGCTTCTTGGTTTCCAGAAATGCGGCAATAATTGCCCCAATCACAATAATCATAATGAACCAGTATTCCTGCATCCATTTCGACATGTTCACGACCATTTGGGTGAATGCAGGTAAATCTGCACCAAAAGAAGAAAACAGGTCTTGGAAAACAGGAACTACTTTAACCATCAAAATAATGGTAACAACCACAGCGACAACAATAACCGTTGCTGGATATTTCATAGCCTTCTTAATTTTCTGCTTAAGTAATTCACTTTTTTCTTTGTAAATTGCTACACGGTCCAACATGGTTTCAAGCGCACCAGATTGTTCGCCAGACTCTACGAGAGAACAAAACAAGTTATCGAAGTGTTGAGGATACTTTCTTAAAGCTGAAGCAAAGGTACTACCACCTTCAACTTCACCTTTAATCCCGAGTACCACCTCGCGCATGGCTGGGTTTTCTAGACCCTCCGCTACAATTTCAAAGCCTTGTACCAGTGGCACACCTGCTTTCATCATCGTTGCAAGTTGCCTAGTAAAAATTGTGATATCGAGTGTTGATACTTTCTTCTTAAATAAACCCTCAAGAATATTTTTACGCTTTTCCCGAATGTTACGGACAGTTACACCTTGTTTGCGTAGGGTGACTTTGGCTAAGGCCATATTCTTAGCTGGAAGTTCGCCCTTAATTTTTACGCCCTTACGGTCAACCCCTTCATAAGCAAAAGTCGGCATCATTTGTGCCTTTTTGACAGTCATGAATTATCCTTATTTTAAATTGTCTTTTATTCACTGGTCACACGGTTGACTTCTTGTAAAGAAGTAACCCCTTGCATGACTTTCTTTAATCCTGAACGACGCAGATTATTAAACCCCAGTTTTTCAGAAGCAGCAGCGATTTCTAAAGCATTGCCATCTTCCATAATAATCTTGGAAATTTCAGGTGTAACTTTCATCACCTCGTAAATACCTACTCGACCTTTGTAGCCTTCACGACACTCAGTACAACCCACAGGTTGAAAAACTTGAAAATCGGGATGGGTTAAATCTTGGTCGGTAAAGCCCATTTCTAATAGGCTCTGTTTAGGAATGTCGGCAGGTGTTTTACACTGTGGGCATAACCGACGCGCCAAACGTTGAGCAATCACCAGATTGACAGACGTTGCGATATTAAAGGATGGAACACCCATATTACGTAGGCGAGTAAGTGTTTCTGGAGCACTATTGGTATGCAGTGTGGACATGACCATGTGACCGGTTTGTGCAGCTTTAATCGCAATTTCAGCCGTTTCTAAGTCACGAATCTCACCGACCATAATAATGTCAGGGTCTTGACGTAAAAATGATTTCAGTGCGGCCGAAAAAGTAAGACCTACTTTTGGGTTAACGTTAACCTGATTAATGCCTTCAAGGTTAATTTCGACTGGATCTTCGGCAGTGGAAATATTAGAGCTTTCAGTATTTAAAATATTTAAGCCAGTATATAAAGATACCGTTTTACCAGAACCGGTAGGACCAGTAATTAAAAGCATACCTTGTGGTTTATCGAGTGCTTCTAAAAAAAGAGCTTTCTGATCTTCTTCATATCCTAAAGCATCAATGCCGAGCATTGCGCTAGATGGATCTAGAATACGCAGAACCAATTTTTCACCAAACAAAGTTGGAAGTGAGTTCACACGAAAATCGATGGCTTTAGTTTTTGATAACTTAAGCTTGATACGACCATCTTGAGGCACTCGTTTTTCGGAAATATCCATTTGAGACATGACTTTTAAACGAGAAGCTAAACGGTTAGCCAATTGCAAAGGCGGATTTGCAATCTGACGCAACACGCCGTCGACTCGGTAACGGACCCGATATGATTTCTCATAGGGTTCAAAATGTAAGTCTGAAGCCCCCATACGAATTGCATCGATGAGTAATTTATTAATATATTTAACAATAGGTGCTTCATCGCCTTGAGGCGTTTCTTCCTCATCCTCTTGTGAGGGTGGAGCTTCAAGATCTACATCAAGATCAAACTCTTCATCACTAAATTCGAAGCTACTTTCTTCGGTAAATTGCTGTGCCAGAATTTTCTCAAGCTTATGGTGCTCGACAATAACTGGCTCAACCATGAGCTTGCTATTGAAGCGAATGGCATCAATCGCTTCAATATTACTTGGATTGCTAGTCGCGACATATAAAATCTGTCCTCTTTGTATAAGAGGTAAGACCCGATGTTTTAAAACAAGTTTCTGATCAACCAAATCTTTGGGAATTTGGTTTGTGTCGTAAACATCCAGATCAAAATATGGTTCAGCAAATTCAATAGAAATTGTTTCTGCTAATAAAGAAGGGGAGAGATGAACCTCTTCAATCAGGTACGCCACCGTATCCCGTTTAGCTCTTTTTGCTGCATCTAATGCTGTTTGCATGGTCGCTGCCGACACATGTTTTTCTTCGACTAATCGCCGAAAAAACCCCGAAAATTTTGGAGATGTATTTAAGACTGACATCTGCCTACCTGTACTCATATGTTTATAATTGGTATATAAAAAATTATACTTTTGTTATCTAAAATTACTACCTGAGAAAATGATGCTCTGGTCTTGATCCATTCGCCAAAGCTTGAACTAGTCGAAGTTTTTATTCATTAATTTTTGAAAGACGATTCTTTAGATTCAATAAAGTTTTATAACTGTTTTCAATTAGTAGAAAAGATATGGGCAAAGCCGTTAAAGAAAAGTATCTGAAATTTGTATAAATGCGTGTAGAATGTGCTGCATTTTTGATGAAAGGTGAGCCGTATGTCGGGTTCGACGATTACGCCTTGGGTAGTTGGCAACTGGAAAATGAACCCAATGCGTGCCAATGCCAAACAACTTATAGAAGAATTTAAACAACTATTGCAACAAAACCAAATTGCAGATGAAAGCTGTCATGTAGGGGTTGCTCCGGTTTCTATTGCACTTGCAATGGTACAAACACAATTGCAAGATGCTGCAAGAACAGTATATACAGTTGCACAAGATGTATCGCGTGTAGCGGGTACTGGCGCGTATACTGGCGAAGTCAGCGCAGAACTATTAAAAGATAGCCAAATTAATTTTGTACTTGTTGGACATTCTGAGCGTCGCGATATTTTTGGCGATAACGTTGAAATTTTGAAAGCTAAACTCCAAAATGCATTAAATGCGGGCTTGACTGTCATTTATTGTGTTGGTGAAAGCCTCGAACAACGTGAACAAGGTTTGGCAGAGCAAGTTGTATTGCAACAAATTTGTGATATTGCTCCTGTAGTGACTGTTGAGCAGTGGCAAAAGCAAATTGTAATTGCCTATGAGCCAATCTGGGCAATTGGGACAGGTAAAACTGCTTCTCCACAAGATGCACAGGCAATGCATGCTAAGATTCGTGAAGGTTTAAGTCAGATTACCTCAGCGGGTTCAGACATTGCGATTTTATATGGCGGTAGTGTAAAAGCTGAAAATGCGGTCGAATTGGCGGCATGTCCAGATATTAATGGTGCGTTGGTAGGCGGTGCTTCATTAAATGCAGCATCTTTTTATCAAATTGTACAAGCCTTTGCACAAAGTAAATAACGAGGATAGGGTATGCACTCTTTTGTACTGATCGTACATATTATTTTAGCGGTACTGATGATTGCCTTGATTCTAGTGCAACATGGTAAAGGTGCTGATGCTGGTGCTTCTTTCGGCGGTGGCGGAGCAGCAACTGTATTTGGTGCTTCAGGTTCAGGTAACTTCCTTACTCGACTTACTGCTATCTTAACAGCGTTGTTTTTTGTGACGAGTTTAACTCTCGCTGTTTTCGCAAAAAAACAGACGACTGAGGCATATAGTTTGAAAACTGTACAAACTACGGCACCAGTTCAAACGACATCGCCTGAAACTTCACCAAATGCACCGAAATCGAGTCAATAATTCGAAATAGGGCTTTCCTTTTGCAGTGGGAAGGACTAGAATGCGTCCCACAAGCTGCGGTGGTGGTGGAATTGGTAGACACGCTACCTTGAGGTGGTAGTGCCTTCGGGCGTGGGGGTTCAAGTCCCCCCTTCCGCACCAACTTTGAACCAGAAAGTTGAGTGCAAGCAGTTTTTTGATGCGGGATGGAGCAGTCTGGTAGCTCGTCGGGCTCATAACCCGAAGGTCGTTGGTTCAAATCCAGCTCCCGCTACCAATTTGATTAAGGTGCAACTTAATCAAGCGAATATTGGATAAGTTTACATTGACTTTTTTCGATATTTGTATATAATTTTTGCACGTTGATGCGGGATGGAGCAGTCTGGTAGCTCGTCGGGCTCATAACCCGAAGGTCGTTGGTTCAAATCCAGCTCCCGCTACCAAGTTTCTTAAAAGAGGCTCACAGACAGGTGGGCCTTTTTGCACAGTGGACTATTGTTTTCTGTGCTAAATAGGGGCGATTAACGCCCTTTTTTATTGGTTATCGTATCGCTATCGTGTAGTGTCGACATCAATTGGTCAAATAGTCATGCTTCACTATAGTAGGTCTGTGTCGGTTAAAACAACCGATTGAATCGCACGAGAATGACGAGAGTAAATGAAATTATCAAATAAATCCCAAGCATTGCATGACTTAATTGTTCCTGCAGTGGAAGCATGTGGTGTCGACCTTTGGGGAATCGAGTTTCTCCCACAAGGTAAACGTTCATTATTGCGTATTTATATCGATAAAGCGGTAAGTGAAGATGCTGAGCCTGAAATTAATGAAGATGGCGAAGTAGAACTAGGCCGTGGTATTGGTGTACAAGATTGTGTGCGTGTAACACAACAAGTTGGCGCAATGTTGGATGTTCATGATCCAATTTCAGGTGAGTATTCATTAGAAGTTTCTTCACCGGGTTGGGACCGTCCATTTTTTCAGCTAGAACAGTTACAAGGCTACATTGGACAACAAATTGCTTTGCGTTTAATTGCAGCAGTAGAAAACCGTCGTAAATTTCAAGCAAAACTTATCGCAGTAGACCTTGAAAATGAAGAAATTCAGGTTGAAGTTGATGGGAAGCATGTGCTTGTGATCGACAGCAACAATATCGATAAAGCAAACTTGATCTATCAAGATTAAATTTATTTAAATTTTATAAGAAATCGGTAGGTGACTTATGGGCCGCGAAATTCTTACCGTTGTTGAAACGGTTAGTAATGAAAAAGGTGTTAGTCGTGAAGCGATCTTCGAAGCTTTAGAACAAGCTCTAGTTGCTGCAACGAAGAAGAGATTTTACGAAGGTACGCATGCTGAAGAAGCTCAACTTCGTGTAGAAATTGATCGTAAAACTGGTGATTACCGTACGTTCCGTCAATGGACTGTTGTAGCGGATGAAGATCATGAAATGCCGGCTTGCCAAGATGCAATTTCTGACGTTGATCCAGCTAAATGGTCAATTGGTGACGTGCGTGAACTCGAAGTAGAATCTATTGAGTTTGGTCGTATTGCTGCACAAATTGCAAAACAAGTTATCGTACAAAAAATTCGTGAAGCTGAGCGTGCTTTAGTTGCTGATGCATACGAGTCTAAAGTTGGTGAGTTAATTTACGGTGAAGTGAAAAAACAAACCAAAGATGGCTTCATTATCGACTTAGGCGACAACGCAGAAGCTTATCTTGCACGCGAAGAGATGATTCCAAAAGAAATTCTTCGTCCAAAACAACGTGTAAACGCTATTTTATATAATGTTAACCGTGAAGGTCGTGGCGCTCAGTTGTTGTTATCACGCGCTAAGCCTGAAATGTTAATTGCTTTAATGAAAAAAGAAATTCCAGAAATTTCTGAAGAAATCATTGAAATTAAAGCAGCGGCACGTCAACCGGGCGTTCGTGCTAAAATTGCAGTGAAAACAAATGATCACCGTATTGACCCTGTAGGTGCATGTATTGGTATGCGTGGTACGCGTATTCAAGCTGTACAACAAGAGTTGAATGGTGAACGTATTGATGTAGTGGTCTGGTCTGATGATCCAGCTCAATACATTGCTAGCGCATTAGAACCAGCTGATGTTTCAGGCATCGTGCTTGATGAAGATGCAAGAAGTGCCGACATTATTTTTGCAACCAGTGATCAATTAGCTCGTGCGATTGGCTCTCAAGGTCAAAACGTTCGTTTAGCTTCTGATTTAACTGGCTACAAACTCGACATGATGCTTGAAGAAGAGTATCGTGCTCGTCAGCAAAATGAAGCTCAGCAATATCTTGATATGTTTGTATCACGTCTCGATATTGAAGAAGATTTAGCAATGGCATTGGTGGAAATGGGCTTCACTTCTTTAGAAGAGATTGCTTATGTTCCTGCTGAAACTTTTGACGAAATTGAGCTTGATGCTGAGTTGGTTGAGTTATTGCAAAGTCGTGCAAAAGAAGCAGCCCTTACTGATGCTTTGAAACAGCAAGAAAATATTCAAGAACCGAGCGCAGACCTTCTTACTATGGAAGGCATGACTTCTGAGATCGCTTACTCGCTTGCCGCTCGCGGTATTATTACTGTCGACGATTTGGCAGATCAGGCTACTGATGATATCTCTGATATTGAAGGACTTGGTCATGAAAAAGCAGGTCAATTGATCATGAAAGCTCGCGAATCATGGTTTAACTAGGAGATGAAATATGACGGACAAGTCGATTAAAGAGTTAGCTCTCAGTGTAGGACGTCCTGTTGAGAAGCTCCTAGAACAGGCTCGTGAAGCAGGTTTGCCTCAACGTACAGCAGACGACATTATTACCACTGAACAACAGGATACTTTGGTCAATCACTTGAAAAAAGTTCATGGTCAGGAAAGTGGTAACACAGGAAAAATTGCGTTGAAACGTAAAACAACCAGTACCGCTAAAGTTGCAAGTACTTCAGGCAAAGCAAAAACAATTAACGTAGAAGTACGTAAAAAACAGGTTTTTGCTAAACCAAACCCTGAACAAATTGCAGCTGAAGCTAAAGCACGTGCAGAAGCCGAAGCGAAAGCACGTGTAGAACAGCAAACGCGTGAAACTGCCGAGCAAAAAGCGCGTCTTCAAACAGAGCAAAAAGCTAAAGCAACTTTAGATGCGATGCGTGCTGCTCATCAACAAGATAGTGCTGCACAGACAGCTCCAAAAGCTGCTGTTGTAGTGAAAAAGCGTGGTGGTGGTACAGTTAAACCTGCACCAAAACCAGCGGAAACTCCAGAACAGAAACGAGCTCGTGAAGAGCAGTCAGCTCAGTTAAAAGCAACTGAAGAAGCTGCACGTCGTAAAGCAGCTGAAGAAGCTCAGCAACGTACACTTGAACAAATGCGCAAAATGGCGTCTAAGTATTCAAATGACGATGCTACTACGACAATTCGTGTTATTGATGATTCTCCACTTGCTTCAGGTCTAGTTGGCCAAGCTTATGAAGATTCATTTAAGCAAGAAGACCGTGAAATTAAACGCGGTGGCGCAACCACTAACCCACGTGCTGGGAAGAAAGGTAGTCGTCGTGGTCAAGAAGAGCAAAGCTTTGTTAACCATAACAAACGTGGTTTAAAATCAAGCCAAGCGAATAAGCATGGATTTGAAAAGCCAGTTAAAAAGCAAGTTTATGATGTAGAAATCGGTTCAAGCATTGTTGTTGCCGATCTTGCTCAAAAAATGGCGATTAAAGTACGTGAAGTTATCAAAACACTTATGAAAATGGGTGAATTGGTTAATCAAGATCAAGCTATTGATCAAGACACAGCGGCACTTGTTGTAGAAGAAATGGGCCACAACCCTGTTTTAGTTTCTGATACACAAGCGGAAGATAACTTGCTTGAAGCAGCTGAAGAAGCTCGTGGTGAGCAAACAACTCGTCCGCCAGTTGTTACCATTATGGGTCACGTTGACCATGGTAAAACATCATTGCTTGACCGTATCCGTCGTTCGAAAGTAGCGGCTGGGGAAGCAGGTGGTATTACCCAGCATATTGGTGCATATCACGTTGAAACAGACAAAGGAATTATTACATTCCTTGATACGCCAGGACATGCGGCATTTACTTCAATGCGTGCACGTGGTGCTAAAGCAACAGATATCGTTGTATTAGTTGTTGCTGCAGATGACGGTGTAATGCCACAAACTGCAGAAGCAATTGACCATGCTCGTGCAGCAGGTACTCCAATTATTGTTGCAATCAACAAAATGGATAAAGAATCTGCTGATCCAGACCGTGTGTTAAATGAATTAACAACGAAACAAATCGTTCCAGAAGAATGGGGTGGTGATGTTCCGATTGCTAAAGTTTCTGCACACAGCGGACAAGGTATTGATGAACTCCTTGATTTAATTCTTATTCAATCAGAATTGATGGAATTAAAAGCATCTGCTGAAGGTGCTGCGCAAGGTGTTGTTATTGAAGCACGTGTAGATAAAGGCCGTGGTGCAGTAACTTCGATTCTTGTTCAAAACGGTACATTAAACATTGGTGACCTTGTTCTTGCAGGTTCATCTTATGGTCGTGTCCGTGCAATGTCTGATGAAAACGGTAAGCCGATTAAATCAGCAGGACCATCTATTCCAGTAGAAATTCTGGGTCTTCCAGATGCTCCAATGGCGGGTGATGAAGTTCTTGTTGTAAATGACGAGAAGAAAGCGCGTGAAGTTGCCGATGCTCGTGCTGACCGTGAGCGTCAAAAACGTATTGATCGTCAAAGTGCTATGCGCCTTGAAAATATCATGTCGTCAATGGGCAAAAAAGATGTTCCTACAGTGAACGTTGTTTTGAAAACAGACGTACGTGGTACTTTAGAAGCATTGAATGCTGCTTTACATGAATTATCTACTGATGAAGTAAAAGTTCGTGTAATTAGCTCAGGTGTTGGTGCGATTACTGAGTCTGATGTAATTCTTGCTGAATCTTCAGAAGCTGTATTATTAGGCTTTAACGTACGTGCCGATACGACTGCTCGTCAACGAAGTGACCAAGACGGTATTGATATTCGTTACTACAGCATCATCTATGAATTAATTGATGATGTGAAAGATGCCATGAGCGGTAAACTTGCTCCTGAACATCGTGAAACAATCTTGGGTGTTGCGGAAGTACGTGAAGTATTCCACTCAAGTAAGTTTGGTGCAGCAGCAGGCTGTATGGTACTTGAAGGCACATTACATCGTAATAAACCGATTCGCGTATTACGTGATGATGTTGTAATTTTCCAAGGTGAGCTTGAATCTCTTCGTCGTTATAAAGACGTTGTTGATGAAGTTCGTGCTGGTATGGAATGTGGCCTTGCGGTGAAAGGTTATAAAGACATCAAACCACAAGATAAGATCGAAGTGTATGATGTTCAATTGATTAAACGGAGTCTTTAATGGCGGGTAGCCAACGCTTAAAGCGCATGGCGGATTCAGTACAACGTGAGTTGTCTGAGCTAATCCGTCAAGAGCTTAAAGATCCTCGCTTAGGTGGTCTAGTGACCATCTCTGCGGTGAAAGTCAGTGCGGATATGGGTTATGCTGAAGTTTATGTCACTGTTATGGGACGTGAACTCGGCGATGAGCAAAGTGAAGCAGCAAATAAAGAAACTTTAGATGTATTAAATAAAGCTTCTGGTTTCTTGCGTCATGAATTGAGCCGTCGCATTAAGACTCGTATTACGCCTCGCTTACGTTTCCATTACGATAAGACGAATGCATATGGTAACTATATGTTTGGTCTAATCGAAAAAGCGGTACAAGATTTACCAGAACGTAAGTCAGATGACCAAGAGTAATTAAAACTCAAAAATAAAAAAGCCACCTTCGGGTGGCTTTTTT
Organism: Acinetobacter sp. AOR18_HL; assembly: GCF_027855145.1. Lineage (NCBI taxonomy): Bacteria > Pseudomonadati > Pseudomonadota > Gammaproteobacteria > Moraxellales > Moraxellaceae > Acinetobacter > Acinetobacter sp. AOR18_HL. The sequence continues at coordinate 63,604 of NZ_JAKTIG010000005.1, forward strand.
ATTGGCTCAATTTTTTATTCTTTAGGAGGTTCCATTGGCGGTTTGTTTTGTGAAAAGCGTTGACCAATTTTGTAACGGTCCCAAGGTAGAGGACGTTCAATGGCTTCAGGTACTTCACCACTCAGTGAGCGTAAACGTAAATGTAGCGCAGCTTGAGCAATCAAATTAGCCGAAACTGGTGCGGTAATGAAAGCTAAAAGGGTAATGAGTAGCTCGGCAAAACCGAAACGACCTTGGAAAGCAAAAAAGATCATGGAAGCGATTAGAAAGCTTCCTAAGCCGAGCGTACTCGACTTAGTTGGTGCATGTAAGCGCATGAATAAGTCGGGTAAACGGACCATACCGATTGAGCCAACTAACATGAAGAAGGCACCAAAAACCAGAAAGACCGAAACAATAATTTCCATTGTAAATTGCATTTGACCTCTCCTTAATCGATAACATGACCGGTTGTGAAGTAACGTGCTAAGGCGGCTGTAGATACGAAACCTAACATCGCAACCAATAGTGCTCCTTCAAATAGAGAGGTCGTCATCCAATAAATGCCTAACACAACAATAAGGCAAGTTGCATTGAGGAAAAGTGTATCGAGCGCTAAAAGGCGGTCTACAATTGAAGGCCCCATAACTAGTCTGAAAAGGCAAAGTAGCATCGAGATTGTAATGGCAATCAAGCTAATACCTAGAGCATAGGGTAGGATTGTCATGCACTTGCCTCCGTTTTACTTTTCACATCAAAAATTTCCATAAGAGGAATTTCATAACGTTGTTTGATGTCTTGAATATCAGATTCGGTATTATCTGTGCTCAACGCATGAACCAGAATATCCCCACGTTCCTGATCGATACCTGCAGAAACCGTACCTGGCGTTGTGGTAATGATCATTGCCAGTAAGGTGTTGACCTGCTCATGTTCTGTCTCTAAAGGTACGCGATACCATTTAGGGTGTAATTTTTTAGTAGGTCCCAAAACAAGTTTTGCGACCTTAAAGTTAGAAATAATAATATCCCAAAGAACCACAAAACATAGTTTAACCGCAGGTTTCCAGTGAATATGCGGTGTGCGGGTAATAAATGGTTTGACTAAACGAGGGATGATTAAGCCCAAAAGCATCGCAGTCAAAAGATCACTCGCATCAAGACTATGCGCCAGCATCAACCAAAATAAAACGATGAGAACCGAAACAAATGGATGTGGAAACCAGCGTTCAAGCAAATGAGATAACTGCATTGTTATGGCTCCATAGGTTTCAATTGACTTTCATCAACAATGGTAGGCGTTTGGAGTTTGTCCTGTTGCTGAATTTGTCGTTGTTTATATTCAGAAATATGTTCGCCATTAAACGTATCTTTCGAAATAATATCTGGAACAAGATAAGCATTATGATCTTCAACTTCACCGCCGTACTTAGTTTCTGGTAAGTAAGCTGGATCATATGGCTGTACACTGATCACTTCGCCGTTTTTATCCACTTTAAGAATAGAGTGTTGGTAAAGCGCATGGTCTTGGATCTGTTGTGCGGTGCTTAAGGTGTAATGCTGAATTGGTGCAGCAAAAACAACATAAGCGATTAAACCAACCAGTAATAGATAAATGACTTGATCATTACGTGGTGGTGCGCGTTCCGGCAAAGCACGATAAAGAATATAAGCTGGATGGATTGGATCCTCTTCTGGAGGAGATGCGCGCCAGAATAAGATAAAGCCAACACGTGTGAGTGCAATAATACTTAATAGGCTCACAACAAGCACAACACCAATAATCCAGCCTTGATAGCTAGCTTCAACTGTTGCTTGTAGGATAAATACTTTTCCAAGAAAACCACTAAAAGGTGGTAATCCAGCCATCATCATCGCAATCAAGAAATAAGTCAGCATCGCTGCTTTTTCTTGTTTGATTCTTGGGGCAACTTTTAAATGATCTTTAAAATCTCCACGTTGTGAAGTGATCCATCCACAAAATAGATAAAAAGCTGCGCCAATTAAGGTACTGTGCACTAAATAATATAAAGCCCCAGACCATGCCTGCGTATTAGACATGGCAATTGCTGTAAGCAAGGTACCAATTGAAGAAAGGACCATAAAGCCGACAAAGCGACGTAAACGATCTGCTCCAATTGCGGCAATCACTCCATAAAGAGAAGTAATTAAGCCAATAGGCAATAACCAGCTTTTTAAGATTTCTTGACTAAGCGCATCGTCAAATACTGTTCCATTTACACGTAAAATAGAATAGATCCCGACTTTAGTCATGATGGTGAAAATTGCAGCTACAGGGGTACTTGCAACGGCATAGGTTTTTGGTAGCCAAAAACCGACAGGAAGCATTGCTGCTTTAATACCGAAAACAACAAAGAGAAGTAAGGAACCAGCGACTGCTAATTTATGTTGATCTGCTTCAAGTGTCGGTATAAGACGTGAGACATCCGCCATGTTGAGGCTACCCACGCTGCCATAAATCATACCAAGCCCAATTAAGAAGAGGGCAGAGGCTAAAAGATTGATAATGACATAGTGAACGCCAAGCTGAAAACGAGGTTTGCCTTGTCCATGTAAGAGCAATACATACGAAGCCATCAACAGGATTTCAAAAAAGACGAAAAGGTTAAATAAGTCGCCTGTTAGAAATGCTCCACAGATTCCCATTAATAAGAAATGTACCATGGCATGAAAATAGCGACCACGCGTGTCCCAGTTATCACTTGCATACCATAAAACTGGTACTGCTAATGCATAAGTCAGTGCCAGCATAAAAGCTGAAAGACGATCGAGTACAAGCACAATACCAAATGGCGCTGACCATTCACTTAATTGGTAAACAGTAATTTGCCCCGTGCTGGCGTAACTAAGATAAACAATAGCGGTAATTAATCCGGCAATTGCTGAGATAAGGCTAATGCCACGACGCCAAGGTTGGCGCCAGTCATCTTTTAAAGCACCTGCCCCAGGGTTACCTAACAGTAATAAGATAAAAGCAGTAAATGCTGGGATGAGAATGCTAAAAATAGGCGTGTGTTGTTGCCAAAAAGATAAAAAATCAAACATCACGGCTCATCCTCACGTGGGTCGTATGTTGGGGAAGCATCTTCTTTAGCATCAACATGATCACTACCTGATTCATAACGGCTACGTAGCGCAAGTTGTACAATAAACGCTGTAGTTGCAAAACCGATCACGATGGCGGTTAACACCAACGCTTGAGGAAGTGGATCGGTTATTTTTGTTGTTTCAGTTAAAATTGCTGGTGAGCTGATTTGTAATCGACCCATAGCAAATAAAAATAGGTTTACTGCATAACCGATTACAGCCAATCCGAGCACAACAGGGAAAGTACGAGCACGTAAAATCAGATAAATACCTGTGGCAACAAGTAAACCAATAGCAGAAGCCAGTAAGAATTCTAAACTGATCATGATGATTCCTCCCGATGTGGTACAGGACCGGACATACTCGAATGACGAGAGTCGCCTAATACAGAGATGAGCAACATTGTCGCGCCTACAACGGTGATATAAACACCCAAGTCAAAACTTGCAGCTGAAGCTAGATGTAGTTTTCCTAGAATTGGTAATTCAACATAGACATGAGCACTCGTGAGGAACGGACGTAACCAGAACCATGCTGCTATACCAGTCAGACCTGCAATCGTTAATCCTGTGCCAATCCAGACTTCGTAAAGGCGGCCAGACTTCGCTTTTAATAGCTGTTCTGCTTGATCTTGACCTAATGCAATATATTGAATGATTAGCGCCATTGAGGTGATTAGACCTGCAATGAAGCCACCGCCTGGATAGTTATGTCCTCGCAAAAAGATATAAACACTGACGACAAGCGCTAGCGGTAATACCCAAGAGGCCGTAATACGGAACATAAGTGGAGATGGATTAAAACGGTAGGTGAGACCTTGCGTCATGGTTGTGCCGTGTACACGCATACCATCCATTAAACATAGGGCACCAATCGCAGCGATGCCTAATACTGTAATTTCACCGAAGGTATCGAAGCCACGGAAGTCAACTAAAATGACATTTACAATATTTGAGCCACCACCAAGTGGTAAAGACTGTTGGGCAAAGAACCAAGAAATTGAATTGTGATCACGGGTTAAAATGAGCCACGTAATCCAACCAATTCCTAAACCTCCAATAATTGCTAAAGCTGCATCTCTTAAACGTCTAGAACGACGAGATTCATACGGCGTGAGCTGTGGAAGTAACGATAAGCTCATTAATAAGAGAACAGTGGTTACTACATCTACTGTAATTTGAGTTAGTGCTAAATCTGGTGCTGACATGGTGACGAAGACCATCGTTACCACTAGACCAATTGCACCACTAATAAGTACTGCCTTAATACGCTCATGGTGGAACCAGAGCATCATCCAACAGCCTGAGAATAACGTCAGCCAAAGAACTACAGCAATCCATGGAGCATGGGTGAGTTCGCGTGTACCTGTGCTCAACCCTTGATTGAGTAAAGGCATGGTGACCATGATGATGCTAAAAGCAATGATCCAGAACAAATAACTTTGCAATGAGCCATTTTCAGTTTTTTGTTTGATTTTTCGGCTGGTCAGCAACAGATGTTTTAAAAATAAATCAAATAAGATGCGACCTTGTAATCTACCTAGGCGCGGATCAAGGTCAATTTTACGAATCATGCCGTCTTTTGCTAAAGCAAAGTAGAACAGCGTACCGCCAACCAAAGCAATAATACTCATCACAAGAGGGGCGTTAAATCCATGCCAAATTGCAAGGTGTGTACCCGCAAATTCTGGTTGCATCAAGCTTGCTCTTGTTACGCTATTGACCAGTGGTTCTACCAATAACGAAGGTAGAACGCCGACCAAGATACAAAGCACAGCAAGAAGAATGGCTGGAGCACGCATACCGATTGGTGGTTCATGTGCATCTTTATTTGGAACTTGTTTACCAATTGGACCGTCAAAGAACACACCATGCACTAAGCGAATTGAATAACTTACTGCGAAGATACCCGCCAGAGTTGCAATAATGCTGGCAAAGATAACCGTTGAGCCTGAAAGATTTGCCAATAGCTCGGTAAAGAACATTTCTTTTGAAATAAAGCCATTGGTAAGTGGTACACCTGCCATAGAGGCAGCGGTGATCATGGTGAGTGTGGCAGTAAAAGGAAGTAATTGCCAAATACCACTAAGTTTTCGAAGATCACGTGTGCCAGTTTCATGATCAATAATCCCTGCAAGCATAAACAGCGCTGCTTTAAATGTTGCATGGTTAATAATATGGAAAATAGCAGCGGCAACCGCTAAAGGAGAACCGATCCCGAGTAAACAAACAATAAGTCCTAAATGACTAATGGTTGAATAGGCTAACAGTCCTTTTAAATCTTCTTTGAAAATAGCAAAACACGCTGCCATACAGAGCGTAAATAGGCCGACAAACGTAACGATATTATGATAAATCGCAGCGCCTATAAAGATTGGAAGTAAGCGGGCAAGTAGAAAAATCCCGGCTTTTACCATGGTCGCAGAGTGCAGGTAAGCGGACACTGGTGTTGGTGCCGCCATTGCGTTAGGTAACCAAAAATGAAATGGAAACTGAGCACTCTTTGTAAATGCGCCAAGCAAAATAAGCAATAACATTGGAATAAAAAGAGCGTGGGCTTGGATCGCATCTTTCATGCCCATGATTTCGCTAATTTCATAGGTTCCAGTGATTTGCCCCAATAGAACAAATCCACCTAGCATTGCTAAACCGCCCATCCCTGTAATGGTGAGCGCCATCCGAGAGCCACGTTGAGCAGCTTCATAATGACTCCAATAACCCACTAACAAGAAAGATGAAATACTGGTGAGCTCCCAAAAGACTAATAAAATAATAAGATTATTAGAGAGCGAAATACCCAGCATTGCTGCCATAAACAGCATGAGTAAAGTATAGAGTTTACTTAATGAATTTTTAGGGCCTAAATAATAATAGGCGTATATATAAATGAGTGTACCGATACCGGTAATAAGAAGAGAAAATAATAAACCAAGAGCATCAAGTCTAAAGCTTAGATTAATCCCTAATTGAGGTAACCAATCCCAACTTTGTTGAATGCTTGCACCACCAAGCACAGTTTTAGCTTGAGTCAGTAATAAACCAAAACTGGTTAAACTGACTCCAATTGCCCCTAAAGCCGTTACTCCACGCGAGAACCGTTGAAGCAATGAAACAAGGGTGGTGCCTAATATTAACGGTAATAAGATAATTATCGGTAGCACACTCGTATCCATATGTGATTTAGGCCGAAACCTAAAGGTGAAATTTTAATTTCAGAATAGATAGGAATTCAAAGAGAGTTCCAAAGCTTATTATTCCGAAAACCCAACCAAATTAGAAAATAAAGCGAGAAACAAGTTGTATTGCGCAACTTGAAGAATAAAAACGCAAAATGAAATTTATTGTACACTAAAAAAGCATTGAAAATCTGATGTTATTACATGTAGTAACAACATCTAGTTATTTTAGTGCCTAAAAAACCGTACTCCACCATATATTTTGTGAGTGTGGTTTTTTTGATTATAAAACTCAAACCGAAGGGCTTTCTTCCGGTGCGTCTCCCGCATGAATCATCCTTAATAATTCATTTTTTTGTTGTTCAGTTAAACCCTGAATCTGCTGAAATAAAACCTCAATCTGTGCTGGTGTTGGGTCTATTAAACTCAAAGGCTGTGCTTCTATAGATGGTGTTAAAGGTTCGCTTCTTTGAAGTAAGGTATAGATATGTTCAAGCTGTTGCTTGGTCGTATTTAGGTCAAGATGGCTAATTTTACCAGACTCTAATTTTAGACATTGATAGGTCGAGGCATGTTCAAGTAGCTCTTCACGACTTCCTGTTGCAATAATTTGTAGGCGTGGGAATGCTTGATGAAGCCGATTTAAGATTTCGGAGCAATGTGTTGAGTCGAGCTGTGCATCAATCTGGTCAATGAGTAAAACGCCATCTCCCTCAAGACAAGGGTTTAGGCTTAAAGGATTGAGTAAACAGAGTCGGCGGGCTATATCGCCTACTAAAGCAATCCAGGTTTTCGTTGTATTGGAAAGTTGCTGAAAAGGTAAGATTTGATCTTCATAGTCGACCATAAGTTGTAGTCGAGGCTGATAGTGTAGATAGAGGTCTTTAAGCTCAGGCAGAACTATACTTAATGCATTCTTGAGGGCATAGAGATTGGGTGAAGTAAGCTGTTTAGGTTGCCCTGATAACTCTTTTTGAAGCTCATTTAATAATTCTTTTTGATCTTGCTGATCTAATTGTTTCGATCTAATCCGTTGTACTAGATATGCAGCTTGAGCATTTTCAATATCACTGATTTCTCGTAGCCATTCAAAAAAGCGTGTAAAAGTTGTAAACGGTAGTGGGCTAATGTCATAGGCTGAAATGGCTTGAGTAATGCCGGGTAAATTTTTATTCAAAAGATTAATATCATTCACAAATCGCTCGGCTGGGTAGTAAGCGATTAAGGGAAGTCCTTGTAATGGATCTTTTTTTATGACTTGTTGATAAAGAGCCATGGTTTGGTCAAGTTGCTGAGTTTCAACTTGGCTCACTCCAATCCCACTTGCATTTAAGGTTTTAAAAAGTTTCCAGCTACATAGTGAAGAGTCTACCTGCTGAGCAGAGGTACTTTCTGGCAGGTGACCAATTTCTGAAGGAATTTGAATAGTCACTTCAATTTTTGATTGTAGACGCGACTGAGTAATGTCTTGATCAGGCATGACAATACCGGGACTACGCAAATCTTTAAGGCGAGCAGGGAACCAAGTTAAAGCATGGTAAGTATGTTTGAGCAACATACTTTTACCAGTTGCCTGTTCACCTAAAATTAAGGTGATTGGCTGTTTTTCATAGTGAAAGTTTATTTTAAGGTCGTGAAACAGAGCAATATGTTTAAATTGGACAGATTCAAGTTTCATAGGCTCACCTCAATATGAGCGCTTCAACCAACCGACTGACGAAGACTTAAAGGCGCCCTTAGTTTTAATTGTTGTATCAGATCATAAAGATGATGGATATTTAGACTTACTTTAGCACGAGTACAGGCAACGTACAGTAGTCTTAATTCTTCATCGGTAATCTTGTGTTCTAACCCATTAATTTTAAATTGATAGTCATCTTCAATATGAACACGGTTCCATTCTAAGCCTTTCGCTTTATGGGCTGTAGAGATGACATAGTCAGCTTGCTCAAGTGGTGTAATCTTTGCAAGCGCTTTTTTTAGTGGGTCAGTGCCGTGATCATCCACCAATTTAACCAATGGTTTAATATCACTGCCTTCATTGGTTTCACAGTATTCATGGACATCATGCCATGAATTGAACCATGCTAATTCAGGAACATCAGTAACCCGTTTTCCTTGCTTTAAGAGGCTTGCAGCGTCTACAAAACGGTTTAGTTTTTGATGATCAGCTTGCAAACTCACTTTATCGCCGTGAACTAAACCTGCCAGTAAAAGTTCCATGGCCCGAGCATTGGTACGGCATAAAATCGCATCACGCATTTTGGTATGCGGTTTATTTACGACACTTGATTTTTGATTTGGATTACCAAGCAAAGGAACAGTTTCATTTAATCCGCCCAGCAATGCATTGGCAACATCCGCAATCGTTTCACCAAAACGAAAAGAAGTGGTGAGGCGAGACTCTGGCAAGGGTAATTGTTGCATTGCATTAATTGCACCACGCCACGCATAAATTTGCTGATGTGCATCGCCTACATAGATGACCTGCGTACTTTTTTGGCGAAGTAAAATACCCAGCATTAAAGGGTCGGCATCTTGTGCTTCATCAAATAGTACATAATCGGCTGGGATGTTAGGTTCAGACAAAGCCCAAAGTTTGAGATAAATATCGTGACCAATTCCTGCCTGATGATTTGGGTCGATGGACTCTAACCAACGGCGCTCTACAGCAGGGTAAAGATGAGTTTGTAGCTCGGTAATATCATCCGGATGTAACCAGTTGGGCGCCTGAATATGTCGAGGCGCTGGATATTGAGAACTGGTTGAACAGAAATAGCTGACAGCATTAGCGACAAGGCTTGCGAGGCGACTTGGCATTAAGACGTATTTTTCATAACGTCCACCCATCATGCGTCGTAAAGTAATAGGTTCTAGTCGATATTCTTTTGCGATAAAGCTTGGGCTTAAGCGAGGCAAGCGTAATTTATCAGTCACACCTCGTGGCACACTGCGAAACGCGAGTGAGTGAAAAGTCCGGCAGTCTACATTACGATGAAATTTGTTTTGTGCTTCACCAGCAATGGCTTTGTTAAAAGCCAAATACATACCGCGCCGTTCAGGCATGGCATCACTAATCATTTGTAACGTAGTAGTTTTACCTGTACCCGCATAGGCAATCACTTTAAATGATTGCCCAAGACGTGCGTTATCTATGGCAATAGCTTGCTCATAGGTGGCTTTAGGTTTTTCGATATTCGACACTGAGTGATTTTAAACCTTGTTGCGGTTAGCTTTTTCAACTAAACCAGATAAACCCTGACGACGAGCTAATTCGTCAATAATAAGTTGTGGATTAAGATCGAAATAACCCAACATGACAATGCTATGGAACCACAAATCGGCAGTTTCATAAATCAAGTCATTTAAATTGCTTTCTGTATTTTGAGCAGCGTAGTCTTTCGCAGCAATAATAGTTTCTACGCTTTCTTCGCCGACTTTTTCCAAGATTTTATTGATACCTTTTTTATAAAGGCTTGCAACATATGACGTATCCGCTTCAGCTTGCTTACGCTCTTGCATCAATTGCCCTAAGTGAGCAAGTACATCAACTTGTTCAGTGGTGTGAGCATGATCGTGGCTTTCAGTTTTGGCTTTATCGCCATAAATTGCAGTAGGGTCTTTTAATTGTGCATCGACAATTTCCCAGCCCTGTGGGGTAAGTTTACGGTAGAAACAAGACTCACGACCTGTATGGCATGCAATACCGCCGTGTTGCTCAACTTGTAATATGATTACATCGCCATCGCAGTCTAAACGAATTTCATAAACTGTTTGGAAATGGCCTGATTCTTCACCCTTGTGCCAAAGTTTTTGGCGAGAGCGAGAGAAATACACAGCCTGATTTTTTTCTGCTGTGAGCGCAAGTGATTCACGGTTCATCCACGCCACCATCAAAATACGTCCGGTTTGATGATGTTGAGCAATGGCAGGGATAAGACCTTGTTCGTTAAATTTTACTTCATCGAGCCATTGCGTGTTATTCATGAGGAATCACCAAAGAAATATGAACTATAAATTGATTTCAATCTGATGCTAAAAAATAGCTTGTATAGTGTACGGCATCAACGTCGCTTTGCGGAAAAATTCTTTGTCCTTTTTGTCTTTGTCAGCGTAATGAATAGCTTGTAACACTTACCAATCTGTATCTTATTCAAATGACTAAGGCGTGAGAATATTTGAAATCTCAATCAAATTTTGATCTGGGTCGCGAATATAAACTGAAAGAATAGGATGCATTGCACCAGTACGCTCAATCGGACCTTCTTCAATTTGAATATTTAATTGATTAAGGTGTGCAACCACTTCTGAAATGGGAGTGTCTGAAATAAAACACAAGTCGGCAGATCCGGGAGTCGGCTGTAATGCCTTCGGTTCAAACTCGTTGCCTTGCTGGTGTAAATTTATTTTTTGATTTCCAAACTTTAGAGCTTTTCTATTACCTTTAAACGTGATGACTTCAAACCCCAATATGGTTTGATAGAAATGACAGGTAGTTTCAATATTTGAGACGGTTAAAACAAGATGATCAAGATGGCTGATTTTCATGTGTTAATCACTATTATTTGGTGGGATTAATAGTCAGACAAAGATTGGCTTTCTAAATGAAATGCACTGTTTTCTTTAGGCAATTGAGCGACTTGATCATAATCAAGTTGTTGGAATGGCCCTGTTTTTAAGCCTGAAATTGTAATTGCCATTTCTTTTCGAAAATAAGGGATTTGATACATCCACGGAAAAACTAAATCTCTTAAACCTCCAGCCCACCAATGATCAGACTGATAAAGTGGTGTTAATAAGCGACTAAGGAATTGATAAAACTGGGTGGATGAGCGGCGAAGCTGGTGGTAGTGCTGCCAGAGCAGGGACCAATCAATATTCTGGTTTTTTTGAGCATGTTGCAATGATTGAGAGAAAGCCCAAGCATCCAATAATGCCATATTTGCACCTTGACCTAACTGTGGACTCATTGCATGAGCGGCATCGCCAATCACCCCAACTCGACCCTGACCAAATTGAGTCAGGACGACATCGCGGTAGTTTGCAGATAGCCATTTAGGCTGAGTTTGACTGTTATACAAAATTTCTTTCAGCCATTCTGCAACTTTGGGCCAACGTTCTGAGACTTGCTTTAACCAAGCTTGTTTAGCCTGCTCATCTTGTAAAAAGCTTTGTAGTTGTGGTGTAGGTAAACTCCAAAAAACACTTGAAAGGCGCTGTTGAGGTTCAGTTGGAATCGCTCCTGTAGGAAGAATTCCCATCATAATTTTCGAGCGATCATAAAATTGATGCAGAATTTCAGAATCGAGAACTTGGCACTCAGGTACGATACTCCATGCCGCACCCCAAGGATAAGCTTTGTCAACCTTTACCCATGCTTTAGGGCGTAACTGGCTACGTGCACCGTTGGCAATGAGTAGGCTATCAAAGCAAGCATCAAACTTTTGGTTTTGATGACTGCCGAATAGCTGAACTTCATTGTTATGTTCTTCAAAACTTTCAACAGAATGGTTCATATGCCAAGTGATCTGGCTTGAATACTCGCTAAGCTTTTGAGTGAGTACATGACACAAAGTGGCTCGGTGTATACCTAGACCATAGAGGTTTGCTGATGCTTCGTGATAATGACTATTAACTAAAAGGCGCTTGTCTGGAAGTTGTCCTTCTAGGCCTGTTACTCTTGCGCCTAATGTTAAGGCTTTTTCGAGCACACCTAAGTGTTCAAATACAGCTAAGCCCGCAGGTTGTAGTAATAAACCGGCACCTACCGGAGATAACTCATCAACTTGTTCAAAAATAGTAACGTTATTGCCTTGGCGGGCAAGCAAAATAGCAGTGGCTAAACCTGCTGTACCTGCACCGATAATGGCAAAATGAGGTGTTTTCATTGTTTGTTCTTTTGAAGCATTTATAGCTTCAATTTAGCAATGAACGAATAGCTGATCTATAAATTTTTTGAAAATTAAATTTTTTCCATAAAAAAAATCCCTTGCACTGGCAAGGGATTTTGAACTTATTTCAATATACGCCAAAGCGCTAATAAGCTACTCAGCACAATTAGAATAATCGAAACAAACCAAGGGCTAATAATTGCAATAGTCAGTAAAATCAGCATAGTACTGCCGAACATCCAGCTACGGCGTTGCTGATGTTCCATTTGCAAACGAAGTTGCTGAATTTCGCGTAACTGGCGGTCTTGCCAAGCCGACTGATTTTTTAAACCATTTAAGCTATCAATAATTAAGCTTGGGAAATCTTGAGCGCCTAAAAGCAGGTCAGGTAATTGCTGGCCGAGTTCTTTTACATTTTTGACTGGATTCATGTTGGATTTGACCCATTCCGTCAAAATTGGTTTTGCCAATTTCCAGATGTCGAGCTGCGGGTAAAGGTCAGTCCCTAGGCCTTCTACATGCACTAAAGTTTTGAGTAGCAGCATGAGCTGTGGCGGAATCTCAAGATGGAAGCGTCGAGCAATATCCATCACTTGAATTAAGATACCCGCAAAATCAAGCTGGTCCATTGGTTTAGATACCATTGGCCCAACAGTGCGGCGCATCTCACGTGCTAAAGCATCTTGGTCTGTACCCGGTGGAATCCAGCCAGCTTGGTGCACAATTTGAATGAGCTGCATAAAGTTGCTGTTCATGACAGCAAGCAACATACGGGCAACTGTCATCTGGTCGTGTTTAGATAGCTCTCCCATAATCGCACAGTCCAGTGCGATAAAGCGTGGATTGCTTGGATTAATGGTTTCTACAAAGACATTACCGGGATGCATGTCGGCATGGAAAAAGTTATCGCGGAATACTTGCGTAAAGAAAATGGTTAATCCTTTTTCTGCAAGTTGTGCACGGTCCATGCCTAGACGGTCAAAGGTTGCCGTATCTGAAATAGGGACACCAGTAATACGCTCAGCCACCATGACATCTTTGGTGTCCATGTAGACTTCTGGTACATACATCATGGTTGAACCAGTGAAGTAATGGCGCATACGACGGGTGTTATCTGCCTCAATACTCAAGTCCAGTTCATTTAAAATGATCTGGCGGTAGTCTTGAATAATTTCGGTGAGATGCAACGCACGAGCAGCTTCTAGGCGACTTTCTAAGGTGTTGCCTAGCCAAGCTAAAATTTCAAAGTCTTGTAAAATCTGGCTACGAATGTCCGGACGAGTAACTTTAACAACAACTTCACGGCCATCATGCAGAGCCGCTGTATGTACTTGTGCAATTGAAGCAGCAGCTAATGGTTGGTCATCAAAGCGGGCAAATAGAGTATTTACGTCTGCTTTTAAAGAATCTTGAATACGTTGTTTGGCAACATTGCTATCAAAAGGTTTTACTTGATCTTGAAGTAAAACTAGTTGAGCGAGTACCTCAGGTGGAATTAGGTCACGGCGAGTAGACAGTAATTGACCAAGCTTGATTGCAAGTGGTCCCATATCTTCTAAAGCTTCTTTAAGCTTAAAAGGATTTTTACGTTCACGACTCGACCATGCAGCTGGATGCATTTTAATAATATTTAATGCATGCTGAGCTTTAACTGGTAATTCATCCGCAGGGAACAACGTATCGAGTCTATAGTGCGCTGCAATACGCCAAAGTTCGAGTAAACGTGAAACGTGCGGAATCATATAAAGTCTTACCTAGTCTTGAGAGGGTTGTAGTTGTGCATTGAGTTGCTGCAATCTTGCTTCAAGACGGTCAATGTCTTGATTAAGCTTGCGAGTTGCTTGAGTTAAGTCGTCCATTTCCCAGCGAGGGGCAAATAGGCCGCTATCTTCTTTTAAGGCATCTTCAGCAAAAAACAGATGGCTTTGCACCGAGCGTTTTAAATGTTTTGGTGCAAGTTGAATCTTACCAATTTCATGAGCGAGTTGAGGACCCACCCATCTTGATAAATGCGCAGCTAAATCAGGTTCAGCTTGCTGCATAATTTTTTGAATATCCTGTAATAGGTGATAATCACCTTGGAGCGGGATATTCCCAATCTGGTCTGGATCGCTGACCAATAATTTAATCAGTTCAACGACATCTTTAACATGCAACGTTGCAGTTGCTTCAGAAATTTTGAATTGGGCATCAAAAGGACGCTGTTCAAAAATAGAAGGCTTTTCACTATGACCTGTTACGGTAGGTTCAAGACGTACTTTTTCTTGGTCAAAGAACACATCGACAGAAAGCTGCGGGCTATCAATCACAACACGCAACATTTTGCCCTGTAACTGATTAAACTGAATGCGAGTAACCGCATCCAGATCGATCAGATGATGAATGATACGTTCGACTGCACCGAGTGCCAGAATCGACCACATATCGTTATCCCTTACAGTTTGAAGCCACGGTGAACGGCAACGATACCAGCAGTAAGGTTGTGATAGTCACAGTTCTGGAAGCCAGCATTTTCCATCATACCTTTTAAGGTGCGTTGGTCTGGGTGCATACGGATTGATTCAGCCAAATATTTATAGCTTTCTGAGTCATTCGCAACCAATTTACCCATAATCGGTAAAGCGGTGAATGAATAGAGGTCATAAAGTTTTGAGAATGGCTCAAATACAGGTTTAGAAAACTCAAGAATCAGTAAACGGCCACCTGGTTTTAACACACGGAACATAGAAGCAAGTGCTGCGTCTTTATCTGTCACGTTACGTAAACCAAAGCTAATGGTTACAAGGTCAAAGCTGTTGTCTGCAAAAGGTTCTAATGTTTCAGCATTGGCAAGAACGAAGTCAACATTGGTACAGCCTGCATCAATTAGACGGTCACGGCCAACATTGAGCATAGATTCGTTAATGTCTGAAAGTACAACATGACCTTGCGGACCAACTTCACGGCTAAATACTTTTGCTAAGTCGCCTGTACCGCCAGCAATGTCTAACACGTGTTGACCACGGCGAACACCAGACATGTTAATTGCAAAACGCTTCCACAAACGGTGAATACCAAATGACATCAAGTCATTCATCAAGTCATATTTGCTTGCAACTGAGTGGAAAACTTCTGCAACTTTTTGTGCTTTATCTTCAGTTCTAACTGTTGAGTAACCGAAATGTGTTGTTTCACCAACGTTGCCAGTATTACCAGCACCACGAGGTAAATTGTATTTAGGTACAGAGCCATTCACAGGTGTGTCTGTTAAGGTTTGCTGTAAAGTTTGTTGTTGCCCTTGAGGAGTACCTTGAGGTAAAGGTGAGCTTAGGAATGGGCTAACTTTGTCTGAACTTTGTGCCTGCTCAGTTGGAGATGTTGGCTTTTGGTTTTCGTTAGACATATTGTCTCTCCTAGACTCAAACTCAAGTGAAACGGAATAAGTTCTGCATGATGACAGATTTTGTCTATTTTTACAGGCATCATCATGCAAATATAATGAATAAAATCTCAACTTCGCGAGGTTGAGTTTTTCTATGTGCCGACCTTATCACACTCTAAACGGATTCGGATGCCCTGAATGTACATTTTCAATAATCTGGCGTTCTTTTTCAGTAAAAGTCTTAATAAAGGTCTCGGCTGATTTTAACGGTTTCATCGCACTAAAACCATCTTGAATGAAATCATACATCAATTCGAAGTGATATTTTTGGGCAATACCTTTACACATTTTAAAAGCAGTAAACATCATAAATGAACGCATGTATTTATCGAGTGCTGCACCTAAATCGTCAAGAAGAGCAAGTTGTTGATAACGAGCTTCGGCCTGATCAAGCTTGATTAAGGTTAAACGCATAATCTCATCAGTTAATACTGTATCTGCCGGATAGTCCTCAAGAAGTTGCATTGCTACTTGCTCATCAAGTTGGGTTGCAAGTACAGCCAAACTTACTGATTTAGTACCTGTTTTAATTGCATTCTCAGGTAAGACTTTTTCTGCTTTATGGGCATATTTTAGTAAACGCTCGATTTGAGCTGCAAGAGCATCAAATTCTGGGCCACCATATAAACGATTTAAAAAGTACTCTGACATGAGCTTGTGCGCTGGCAGATTAAAAAAGTCATGATGCGTATCTTTCATCCGCTCTTTTAACCATGTTTGTACATCTTGCAAACGCTGAGCAAGTACTGGATTATCGTGATAATTAAATGTTTTATATTGTTGTAAAAGATCATCAAAAGCAGCGAGTTTAGACATTTAAGGCTCTAATATTGGGCTATTTGCAAAAAATCATAAAAGGCATTGTAACCTTGTACTATGGCGAGTAGATGTAAAAAAAATGATTCATGCGTCAATTTTTAAACAGAATTTTGGCACAATGACATAATTTGTATAGCAATTCATCATTTAAGCGCATAAGTTAAAGATCATCGAAATTAAACAATAAAAGATTAGAGCCGTGGACTATGAGTGAACAACAACCAAAATTTGAGATTCGTGATGAAGAAAAGCTTTCAGTCGATTTGATTGAAGCACAATATGCGTTAAAAGAAAGTCGGGGCAAACCCAACGCTAAGAGCACACTAATATTAATGAGTGGTATTGAGTTGGCTGGAAAAGGCGAGGCTGTTAAGCAACTTCGTGAATGGCTAGATCCACGATATTTAAGAGTCAAAGCAGACGCGCCACGTGTGCTGACAGATACAGAAGCATTTTGGCAATCTTACTCGGAGTTCATTCCGACTGAAGGGCAAATTGTGGTGATGTTTGGCAACTGGTATAGCGATTTGCTCGTCACGGCAACGCACGTGTCTGAACCTTTGGATGAAGCACGCTTTGATGCTTACGTTGAAAATATGCGGGCATTTGAGCAAGATTTAAAAAACAACTATGTCGATGTGGTCAAAGTCTGGTTCGATCTGTCATGGAAATCACTGCAAAAACGTTTAGACAAGATAGATCCATCTGAACAGCATTGGCATAAGCTCCATGGCTTAGACTGGCGTAATAAAAAACAATATGACACTTTGCAAAAGTTACGTCGTCGTTTTACCGACGATTGGTACATTATTGATGGCGAAGATGAAAAGCAGCGTGATCAGTTTTTTGCGCAATACCTTTTACAACACATGCGTCAACTTCCAGAGCATGAAACCGAAGTTAAAGGAAAATGGCAGCAAGCTAAAATTCCAGAGAGTTTATTAAACCCTTCTAACGAACCACTTGAAAAAGCAGAATATAAAAAAGAACTCGATAAACTGAGTAAAAAAATTGCCGATGCCATGCGTTTTGATCAACGCAATGTCGTCATTGCTTTTGAAGGCATGGACGCAGCTGGTAAAGGTGGGGCCATTAAGCGAATCGTTAAAAACCTAGACCCGCGTGAATATGATATTCACTGTATTGGAGCACCTGAACGTTTTGAAGCACGTCATCCATACTTATGGCGCTTTTGGAACCGCATTAATGAGGCCGAAAAAATCACGATTTTTGATCGGACATGGTATGGACGTGTACTCGTTGAACGTGTCGAAGGTTTTGCTTCACCTTTAGAATGGCAGCGTGCCTATGATGAAATAAACCGCTTTGAAAAAGATTTATTTGATAGTCAAACGATTGTAGTAAAAATTTGGCTGGCGATTAGTAAAGATGAGCAAGAGCAGCGTTTTAAGGCCAGAGAAGAAACACCGCATAAACGCTTTAAAATTACCGCAGAGGATTGGCGTAATCGTGATAAGTGGGACGATTATTTAAAAGCGGCCGCAGATATGTTTGAGCGAACTAGTACTGAATATGCACCTTGGTATATTGTCGCAACCGATGATAAATATACGGCACGTTTAGAAGTGTTGAAGGCCATTTTAAAACAGCTGAGAGCAGACTAAGCTCTCAGCTACAAGGCAAACATTAATTTACAATAGTGCTACGGCTTTTTTGCTGAATACGTTTTGCAAGGTTATAACTATCATTCAGATGAGTTTCTGCTATTTTTTTCATCATGAAATAGCCCAAACTTGCTGCTACAATTTGCCCACCTAGTGGTATAAATTTAGTCACCTGTTTCGTTACGATTTTGCCAAGAAAGCCATTAAATGTTTTTTTAACTGTAGTACGCGCTACTACAAAGCCTGAAAATTCAAAACCGCGTTTACGTAGTTCATCCCAATGAATTGTTTTAGTTTTCGGGTCGTAGACACTCACGTGTTCAGGTGCTAAGCCAAAACGGGAATTGATATCTGGAATAAGGTACGACAAAATTCCCAAATCGACTGCCACGTCAAAAAAAGGAATCGGTACAATTGCCGCTCCTGCTGAGACGTAAGCTCTTTTTTTGATGAGATCATGACACTCATCGCGAATTTGTTCCAGATTTAGGCTAGGATCAATATAGTCAGGAATCTTGTCAATTTTCATAATGTCTACCTGTATAAGTTTCTTGAGGGCGTCATTTAAACCAAGTGTAAGTGACACCTAAAGTTAAATTATGCTGTGTTTAAACCAACGTGACATAGTCAGATTCAGTTGTATAGTAATGAATGTTTATGATTTTGTGCATAAATTATGCAAGCAGGATATGAAATAAATGGGGATTCATGTTATTCAAAGTCAACGTATTGATGTGTTGTTGCAAGGTGTATTGACGTCTACATCTCAAGCTTCAACGCATCCATTACAGGTTTTGAAAACCCAGCATTTTATTGTTCCAAGTCCTGCGGTCGAGCAGTGGCTGATACAAAAACTTGCAGAACAGCAAGGCATGAGTGCTAATTACCAGTTTCACCAACGGGTACGCGGCTTCCAGTGGTACGCCTACCAGCAAGTTTTAACTGCGCATAAAGAACAGGTTCGTAAAGCGAACATCCCACGTTTAATTTTTAAATGGCGGGTGCATCAAGCTTTGCACGAATTCATTCAACCAGACACGATAAGTATAGATTCGTCGCATCCTTTACATTCTATTGTCCAGCGTATTTATGACAGCGCAGATCGACTCGAACAAGGCATAGACAAACAATTAAAAAAACAAAAAATGCTGTACTGGGTCGCTGAGCAGGTTGCCGATCTATTTAGTAACTATATGATTTATCGTGGGCAGTGTCAGCGTGGTTGTGAAAATAGTTGTACCTGTCCGGAAAACTGGTTGTCTGCTTGGGGGCAGGGCCGAGCACTCGATATTGAAAAATATATTGTGCAAAAAGATGAAGAAGTGACTGCTTTTGCATTACATCAAACTGAGGAGCTAGAACGTTGGCAGCGTTGGTTATGGCAACAACATTTTCATGATGACTTTTTGCAGATGCAGCAAATTGATGCATTGTTTTGGCAAGAGTTAGATCATCCAGACCGCAGTAAGCGTGCTATTTCAAGATTACCTAATCAGGTGGTGATCTTTACGTTATTAGATTTGCCGCCAAGCCAGTTACAGTTCTTGCGCCGTTTAGGCCAATACGTTGATGTACTGATTTTGCACTATAACCCTTCACAAGAATATTGGGCCGATAGTGTCGATCCACTCTGGAAACAGCGTTATGACTTAGGGGTAAAAGAGCGTTTTATTGCGAAAAATCCAAAGGCTACTGATGCTGAAATTAGTGATTTCTTTAATAAATTTACACTCAACTTTAATGCTGAAGCGCGTGAATCCAGACATCCGCTTTTAACCCGATTGGGTAAACAAGCCCGCGATCACTTTTCTTTATTATCGAATTTATCTACGGGTGAAGAGGGTAAGTGGGTTGACGCTTTTGTGGATGATTTCCCTGAAAGTCTGCTTGGTAAAGTTCAGTCAGATATTTTGCATTTAGTGGAGCCTCAAGCTAAACAATATGAGCTTGCTTCCGATGATGACTCTATTCAGATTCATGTTTGTCATTCGACTCTACGTCAACTTGAAGTATTAAAAGAGCAATTAATCTGTTGGTTGGCTAAACCGCATGAACAGCCGCGCCGTCCAAACGATATTTTAGTTCTAGTTCCTAATTTGGCCGACATAGAGCCTTTAATTCGAAGTGTATTTCCTGCTACTGCCACTGAGCAGGGTGTGCATTTGCCAGTAAAGATTGCAGGTGTTGCATCACTTGATGCACTGAATGCTTGGCGTGCAGTAATTGGGCGTATTCAACTGATGCAGGGGCGTTTTAGCTTTGATGATTTTGCTGATTGGTTAAGTTTGCATGCGACTCAACAACGTTATGAACTTGAATATGTTCAGGTTGAGCGAATTTTAAATTTGCTTGCCGATGCAGGCTTTAAACGAGGGCTTGATGCAGAGCATCTCAAGCGCAGTTTGTGTGAGGGTGATGATGATTATCGATATAGTTTTAAATTTGCCCTAGAGCGATTGGCCCTTGGCATTGCTGTGCCTGTGCATGCAACATTTAATCAGGTGTTGAGTTATGCCAAAGTTCAACCGAGCGATTTCGAGTTGGTGGGTACACTCATTCAGATTTATCAGGATTTGAATGAGCGCCGTGATTGGCTTACTCTGCATGAGCAGGGGAAAGTCTATACCGTTGAATATTGGCTCCAAGTGCTGAGCAAAGATATTGTTGAATTTGAGCAGGTCGGTGTTGCTGCTCTAAAAGCTGTGCGGGAAATTGTTAAGAAACAAGAGCGAATGTTGACCCTCGCAAGTTATTACGCCGAGACAGAAACAGGAACTTTGCGCAAAATTACCTTGCCTCTGCCTTATATTATTGAAGAAATTCAACGGACATTAGAAAGCCAAAGTGCACAAGCTGAACCGACAGGGCAAATTACCTTTGCCCAAATTGGACACATTCGACCGTTACCTTATCGTTTAATGGTCATGCTAAATCTTGATGCAGGGCAATTTCCAAACCGCGATACCCATGTTCCATTTGATTTGATGGATGCACTGCGCCAGCAGTTAGGTGATCGCTCTCGACTTGAAGATGATCAAGGTGCTTTTTTAGATGCTTTATTATTAGCCCAAGAAAATTTATGGCTGTTTTATAACGGCTTTGATGTGAACGATGGCGAGGTGCGCGAACCTTCCAGTATTCTTCAAGAGTTCCGTGAACATCTTGCCTTGATTGTGAAAGCTGAAGATGGTGAACCTGAAAGTGTCGTTATTGAAGGAATTGAGATACCTTCACAGCTAAAACAACTCCATCACTTCCATGATTTACAGCCCTTTGACCCGAAAGGTTTTACTGTAGAGAAGCGTGTTATTCGTTATCAAGATCACTGGTTTAAGGTCGCTTCACAAATTCAGCAAGTCTCAGGAAACCGTCAGCCTTGGGCGAACACGACCTATCCGCTACAAATACCTGACACACTGGTTTTAGAAAGCCAGCAGTGGATACAGGATGTAACATTCCCTGCACGATTATATTTGAAAACTTTAGGGGTAGAAAACTTAGGAAGTGTCGGAGTGCTCGACCAAAATGAACCTTTATTATTAGATGGTTTAGGGCGCTATGCGATCCGACATTTTTTACAACAATCTGAACAGCAAGCACAACCTGAAGTATTAATTGATCAGTTGCCTGTCGGTAAAGTCAAATATAGCGCATGGCAACAAGGTGTTTTTGAGCAAGAATGTTTACTTGAACGCCTTCACCATTATGCACCAGCAGTGACACAAACAACTCAGCGTATTTGGCGAATTGCTAAACAGCTTCATATGAATATTACCGTTCCGAAGTCTGAAACTCGGGACTGGGTGAGTATGGAACCTTCAAGCGCTCGCGCAAAAAGACGTGCTAAAGTCTGGTTAGAATATCTGCTCTGGTTAGCTTATTTGAATGAGGGTAGTGCAGGAGCCGAAAAGCGCCGTATTGTGGTTTTTAGCGATCAAACTGTGATTTGTAGTGGGATTAGTTCTGAGCAAGCTCGGCAATATTTACAACCATGGTTTAAAATCTGGCGCCATGCACAGCAACAACCATTGGTTTTACCAGCAGCCTTATTATTAAAGCCATTAGAAAAAGCTAAAGCATATCAGTGGGAAACAACAAATCAGACAGAAAAAGCAAAACTGGATGAGAAGAGCTATGCTGAGCTGCTAAAATACTGGAATGAAACAGGGTCATTTACCACGATGGATATGACTCAAAATGAAGCTTGTAAGTTGCATCAAGACTGGAGCTTTATTTTACAAGAACAAGATGCGCAAGCTTTGCTTCAACATGCTTGTGATGAGTTTGCGTATGATTTGTATCATCCGGTTTTTCAATTTCAACATTCGGAGTAAGGCATGAACTCAAGAGTACAGGTGTCTTATCAACCTATTATTGATATTGAATTTAGTGGCTTGCACTTAATTGAAGCTTCGGCAGGTACAGGAAAAACCTATACCTTATCAAGTTTGATGGTCCGTATCTTTCTTGAAAAATACTTGCCTAGACAAGTCATTGCGACCACGTTTACCCGTGCTGCTGCTGCTGAGTTAAAAAGCCGTATTCGTGCACGTTTGGTTGAAACGTACCGTTATTTAGATGCCAAGCGTAGTTTTACAGAACAAGAATTACTTACGCAGGCAGAGCAAGAACCTGACTTATTACTCCAGCATATTCTAAAGCATTTTGCGACGCGTATTGCCTATGCGTGTGAACGTTTAAAATTGGTTATAGATCAGTTAGACGAGTTATTTGTCGGAACACTCGATAGCTTTAGCCAAAAACTATTACGTGAGTTTGCCTTTGAGAGTGGCAAAATTGAACGCGCTCAAATTACCGATGATGCTAAAACTTATAGTCGACAACTGATTCATGATGTTTTACGTGAATGGATACAGTCTCAACCTCAGACCGTGATTGATGCATTGTATCTGGCTGGTGAACTCAAGAGTGTCGATAGTTTTGTCAAACTTGTTGAAGACTCACTTAACTTTAGTTCTGCTCATTTTAAACTTCCCGAAAAACCAACCATTCAATTTGAAGAACTTACGCAGCTCAAACAATTAGCGACAGAAATTGATATCAGTCTTTTAGAAGCATATTACTTGCTTGATGGCGAGCACTATAAACATGTGAGCGGGACAGTATTTAGAAATGGGGCATTTAATAAACTATTTAGTGAATGTTTACCGCAGCTACTACAAGTTCTAAAGCAAAGCGACAGCATTTTGGTTTTTGATGGGTCATTAGCCGCACAACGAGAACTTGTTTTTAAGTTTTTAGGTCAACTTGCCGATCAAAAAGTTTTCAAGAAATGCCCTGCTGAAATTTCAGATGGTTTCTATCAACATCCTTGTATTCAACAGATTCAGCAGTTATTTGGTGTGTTAAAAAACTACGCCGAGCAGTTCGACCAGCTTCATATTTTTTTAAAGGCCTATTTATGTGTAGAGGTTAAAAAACGCTTACCTCAGGTTTTGCAAAATAAAGGTGAAACTACTTTTTCTCAGCAAATTCGTACACTTTCAGAAGCTTTAAAAGGTGAGCAGGGGCAACGTTTTGCTGTATTTGTTCAAGCGCGTTATCCCTTAATTTTGGTCGATGAATTTCAAGACACTAACCAAGATCAAGACGATATGCTGGCGAGCATTTGGCGTCATCCGGAGCGCTACCAAAAAGGCTGCATGATTATGGTGGGTGACCGTAAACAGGCGATTTACGGCTTCCGTGGTGGGGATATGCTCACCTTTTTAAATGCCTATAAAGATATTCAAGCCAAACATGGTCGTGAATATAAGTTAATTCATAACCATCGTTCTGTTGCTGATCTGGTTGATGTGGTCGACGCCTTATTTCAACGACAAATTGATTTTGGTGAAGAGGTTCAATATGACCCAATTCGAGCGGGCACTCGACCTCATCCTGTACTGATTGAGCAGAACAATCATAATCCTTACCCTTTGCGCTGGTTAATGCTCAAAGATAAAGAAACAGAGGCTCAGCAAGTTGCATGGAAGATTCGAGATCTACTTAACCAGTCACATGCTGGACAACTATATTTTCAAAAAGATACTCAGACTCAAACCTTAAACGAAGATGATATTGCGGTATTGTCTCGTAATCATGATGGCCTCGATAAAGTTCAATTTGAGCTAGAGCGTTTAGGAATTCGGGTTAACAGGCCATCAAAACGAAGTGTTTTCGATTGTACGATTGCTCAAGACGTGGGGGCTTTGCTGACCGCCATACTTCATCCTTACGATGAGGCAAAAGTGAAGCGAGCTTTGATTAGCCGTCTATTTGCCATGGATTTAAAACAACTCTTGCAACTTGAGCAGACAGCCGAAGGGTTAAGCCAGTTTATGACTGGTTTTGACACGATTAGAGAGTTGTGGTCCGCTCAAGGCTTTTTAGTGGCATGGCAACAATGTCTCATCCAGTTTGATATATGGCAAAATTTGGTTGCAGCTCAAAGTAAAGATAATGAACGGGTTGTGGTGAACTTGCGTCATTTAACTGAAATTCTGAGTCAGCACAGTGAAAAATACTCAGGTGCTCAGAACCTTTATCACTGGTATCTCAAACAGTTGCGTTCTCCTCTTGACCGTGATTGGGAGCTAGAACGTAAATTGTCGAGTGAAGCTGGTGTTCAGCTCATGACCATTCACCAGTCAAAAGGGCTGGAATTTAAGATTGTATTTTTACTAGGTGCAGACAAGCCCTTTCGAGAAAATAATAAAACACTCAATTTTTCGACCCAAGATATTGTCCAACTAGACTCAAACCAGACTTTGACTCAACGTGTCGTTGCGATTGCTGACAAGACTTATTTGAATGAAATAGAACTTAAGCAGCACGAAGAACGAGCGCTCGCTGAACAGAATCGACTTTGGTATGTCGCTTTAACGCGAGCAAGCCACCGCGTCTATGCACTTTTACAAGATCTTGATGGCAAGTCAGTATCAGGTCTCGCATTTTGGAAAAATAGGACTGAGCCTTTTCAACACCGTTGCTGTACGGATGAAATGGTTTTGGAGCAGATTCCACAGGCAATTCATTTAGCCAAACAAACAAGTATTATTGAAATACAAGCACAACGGTTTCCGGAACAACGTTTTTATTCGAGAGGTAAAACCAGTTTCAGTTACTTGGCACAGCATTTAAAACATAAGGCTGGCACAGATTTATTGGCGAGTCAGAGCAATGATGCGGTATTAGCAGAAGATGAGCTGGATTTGATCAACACTGCTGAAGAAATCAGTGCTCAGCCGATTGACTGGATAAAGAGTAACTTTCCGCGAGGAACACTTGCCGGTAATTTCTTGCATGAAATCTTTGAGCATATCGATTTTCAATGTTCAGATGACTGGGTAAGTGAAATACGTCGTCGTTTTAAAAATGACTATAGTAGTCTTTGGCAAGATTTACTTAATAAATATAACGAGAGCTTCCCAGAGCAAGAAGATGCCGAGCATCTGCTTTACCAGTCAGTTGCAGAGTGGCTGAAAGATATTTTGCGAACACCGCTTTATCAAGGTTTCCGACTAAATCAGCTTCAACAAGAGCAGTATTTGTCAGAGTTTCCTTTTTATTTGGCGTTGTCAGATCGGGTTCTAGCGATGACACGTATTCAGCAGCTTTTCGCTGAGTATGGTTTGAATATGCCGGAATTACTTGAGGCTCGCTCAGCACGTTACCTCAACGGTTCTATCGATTTGGTTTATTTTGATGGGCAGCGTTACCACATTGCCGATTATAAAAGTAATTACTTAGGTGATGATCTTGTAGATTATCGTAGCGATAGCATTGCCCAAAGCATGTCTTTAGCAAGTTATTGGCTACAAGCAGGTCTATATCTCGTTGCATTACATCGCTATTTGCAAGTCAAAATGCAGGATTACCAAATTGAGCAACACTTAGGTGGGGCAACTTATCTTTATTTACGTGGTATGAATGGTGAAGCTGAGCAGGGCTATTATTACTGGCAGCCTAGCATTGAGTTTATTCTGCGTCTTGATGCCATTTTAGGGTATTTTGCTGAGGATAAAATTGCATGAAAAATGCTGATAAAGTATGTAATTTTAATATTAACAAATATTTGGCATGTGGATAAGCCTGTCTATAACCATGTGGACAAGCGTGTGGAAAACTAGGTGGATAAGTGTGTGGACAATCTAAACAGCCCTGAACAAGCCGATTTAAGCTGGTTAACAACGTGGAGTAACTTCTTAAATCAGGCTCCATTTACTGAACAATCGCAAGTGTCAGAAGCTACTTCTTACTTGCAGCAGCTTATTGAAGCGAGCTTACAAGGCGATAGTTGTATTGATATCAGTTTAGAGCAAATTGCAGCACTTGGTCAGCTTGCTATATCTGCCGATCAAGCAAACTTAAAAGTTGCGCCGTGCGTCTACGATGAGCAGGGGTTGGCATTATACCGATATTGGCACCTAGAGCAACGACTTGCAGAACAAATTTGTCGATTAAAGCAACAATTAATTCAACCTGTCTCTTGTGATGACTATTTAGACCTGCTTACCGATGCTCATCAACAGGCAGCTTTACAAATGGTTGCTCGGCAGAGCCTGAGTATTATTACGGGTGGGCCGGGTACAGGTAAGACTTATACGCTGGCACGTATCATTGCTGTACTTAGCCAAGCTATTCCACATATTCGTGTGGCGATGGCTGCTCCAACAGGTAAAGCAGCACAGCGAATGCAAGAGGCTTTACAGAACTCGTTTAATGACCCTAAATTGCTTGAGTCCGGATTAGTGAGTGAAGAGCTCAGAAATCAGGGAACACAAACGATTCACCGTTTGTTGGGGATGGGACATAGCCAGACACCACGGTTTAATCAAAAACAGCCTTTGCCTTATGACGTGATTGTCGTCGATGAAGCTTCCATGCTGGATTTAAATCTGGCTACTCTTTTATTTGAAGCTGTGCCTGAGTCTTGTCGAATTATTTTATTAGGAGATGCAAATCAGCTCGCTTCCGTTGATGTCGGGGCGGTTCTTGCAGATTTGCAGCAAATACAGGCGTTGGCTGATAACCGGGTACAATTACAAACCAGTCGTCGTTTTACTGAAGGTGCGTTGATTGGACAAGTGGCCAAATTTATTCAGGCACAAAGCTATAAACAAGACCATGTAGAGGTTTTGCAGCGGTTTGAAATTGATATTGTTCAGGTTTCAGAATTAAAGCCTATACTTTTACAAAGTGACATGCCTGATGTTGTTCAGCTTGAATATTTACCAGAAGGGGGGCTATTAGACCTAGATACCTATTATCAAAAGCTAATGCTCGGTTTCCAAGGATATGTACAGAGTCTAAAAAATTATTTAAAAGAAGAACGCTCGATTGAACAGGTCCAAAACGTAGTAAAAGCATTTGATGACTACCGGATTTTAACCGCGGTTCGTCATGGTCCGTTTGGATTGCAGCAGTTAAACCAATATGCGCAGCGTTGGTTGCAGCAGCAACTTTCAATAGTGACTCTTGGAGGATGGTATGTCGGTCGTCCTGTAATGATGACCTATAACGATTATCAGCTCAGTATTTCAAACGGGGATATTGGTTTGTGCTTTGAGCACAGGACTCAGCCACAGCAGTTTGAAGTATATTTTCCAAGTTTGAACAAATGGGTTGCTGCAAATCGATTACCTAAAAGTATTCAAAGTGCATTCGCTTTAACAATTCATAAATCGCAAGGGTCTGAATTTACACATACTGCTGTCGTTTTAGATCAGGCTGCCAAGAACTTATTAAGCCAAGAACTTATTTACACTGCGATTACACGAGCTAAGAAAGTAGTCAGTCTTTTGGTGCATCAAGAGGCTTTATTACAAGCATTTACAGTTCGTACTACACGAAAAAGCGGTTTAGTTCAAAAAGTTAATCGGTTAGTTCGTTAAGACAAACTTAATATTTTTACCCTTGTAAGAAAAAGCTTACATAGATTCGAGATATTTGCTGCTAGAGTACATCCCACGTTTTTGAGATTATAAACGCACAACGAGCTTGGCACGGAATGTCGGGCAAAATCGCACAATAATAATAACTTAAGTCGAGAGACTGCGAACTTACAATGAAGTAGGTGTATAAAGAGGAAACTTACAGCCGCTAAGCCTTGTAGTTTTGGGAGAGACTACAGGGCTTTTTTATATTCTACTTTTCACTATGTTTAAAAAAGCATTACAACATTTCGTTTTTAGCACTATCTTCACTCTGTTTTTGTCTAAAGATTTAAATCAATAATATCAATATATTTATCTATAATATGATTTCAAAACAGGCATTTTTCCTGTGAATTGTTAAGTTATATGTTATACAGAACTGTACGTTAAAGGTTAAAAATGGCTATTTACCAAATATTATACAGACCTGTACGTTTTCACTTACATGATGATAAGAAAAATACTACTTTTCTTCATAATTGGATATGTCACAATACATCACATAAGGAAATAGAAACAAAAACATCGGAAGTGAGTTAGAACAACAAGAAGGATGTGACTAGCATCTCACCAACGACAATAAAAACAGCAATAACACGATAAACAAAAACTACAGCGCAAAAAACCCAAGCAGAAATGCTTGGGTTTTTTATTTGTATTTGTTTCTACACTAAGTCAGTTTCATGAGAATCACTACCAAATAACGAACGGCGTTGATCTCTCGGTATACGTGGACATTGAGTTGAGATTTGATAGAGCACTTTAGCTAAAGCAGGTAGGTGAGTACCCACTACAGATTTACCAGTTGTTAATAGGGAAACACTGATATCTCTTTCAGGGTCAGCCCAGCATAAAATGTTGGAGAATCCTAAATGACCAAAAGCTTGCCCCGTCATTGGGCCAAAAAGACCTACAGGATTGCTACCTAACATTGGCCCCAGAGCATAGCGCATTGGAATTAGCAAAGTACGGTCAATGTTAACTCCTGTGGTTGGCAGTGTTGCTCTGAAAATTGTTTTCTCACTAAAGATTTGCTGACCGCCGTAGCTTCCACCACTTAAAAGCATTTCAAAGAAGCGGCCAGCTTGTTCTGCACTGGTATAGATGTTTCCAGCTGGGCAAATGGTGTCCATAAAACGACTATCGTTAGTCACATCAACTGCAAGTTGTAAACCGCCACCTAACACATGATTCAGATAGTGATCGGTACCAAGGCGAGGGTGCAGACCTGTTGCACAGTTTAAGGCGACTTCTGAACGGTATTCTGGTTTTAAGCCATAATTGAAATAAGGCATCCCCATTGGTTTTTCGATAGTTTGATGTACAAATTCACGTAAATCCTGCCCAGTCACCCGTTCAATGACTTCTCCTAAAATATAACCTGCCGTAACAGCATGATAGGCAAGGTGATTGCCAGCAGGAGACACAGGTCGGGCAGCATATAAACGTTTTAAAATTTCGTCTTTATCAAATAATAAATCTGGTGTGACATCGCCATCAATATAAGGAATGCCACCACGATGTGCTAATAAATGAAAGATCGTTGCACGACGCTTACCGTTGACACCATATTCAGGAACATAATAGCTCACAGGATCAAGCAAATTGATTTCACCCTTTTCATCTAATAGATGAATCAACATGGCTGTGATCATCTTTGATGCTGAAAATAGGCAAACAGGTGTGTCAGGTGTTGCAATCAGGGCATTTTTTTGAAGTCCTGCCGGAGAGTTTCCTTGAGCATATCCAATGCTTCGATTCAGCAAAATTTTACCTTGTCTGCGTAAACAAAAGGTAATGAGTGGATAGTTTCCGGTTTTATATAGTGTTTCTATACTTTTCCAGATTTTTTGAATCTGGTGATCACTCATTCCACCCTGTTCAGCAGCAACTTCATCTTTTTGTCGAATGACTTGCTCAATATTGTCCGGTATTGGACAAGTGTTGGTTGAAAAAATTTTCACACGTCCCTCGCGCTTCTTTCTTTTTATTCGAGGCTAGTGTGCAGGGTTAAGGTCCTCATGTCAGTGTCTAAAATGACAAGTTACTGAAAACTATTTTGCAATCCACCTATAGATACCTTAAAATAGGCGACTTGCTGTAGTGATGCACGGCAGTCAGTTGCCTCAACTGATTCATATCGTTTACTTTTTTAAGCATCTCGGAGAAATCGAATGGCTTTAACTAATGCAGACCGCGCAGAGATCATTGCTAAATTTGCTCGCGCTGAAAATGACACTGGTTCACCAGAAGTACAAGTAGCTTTATTGACTGCTCAAATCAATGATTTACAAGGTCACTTCAAAGCTCACAAACACGACCACCACAGCCGTCGTGGTTTGATCCGTATGGTTAACCAACGTCGTAAATTGCTCGACTACTTAAATGGTAAAGACCACGGTCGTTACACTGCTTTGATCGGTGCTTTAGGTTTACGTCGTTAATTCGATTTTCACTTTGTTTTCGCTATTTCGCATGTCGCAATGCTTTATCGCTGAAAAGAGAGTTTCACTTAACGTTAGGTTAAGTGATTTTTAGAAGGGGCGCTTGTGCGCTCCTTCTTTGCGTTTAACTTATTTTAAATAATTGATCTAGTGTGATGGCTTCTAAGCTTTGTCATTTATCTACCAATCGGTGTAGTCTGAATGCCAAACCTTAGGGGTCTCACTAGAATAAAATTAGGAAAATACAATACATGTCAATGTTTAATATCGTTCGTAAAGAATTCCAATTCGGTCAACATCAAGTCGTTTTAGAAACGGGTCGCGTTGCACGTCAAGCAAACACAGTTTTAATCACTATGGGTGGCGTAACTGTTTTAGTTGCAGTTGTTGCTCAACCTAAAGCAAAAGCGGGTCAAGACTTCTTCCCGTTAACAGTGAACTATCAAGAAAAACAATATGCAGCTGGTCGTATCCCTGGTGGTTACGGTAAGCGTGAAGGTCGTGCTTCTGAAGCTGAAACTTTAATTTCACGTCTTATTGACCGTCCAATTCGTCCGTTGTTCCCAGAAGGTTACTTCAACGAAATCCAAGTAACAGCAACAGTTGTTTCTTCTGACAAAACTATGGATGCTGACATTGCAGCAATGCTTGGTACATCAGCAGCATTGTCTATTGCTGGTACTCCTTTCCGTGGTCCAATTGGTGGTGCACGCGTTGGTTTAATCAACGGTGAATATGTTCTTAACCCGAACTTCGAACAGTTGAAAGAAAGTGACCTTGACCTTGTGGTTGCAGGTACAGAATCTGCTGTATTGATGGTTGAATCTGAAGCGAAAGAACTTTCAGAAGACCAAATGCTTGGTGCTGTTCTTTTCGGTCATGACGAAATGCAAATCGCAATTCAAGCGATTAAAGAATTTGCTGCCGCTGCTGGTGCTGTTGAATCAACTTGGGTTGCTCCAACTAAAAACGAAGCTCTTCTTGAGCAATTAAAAGCAGCTTTCGAAGCGAAAATCTCTGAAGCATATACAATTGCGGTTAAACAAGATCGTTATGCAGCACTTGATGCACTTTATGCAGAAGCTGTAGCTCAGTTCGTTCCAGAAAATGACGAAACTGGTATTGCTGATGAAGTAAACGAATTATTCGAAGACCTTAAATACCGTACAGTACGTGACAACATCTTGTCAGGTAAGCCACGTATCGATGGCCGTGATACTAAAACTGTTCGTGCTATCGACGTTCAAGTTGGCGTATTAGATCGTGCACACGGTTCTGCATTGTTTACACGTGGTGAAACTCAGGCGTTAGTAACAACAACTTTGGGTAATACTCGTGATGCGTTAATGGTTGATACCCTTGCTGGTACTAAGACTGACAACTTCATGTTGCACTACAACTTCCCTGCATACTCTGTAGGTGAAACAGGCCGTGAATCTGGTCCTAAGCGTCGTGAAATTGGTCACGGTCGTTTAGCACGTCGTGGTGTTCAAGCAGTTCTTCCTGCGGCTGACCGCTTCCCGTATGTAATTCGTATTGTATCTGACATTACTGAATCAAACGGTTCATCTTCAATGGCTTCTGTATGTGGTGCTTCATTATCACTTATGGATGCAGGTGTTCCGCTTAAAGCACCAGTTGCGGGTATCGCAATGGGCTTGGTGAAAGAAGGCGAGCGTTTCGCAGTACTTTCTGACATCTTGGGTGATGAAGATCACTTAGGTGATATGGACTTTAAAGTAGCAGGTTCTGCAAACGGTATTACTGCACTTCAAATGGACATCAAGATTGAAGGTATTACTGAAGAAATTATGGAAGTTGCATTAAACCAAGCATTTGCTGGTCGTATGCACATCCTAAACGAAATGAATAAAGTCATTTCACGTGCGCGTGCTGAAATCAGTGCTCATGCACCGACGTTTGAAGTGATTAACATCAACCCAGACAAGATCCGTGATGTTATTGGTAAAGGCGGCGCAACTATTCGTCAAATTACTGAAGAAACTAAAGCTGCAATTGATATCGAAGACAATGGTACAGTTCGCGTATTTGGTGAAACTAAAGCTGCTGCTAAAGCTGCAATTGCTAAGATTCAAGCAATTACTGCTGAAGTTGAACCAGGTAAGATCTATGACGGTAAAGTAATTCGTATTGTAGAATTCGGTGCGTTTGTAAACATCATGCCGGGTACTGATGGTCTTCTTCACATTTCACAAATTTCAAATGAACGTATTGCGAACGTAACTGATGTTCTTAAAGAAGGTCAGGAAGTGAAAGTACAAGTTGCTGATGTTGATAATCGTGGTCGTATCAAATTGACTATGAAAGACATTGAACAAGCATAATTGTTCTGGTGACATGAAAAAGTCCGCTTGATGCGGACTTTTTTTATGGCATGATGCAAGTAATACAAAAACAGATCATTGTGGTATGCAGGTTTATTACTTTTATCGCCATCACGCTGACGGCTATGTCTTTTTAAGCCGTGAGCAGCATAATGAACACATTCTAGAGTTTTTCTGGATTGATAGTGTCAGAACGGATGTGGTGAACCATAACGAAGAATGGCAACAAAAGATTCAGCAGCTTTCAGACGTGGTTATCAATGAATTTCATATGCGAGATATTGCGAATATTGAGCATCCTTGTGCATTTGATACGCTTGAAGAATACGACCTGCTTATTTTTAGAAAGCTCGTTACACCTGATGATGAAATTAAAAATGGGGAATCCCATGAGAGTGTATTTGGTCTAGCAACCACGCCGATTAGCTTTATTTTTACCCCTAAAGTTCTGATTAGTGTTCGTGAGCAGGGCAATAAGTCGATTGAAAACTATATTCAACGTCTCGAAAATATTTTATGTAAAACTTTGGAAGAACAAAACAAAACCCGTAAGCTGCCTAATTCGCCTGTAGATTTATGTTTACGTCTGCTGAATAGCATGGTGGATGGCTACCTTGATATCCGTTCACCTTTAACTAGAAGGGTTGAGCATTGGCAACAACAATTGTTGCAAGGTAATCGTCGTTTTAAACAGTGGCATCAACTGTTTCATGAAAACATGGCCTTTCAGCAGGTTGAAAATTTATGCGAAGAGCAAATCGAAACCTTACAAGAGTTTCGAGATGAAATTGTAGAAAACTATCATCATGTTATTGGTGAGAAGACGCATAGTTCTCAAGATCTTTTATTAGTTCGTTTGAATGATTTAATGAGTCATGTCGAACGTATTCAAAAACATACTTTACGTTTACGTAGCGCCATTCAGTCGGCGATTGATTTGCACTTCTCAGCAATTGCCAACCAGACCAATGAGAATATGCGTATTCTTGCCATTATTACTGCTGTATTTGCACCGCTTACGCTTTTAACCGGTATTTATGGAATGAACTTTGAGTTTATTCCAGGGCTTAAATCACCGGTAGGTTTCTGGATTATGCTCGGAGTCATGCTGCTAAGTACTGTTTTGTTACTGTACTATTTTTATCGACAACATTTGGTGGGGCGCGGTGAAAAAAGTGTGATTGATTTACTGGCTCAACAGCATCGCCAAGATCGAATGAATTTGTTTTGGTTTCTGGAATATGAACCGATTAAGCAGACTTTGAAGGAAGTGGAAAAGATTACTCGGTTGAAATAATTCTTCAATTTTTATTGAATTTTTTCCAAATTTGCTTGAGCTAAGCGTCATCCACAACCTGAGCGAGAAAAAGCAAACATCGTTTGCTTCGAGCGCAAGACAAACGAAGTGCGTAGCTTGTGTTCAAATATAAATTTGATCTTAGTACGCACTTCAATATCTCTGGTTTTGGCCTTGCGTAGCTTCGCTACTCATGCCAAAACAAAAGTAACGTAATTGGCTGATGAAATAGATAGTGAGTGCCAGTAGGACTCCGTCGTCACTATCTAATCTAATGAAAATGCTTCAACTGTTTTCTAAGTTGTTGCACTTCATCAATCAAATCTAACATTACAGCAACTGCTGCCAAACTTGCGTCAAAGTCACGTTGTAGACGATACGCTTTACGTGCACGTGCGACATCTTCACCCATAAACTGGTGTGCCTCAGGTGTGTTCTCGACTGATAAAATATCATATTCAATGAGCTGAAGAATCCAGTCAGGACTTTGGCCACAAGCTTGGGCAAATTGTTGTAAATCAAATGTCGATTGTTCATCAACGACCTCTGCACTAAAGGTATGGCCGTCATATACAATTTCTCGATAGTGAATGGTTGTCATGATCTTGCTCCCTAATGAGATGAACGAGGTTCGAATGAAGCAAAGGCTTCTGCCAGTTGCTGATACGCTTCTTTTTCTTTTTCAGAATTTGCTGGGGGGAATACAATATTTAAAATTAAATAGAGATGGCCTGGCGTTTTATTTGGTATCCCTTTGTCTTTTAAGCGTAGCTGTTGTCCTTGTTTGGCATTTTTAGGTAAATTGACATGTAAGGATCCTGCTGGAGTTTTTACTTCAATACCTTGACCTAGTGCCGCTTCCCAAGGAGCTACATCTACGGTCAGATATACGTCACTGCCTTCAACATGAACACGGTCTGTATCTTTATACTGGATTTCAATATAAAGATCGCCGTTGGCACCGCCATTAATCCCGCTTTGGCCTTGTCCACTTAAGCGAATTTGTTGACCTTCTTTCATGCCTTTTGGTATTTTCACCTGCAAGGTTTTGCGTTGAACTTCAGGTTCGCCATAAGCGTTTATGGTTGGAATTTGCAAAGTAATTTGCTGTGTTGAACCATGATAGGCAATATCAAGATCAACCTCTATGCTGGCATGTTGATCTTCACCGTGATAACTACGTTGTTGTCTTTGATATTGTTGTTGCCCACCGCCAAAGCCTGCACCAAAGCGACCAAATAAATCTTCAAAACCACTAAAGTCTGCTTGTTCACCACCTGTAAAACCTTGGCGATAAAACTGTGCTCCATCAAAACCACCTTGTGCAGCACCCTGACCAAAGTTATTAAAACCTTGAGGATGATCTAACATTTGGTCATATTCGGCTTTTTTTTCTGCATTGCTTAATGTGTCGTAGGCAACATTAATGGCCTGCATCTTTTCCTCTGCATCTTTTTCTTTGCTGATGTCTGGATGATATTTGCGGGCTAATTTTCGATAAGCTTTTTTAATTTCATCAGCAGAGGCTTTGCGTGTAACCCCTAATTCTTCATAATAATTTTTTGCCATAATGTTTTATCACGATGGTGTTGTTTATTTCATTATGAAACGATTTTTAGAGTTTTCAATAAGCTAGATTGTATAAGAGTTGTTCTATTACGAAATCCAGCGGAACGTAAGGAGGTATAGCAAAATTAGACTATACCTCTAATAAGTTAGATAAAACTTTGATACAAGCCGTAAAGAGCAATCAGTAAAAGTAATAAACCGCAGAGGCCTAATATTTTTGGATATAAATGACTGTTAGAAAGGCGGCGGAAAAAGATATAAACCAAAGATAGGGTGAGGAAGTCTAAAACAATCCATGTCAGCGTAAGTAGGGTTAAACTTAAATTTAACTGAGGGGTAATAGAGACAAATTGCGGAAAGAAAGCCGAGAAAAAGATAATATCTTTTGGGTTTGAAATACCGACAAGAAAACCTTTTTTAAAGCCACCATTTTGTGCTGAAACTGTTTGTATCGCTTCTGGGTGAGGTGCCTGAATCACTTCTTTAAGAATACTCAACCCCAGATAGCCAATATATAGGCAGCCTAAAATACGAATGATATTGAGGTAACTATCATTAACACTCAGTACTCCTTTTAAAACCAGTACTGAAATAAAAATTAAAACAAGGGATGCTAGGTTTGTACCAAAAATGGTTTCCAGTGCTTTTTTATAGCCCCCTTTAAGTCCAGCGCTTGCAACTAAAATCATGACAGGGCCAGGGGTCGCAATCATGATAACTACGCTAAAAATAAAGAGAAAATAATCAAAATAATTCATGGTATTTAGGCATCTTATTTATTAGGCTATAAAGTAGCCTTATATTATCCTATTTGAATTAACATGTTGAAAATTATCATCAAAAAATGCAGGTAAATAAAAAAGGCGGTATAACCGCCTTTTTATAAAGTTAAAAGATTAACTTAAATGTTCACCAAATAACGCTAAAGCCTCTTCAGCGGTAAAGGTATATTGCGTATTACAGAACTGACAGTCCATACGAATCGGGTTCTGATGTTCTAGGGTTTCATGAACAGCGTCTACACCAATTTGAATCAGGGCATTTGCACAGCGTTCTTTTGAACATGTACAGCCAAATTTTAAAGCTTCAATTTCTGGTAAACGAACTTCTTCTTCGTTATATAAACGATACAGGATTTCATTTGCATCTAAATTGGTAAGCTCTTCAGCTTTTAATGTTTCGGTCAACATTGTCAAACGTGGCCATAAATCTTCATCGACCAAGTTTTGCTCTTCTTCATCATGACGTGGCAAGAGTTGAATCAGTAAACCGCCAGAACGCTTATCTGTACTTGCCAACACAATACGAGTTGGAATTTGTGCAGATAAATCGTAATACTGCATCAAGCAGCCTGCTAAATTTACTTGATCAAGCGGCACGATCCCTTGATAACGTTCGCCAAATTCCGGTTCAATATTAATAAATAAAACAGGATTAACTAGGGCGCCCAGAACTGTGCTGCTGTCTGTTGCTTCAACAAAGCGAGGATCAGTTTCATAGTCCGCTAAAGCACGAACCTCTCCTAAATGATTACATTCAGCCATCGCCCATTTGAAGGTGCCGCTAGCCTGGATTTGCAAGCTGATACGGCCTTTGATTTTTAGTGTACTTGCAAGTAATGCAGTCGCACTCAACATTTCACCTAGCAGAATTTTAACAGCAGGCATATAGTCACGTTGAGCTAAGATGGTTTGTAGGGCTTCTTCAAGATGAACTACTTCTCCACGTACTGGAAAGTTCTCTATATAAAAGCGTTGGCGTAAATCAGACATAATATTCTCCAGGGCCCTAAGCAGAGTATAACTATTTCGTTTTAATCAAGCTTAGGAAATGCAGCGAAGCCGCAAGCCGGACAGGGGGCAGATTTGTGCCCATTGTCCAATTATTTAGGCAATGTGAATAAGTCCTTAATATAGCCATTTTCTGAAATCTCAAGTTATTCTAGATGATCTCTTGTAATGTCGATGCGATTTGGTTGTAAATGACGCTTTAAATTAACATCATGTTTTGATGTAGCCTGTTGCTGCGCATCACTTTCAAACAAATGTTCAAGCTCGGCTAAGGCATTACGATGTGTTTCAAAGATCTTCTGTTCGTCTGTATAAATACTTTGCTGCTGTATAAGCAATTTCTCATCATAATCCCGAAAGATTTCGATATTGTTATAGGCTTGTTCATCAGAGATACCGAGTTCTCGCAAAGCGCGGTAAGCCATACCTAATGAAGATAGATACGTTTCACGCCAAATGTATTCAACACCTAAATCTCTTAAAAGATGGACATGGTGACGGTCGCGAGCACGAGCCAACAGCTTTAAGTTTGGATAATTTAATCTAAGATGGCGCGCGACATTCATAGAGTCTTCAACATCATCAATCGCTAAAATAAATACTTTAGCTTTTTCAATACCGGCAGAACGCAGTAAATCGGGCTGGGTTACATCGCCATAATAGAGTTTGCCGCCGTAGCGACGAACAAAGTCCACTTGATGAAGATTGTTGTCGATTGCAGTAAAGCCTAAATGTTGTAGGCGGGCAATACGCGCGATAATTTGTCCAAATCGACCAAAACCGGCAATGATAATCGGATTATCCTGCTGAGGAATTTCGTCATACTCAGGTGGACGTTCTTTATTAAACAGAGGAATGATCTGAGTTGCCATAATCCAGTAAATTACTGGTGTAAGTACCATCGACAACGTTACGATTAGAGTCACGGGTTCTAATATAGCTTGAGTTAAAACCTTCTCACTTTTTGCAAGACTCAAAATTACAAAAGCAAATTCTCCGCCTTGTGCCAAGCAAGTACCTAAAAGCAAGCTGTTATTCCAACTGTATTTTTTATAGCGGGCAATAGCGGTCAATATCAGCGTTTTGATGAGTAATAAACTGACTGCACCACCAATAATAAGCAAAGGCATTTCAATGAGCAGTGACAGCTGTGTGGTCATGCCAACGGTCATAAAGAATAAGCCAAGCAATAAACCTTTAAATGGTGCAATACTCGCTTCAACTTCGTGGCGAAATTCTGAATCTGCTAATAATACACCTGTGAGGAATGCACCTAATGTAGTGCTAATTCCTAAAGTGTCCATAAGCAAGACAACAGCAAGAATAATAAATAATCCTACTGCTGTAATAAGTTCAGTCGCTCCACTTTTGGCAACAAAGCGGAAGAATGGACGCATCACATAGCGACTAAACAGAAATAGACCAGTAAAGGTTGCAATGATAGCCGCAAAATAAGCTACCCCATGATGAGTTGATTCTGTTCCTGCCAATAATGGAATAATGGCAAGTAAAGGAATAGCCGCTATATCTTGGAAAAGTAAAATGGAAAAAGACTGCTGACCATAAGTCGTATTGAGTTGCTGCTTTTCGGTCAGAAGTTGTAATACAAAAGCGGTGGAAGACAGCGCAAGGGCAAAACCAATGACAAAGCTGACAGAAAGCTGCTGTTGAAACAGTAATAGTACGATCAGCATAAGAATAGCCCCACTAATGAGGACTTGCAGACTTCCCATTACAAAAATAGAGTTACGCATTTCCCATAAACGTTGTGGGCACAACTCTAAACCAATCAGGAACATTAATAAGATAACGCCAAATTCGGCAAGTTCCATAATCGCTTCAGGGTCATGTGCAATATTTAAAACACTAGGGCCCAGAAGTATTCCTGTAAATAAATAGCCTAAAACTGTTGCTATCCCTAGGCGTTTGCCAAGAGGGACTAAAATCAGAGAAGCTCCAAGAAAAATTGTTGCTTGCAGTAAGAATGACATTCATTGCCTCGAATGTATTAGTCTCTTTTAAGTGTAAAGCCAAAAAGGCTTCTTCACACTATGATATTCAAGCCATCTAATTAAATTCTTGCGGATCAACATCAATTGAGAGTCGAAGTTGATGCTGCCTTGATGCATGAACCAATTGTGACCACCATTGTCTTAAGTAAAAATGGAGGCGAGCACGGTCAGCAGATAAAATCACCATGTGGGCGCGGTAGCGTCCAGCTTTACGCTCCATAGGGGCTGGAATTGGCCCCCAAATATCAACAATTTCACCCGCAATTTGGCGTAAATGTTCTGCCGCTTCATTTAAAAATTGCAAGGTATAGTCACGATCTTTGGATTCCGCACGTATCAGTACTGCATAACGGTAAGGCGGCAGTAATGCGACTTTACGTTCCGCAAGAGTTTGTTTGGCAACCGCCCGATAATCTTTTTCGATGAGCGTGGTCAGTAAAGGGTGATCTGGTCTTAGGGTTTGTAAATAAACATGGCCTTTATGTTCACCACGGCCTGCACGACCCGCGACTTGTACAATTAACTGTGCAGTACGTTCTGGCGCACGAATGTCTACGCTGAGTAACCCAGCATCAATATCTAAAATAGCAACCAAAGTCACGTGTGGGAAATGGTGACCTTTTGCCAACATTTGAGTACCAAGCAAAATTGTTGGTTTGTTTTGATGAATCCGATCATAGATTTTTTGCCAGCTACCGACACGACTGGTGCTGTCACGGTCAACCCGAATCACATCATAGTCTGGAAATAGTTCTTGTAAGTGCTCTTCAACCTTAGCTGTTCCAGCACCTAGGGTTTTTAGGCTTTTTTGCTGACATTCAGGGCAGTGATCGGGTAAGCGATGAACAGTACCGCAGTGGTGGCAGTGTAAATAAGAATAAGGCTGAGTGTGCAACGTAAAATGTGCATCACAATGTGGACAATTTGCTTGCCACCCACAACTTTCACAGACCAGTACAGGTGCATAGCCACGACGGTTTAAAAAGATTAAAACCTGTTCTTTTCTTGCTAACGTATGCTTGATTTGCTCAATAAGAGGTTGGCTAATTCCATGTTGCTTTTTGACAATTTTAAGGTCAATCAAATGCATTTTAGGCAAAAGCGCATGGCCTGCACGTTGGTTAAGTTGCAGTGAAGTTAATTTACCAGTTTCGACCAAATAATAACTATCGATGCTCGGTGTTGCTGAACCTAAAATAACTGGACAGTTTTGTAAGTGACCTCGGTACAGTGCGACATCACGTGCATGGTAACGGAAACCTTCTTGCTGTTTATAAGAGAGGTCATGTTCTTCATCTAGAATGATTAAGCCCAAACGTGGCAGTGGCGTATAGATGGCTGAGCGGGTTCCTAAAATAATAGATGCTTTGCCAGTCTGAGCCTGTTGCCATGCTTGTAAGCGTTTGGAGTCATTTAAGCCTGAGTGCAATAGAGCAATATCACAGTTAAAACGAGACTTAAAACGAGAAATCGTTTGAGGGGTTAGACCAATTTCTGGGACTAATACCAGTACTTGCTTACCTTGCTTGAGCACTTCGTGCATGATGTGCAGATAAACTTCAGTTTTACCACTTCCTGTTAAACCATCTAACAAAAAAGCTTGGTATTGATGCTGTGCGTTTACGACGTGCTGAGTTGCTTTCTTTTGGTCTTCATTGAGTGTAAGTGGCATTTGTGCCAATTGAACAGGTGATGGGCTAAAGTCGTGCGGTTCAAGCGTACAGTCGACTAGTCCCTTCTTTTGAAGTGCTTTAAGCGTAGCCGTTTCTACACCACTTAAATTAAGAATATTCTCTGTAGTTCCGGCAGGGTGTAACTTTAAAATTTGATACGCATCTTGTTGTTTAACAGAGCGTTTAAGAAGTGCTTCAACATTATCACATGGTGTGATTTTCCAAAGATGGAACAAAACATCCATTGGTTTGCCTTGACGCAATAATGCAGGTAGGGCAGTTTGCATGACCTCACCAATTGGAAATTGGTAATACTGAGCTGACCATGTCAATAAACTTAAAACTTGTTCATCTAAAATTGGTTCTTCATCTAAAAGGTCAGAAATGGCTTTAAGCTGAAAGGTACCTGTAAATGATTCACTTGGATCAACTTTTTCAGTAATGATGCCAATCAGATTTTGGCGTCCAAATGAAATAGCGACGCGTGAGCCTACGTGAGCCCGTTCATATTGTGCTTGGGTGAGTGTATAGTCAAAAGTATCGTACAGATGCACAGGTACGGCTACACGCACACGATAAACAACTGAATCAGGCTTTGGCGTTATGGTCATAGAGGCTCATTTCGTCAATTTTAAAAAACGGCATAGCGTCGTGAAGAGGACTTGGGTATTCTACACAGGCTATAGAACGAATATGAATGATTGCGTAGCATAGATGCAACAGCAGCGACTATTATTTTTGGAAAATTAGAACATTACCATGCCTGCATATCAATTTACTGCCATTGATGCTTCAGGGAAGCAGCAAAAAGGGGTGCTTGAGGGAGACTCAGCGCGCCAGATTCGCCAACAATTACGTGATAAAGCATGGACTCCAATTAGCGTTGACCCTGTTGAACAAAAAGATAAACATCAGAGTCAGGGATTATTCCAAAAAAAGTTCAGCGCTTACGATTTGGCGCTCATGACTAGACAACTTTCGGTCTTGGTTGCCGCTGCTATTCCACTTGAAGAAGCTTTGCGCGCCGTGAGTAGGCAAAGTGAAAAAACACATGTGCAAAATCTTTTATTATCTGTGCGTTCTCGAGTCTTAGAAGGGCATTCACTCGCACAAGGTATGCAGCAGTCTGGACGTTTCCCTGACCTTTATATTGCAACGGTGGCTGCTGGCGAGCGTTCTGGGCATTTAGATCTCATTTTAGATCAGCTTTCGGATTACACCGAAAACCGCTTTGCCATGCAAAAGAAAGTTCAGGGCGCCATGATTTATCCAATTATTTTAATGCTAATGTCTTTTGGTATTGTGATGGGTTTAATGACTTATGTTGTGCCAGAGATTGTAAAAACTTTTGATCAAAATAAAGATGCTTTACCGTGGATTACAGTCGCTTTAATGAAAGCGAGTGATTTTATTCGCCACGCGTGGGTGTTTATTATTCTTTTTGCAGTGGTAGGTGTTATCGCATTCGTTCGGTTTTTAAAAACCACTGCTGGACATTATGCTTTTGATCGATTAACACTCAAATTGCCATTATTCGGTAAACTGTCACGTGGTATTAATGCTGCACGATTTGCCAGTACCTTATCTATTTTGACCCGTTCAGGTGTCCCTTTGGTCGATGCCTTAAAAATTGGTGCAGCAGTGACCAATAACTGGGTTATTCGCGACTCAATTGCTCATGCGGCTGAGCGAGTGACAGAGGGGGGTAACTTAGGTACGCAACTGGAGCGCAGTGGTTATTTCCCACCAATGATGGTACAAATGATTCGAAGTGGAGAGGCATCAGGCGAGCTTGACAGGATGTTAGAACGAGCATCGACCATGCAAGACCGTGAGGTGACGACATTTATTTCAACCTTACTGGCATTACTTGAACCGCTTATGCTGGTTTTAATGGCAAGCATTGTACTGGTTATTGTAATCGCGGTTATGCTGCCAATCGTAAATATGAACAATATGATTTAATAACTTTGATATTAGAGATAATGATGAAAGTAAAAAATATTCAAAGCGAAACAGCGATGGAACAACATAGTGAATCTGCGGTTTCAAATCAGTTTGAGCCAACGTGCCATTCCGAGCATTGCTCTCTATCAGATGTTTGCTCCTCAAGCACAGCTTTCGGACTTGCGGCACGTTCGAGCGGTGCTCGAATGAAGCGTGCCTCAGGCTTTACCCTCATTGAAGTCATGGTCGTGATTGTAATTTTAGGTGTGTTAGCAGCTTTAATCGTACCAAATGTCATGGGGCGTAGTGAAAAAGCTAAAATTGATACGACTCAAATTGCATTAAAGGGTGTGGCGGGTGCTTTAGATCAGTACAAGCTAGATAATGGCCATTTCCCAACCATGCAAGAAGGTGGGTTAGATGCTTTGGTTAACCAGCCTGCTACAGCGAAAAACTGGATGCCAGGTGGTTATGTAAAAGGTGGTTATCCTAAAGACAGCTGGAAAAATGATATTCAATATGTCATTCCTGGGGCAGATGGTCGAGCTTTTGACTTGTACTCATTTGGAGCGGATGGCAAAGAAGGCGGTGAAGGTAATGATGCAGATATTTATTATCAACCTTAATTAAAATGTAATGGAGATTATCAATTCAGTTAAACAGTTAAAATGATAATACGAATTGATAATCTCTCTCAATCAGAAAAATATAATAACTAACTGAAAAATATAAATTAAAGTTAATATAAATATTTGAGATTTATAATAAGAATTATTCCCATATTTAATAGTTACAAGAAAGTTAAAATGTAGAGAAAAATAAGCTATATATTTAAATGAAAGCTTTGCATAATAAATAAAAAGCACTTTATTCAATTAAAAGGAGAGATTAAATGAAAGCATTTCTCATAGTAGATGAACTGACTCAGTTTCATTGGGTAATGCTCAAGTCTGTCCTATTGATTTTGGGTTTATTGCCGATTGCTGAAGTTTCATTAAAGTTATGGCTGAGTACAGAGGGAAGTAGCCAAATCATGATTGGTTTCTTTGCATTAAGTATTGTGAGTGCATGGTTAATGGTGAGCTTCTTTACTGCATTAAAAGCGAGCGTGTGGCAAGCTAAACAAATATCTACTCAATATGAGCAATTTCTTTTTAAAGCTTATCGTTATGTACCTATGGTCTTTTTATCGAGTTTAGTTGCATATTTATCTCTGCAATTATCAATCGCTTTTTAATAATATTTTAAAACCAAATTTTTAGATAAAACGTAGACTCAACATCTACGTTTTATTTTTTAACAGGACTTAAAAACAGGGTGTTTCTTCATTTGTACATATTATATGCTTCAAATCAGCAATTTAAGAAAATGAGAAATATGAAATGGAACAAATCGATTGGAATGATTTTTTAAAAGTAGAGCTTCGTGTTGGTAAAATTATTCAAGCTGAGGTTTTTGAAAAAGCGCGTAAACCTGCTTATATTTTGCATGTAGATTTTGGTGAAGAATTGGGTGTACGTAAATCGAGTGCGCAAATCACCAAGCTCTATCAACCACAAGATTTGGTGGGTAAATTAGTTGTTGCTGTAGTGAATTTCCCTAAAAAACAAATAGGGCCTATTCAGTCAGAATGTTTGGTGACAGGATTTCATAATGCAGATGGTGATGTCGCACTTTGTATCCCAGAGTTTGAAGTGCCTCTGGGTACAAAG
The DNA here is from genome assembly GCF_027855145.1 of Acinetobacter sp. AOR18_HL. Lineage (NCBI taxonomy): Bacteria > Pseudomonadati > Pseudomonadota > Gammaproteobacteria > Moraxellales > Moraxellaceae > Acinetobacter > Acinetobacter sp. AOR18_HL. The sequence goes on from NZ_JAKTIG010000005.1 coordinate 108,348, forward strand.
TTATTATGATTTAGCGACGAGATTTAAAAGAAACATCAACTTTACGTGGACGGTAAACCCAACCTAAAATCAGCAGTAAGACCGCAAATCCTAAAATTGGATAATCACCTAAACGGTTATAAAGAGTTTGGCCTTGCATAGCAGGTAAATCACCTCTCAAGACGAACTCTTTATCGATTGGTGCTTGTTCAGTGATATGACCATTTTGATCAATAAACGCTGTTACACCTGTGTTGGTTGCACGAATAAACCAGCGGCCATTTTCTTTCGCGCGCATCTGCACCATTTGTAAATGTTGCCAAGGCCCAGCAGTACCCGTAAACCAAGCATCATTCGATACAGTCACCAAAAAGTCGCTATCTTCTGCATTACGTCTTGTCAGGTTGGGGTAAGCCACTTCATAACAAATTGCAGCAGCAAGCGCATGCCCTTTAATTAAAAGTGGTTTCTGATCACTCTCACCACGTGTAAAACCGCTCATGCTAATGTCATTTTGCATGGCTGGTAACACCCAAGAAAGCAAACCTGACAGCGGAATATATTCACCAAAAGGTACGAGACGTTGCTTTTTATAGAGGCCGCTTGAATCGCTACCAGAGGCCATAATACTGTTGTAATACAGCGGGCTACCAACTTGATGTGATTTTGCAACATCCCAGTAGGGAATTCCGGTTACCCATGCAGTATGGTTCTTTTTAGCTTGTGCATCCATTGCATCCAAAAACGGTTCAATATCGGTTTGGAAAAGCGGAATTGAAGACTCAGGCCATACAATCAGGTCACGGCCCCATTCAGATTGTGTCAGACCAGCATAAATTTCTAATGTTCTAACTTGGTATTCAGTCAGCCATTTTAAATCTTGTGGAATGTTACCTTGAATGAGCGAAACGCTAAGCGGCTTGGCATCTTTAGGTTTTACAAACTGTATATATGATGCTCCCCATGCACCCAAAACTAACAGAGCAGAAGGGATAACCCAGAAAATACGTTTGCGTAGAACTTCGACGAAAGCACACGCTAATACAATGACGACGAAGGAAATTGCATAAATACCAAATAGAGGTGCATAACCATCGAGTAAGCGTTCAGTAAAAGCGTAACCTACAAACAGCCATGGGAAACCTGTAAATACCCAAGTTTTTGCCCATTCGAAAACAATCCAAAGTGGGGCAAAAGTAAGTGGTGTTTCAGGGAAGAATCGTCGGTAAACCCATGTCTGAAATGCCGTAAATAGACCCATCACAAGGGCCATAATAGCAATCATACACACGCTTAGAAAAGCATTGGTATCGCCATATACATGGATGGAAGTATAGAGCCAGAAAGCACCTACAAACCATAAGCCAAAGCCATAGCTCCAACCAATAGCAAAGGCTTGTTTAGCTGAGCGCTTATGTAATGTTGCATAGAGTAGGGCTGGAGATAAAATTGCCAACCACCACCAATAATAAGGTGCCAGTGAAAAACTGAACACGGCACCTGAAAATAAAGCAATGAGTAAAGGAAAAATTAAAGGAAGCTGTTTTTGTTGTTGCGAAGAATCTAACAGCTTTTCAAAGTATGCTCTCATTGACGTACAGCTCGAATCAGATGAATAGTGCGGGCATCTGCTTCAACGATTGTAAATAACCAATTTCCAAGCTCAACAGTTTGACCTTGTAAATCACTTACCAGACCAATCTCTTGAAGCAATAAACCGCCGACAGTTTCTACTTCATCGTCAGAAAAATCAGCATCTAAAACAGTATTGAAATGTTCGATTGGTGTAAGTGCTTGCACCATCCATGCATTTGCTACCGTATGGTCATTGTCAGGAACAATGTACTGAGCATCTTCATCGACCGTGTCGTGCTCATCTTCAATTTCGCCAACGATCTCTTCAAGAATATCTTCAAGCGTAACAAGACCGGCTGTTGAACCATATTCATCAATCACAATCGCAATGTGAGTCTGAGTATGCTTTAACATGCGTAGGACCTGATCGGAACGTGCACTTTCAGGAACAAATAAAGGCTGGCGCATAAGAACTCGAATATCGACTTTGGTATTCGGTTCAGTTAGAAACGGCAACAAATCTTTTGCGAGCAAAATCCCGACAACATTGTCAGGTTGATCGGCAGAGAAGACTGGAAAGCGTGAGTGAGCAGACTCGACCAGTACATCAAGAATATCAAGTAATTGATCATCTTCTTGTAAACTGATCATTGCTGTTCGTGGCGTCATGACTTCACGAATTTTTGTGGCTGGAAGGTCAAGAACGCCTTCAAGCATAGCAACAGTATCTGGTTCTAAAAAGCGGCGTGAATTTTGGACTAATTTTAATAATTCATCACGGGTTTCTGGCGCTGTACCTAACCATTTTCGTAAGCCTCGCATTCCCCACGACGGACTTGGTTCCTCTTGCATGATCTTTCCTAAAGACTCAATGTATCAAATGAATACACAGATCATACCGAAGAAAAGATGCTTATGCATCTATAAAACAAGCTAAAAGACAAAACGTATATTGTTATGTAAAAGCCAGTTACAGTTAACAGCTCAGTAATTTGTTTATGCTAAAATGTGAAAATTCTATTTGTTCGAGTTTGTTATGTCAGAGCAACCCATTTCACCTACTGTACAACTCAATACGCGTGGTTTACGTTGTCCGGAACCTGTCATGATGTTGCATCAAGCCATCCGCAAATCTAAGTCTGGGGATGTGGTTGAAGTCTTCGCAACAGATAATTCGACCTCGTGGGATATTCCTAAGTTTTGTATGCATTTAGGCCATGAGTTGTTGTTACAAGAAGAACGCTTAGATGAAAATGGTCATAAAGAATTTCATTATTTAGTGAAGAAAGGTTAATAGGATAATAAGGCTTCTAATAAAGACGATTAGAAGCCATGAATAATTTAACTTTAATTTGAAATGATAATTTTTTACAAATAAGAATCGTTATATAATTTATAAAATTAAGCATATAAATGACGTATAAAAATGAATGATTATTTTGTGAAACGAAGCTTATTAATCTGTCTTTGGTTTTTCACTATTGCTGGTTTATTACATTTAGAGATCTCTTGGTTATCTGAAACTGTTGCTATCATTATTATATCTATTCTCATTATTTTAGGTTCAATTCTACTCGGTTATAGAAATACATCTTTTGCTCCTGAACCAAAGATAAAGATGAGTTTGATCTTGCATACAAGGTTTCTCGGGCTGATGTTAATTCTTGATTTATTATTTGGTAAATCGGTTTGGTACTACGATTTAGCGCGAAACTTTGGTTTTCTTGGCTTATTTTTATTAGGCACATTTATTTTCTATAAAAAGAATTTTAATTTAAACGTAGCAAAAATACCGCCTTTTCAATAAGCGGATACTAATAAAAAAGCCCCGAATAATCGGGGCTTTTTTATTACATATTAGGATATGAGCCGCGGCTAAAGCGGCGCAAGGAATTACATGTTAGGGTAATTCGGACCACCGCCGCCTTCAGGCGTTACCCATGTGATATTTTGAGATGGGTCTTTAATATCACAGGTCTTACAGTGAACACAGTTCGCTGCGTTAATCTGGAAGCGTTTAGAGCCATCATCATTTTCCATGATTTCGTAAACACCAGCTGGGCAGTAGCGCTGAGCAGGCTCATCCCATTTCGGTAAGTTCACATTCACTGGAATTGAAGGATCAGTAAGCTTCAAGTGAGCTGGCTGGTTTTCTTCATGTACAGTGTTTGAAATAAACACTGAAGATAAACGGTCAAATGTAAGTTTGCCATCTGGTTTTGGATAGTTTGGCTTAAAGCTTGTTGCATCAACAGTTTTCAATACAGCAAAGTCTTGCTTCAAGTCATGTAAAGTGAATGGCACTTTAAAGACATTCTGGTCGATAAAGTTAAATGCACCACCCATCCATTGACCAAATTTATGCATTGCTGGGCCAAAGTTACGAGAGTTATAAAGCTCTTCTTTTAACCAGCTGTTGTTAAATTTGTCAGTGTATGAAGTTAATTCTTTAACGAATAAATCTTCGCCTTCAGTAACACGTGCAATCGCAAGATCACCGCCTTTTTCTACACCCGCAGCAATCGCTTCAAATACAGCTTCACCACATAACATGCCTGATTTCATGGCAGTGTGTGAGCCTTTGATTTTTGCAAAGTTTAAGAAACCTGCATCATCACCAATCAAGCAACCGCCCGGGAAAGTTAATTTAGGAAGAGAGTTGAAACCGCCTTTCACTACCGCACGTGCGCCGTAAGAAATACGTTTACCACCTTCTAAATACTGTTTAATTAGTGGGTGAGTTTTCCAGCGCTGCATTTCCATAAATGGATACATGTGTGGATTTTCATAAGACAAGTCCACAATCATGCCCAAAGTCACTTGGTTGTTTTCAGCGTGGTATAACCACCAGCCACCTGAAGAAGCTGTTTCTGCTAAAGGCCAACCTGCACCGTGCATGACTAAGCCCGGTTTATGTTTTGCTGGGTCAATTTCCCAAAGCTCTTTAATCCCGATACCGTAGTGCTGAGGATCAGCATTTTTATCAAGGTTGTATTTCGCAATTAAGCGTTTACCTAAGTGACCACGGCAACCTTCAGCGAAGAGGGTATATTTAGCATGAAGCTCATAGCCTGGAGTAAAGTTATGCGTTGGTTCTCCATCTTTACCAATACCCATGTCGCCTGTTTGAATACCTTTTACAGTACCGTCTTCATGATAAAGCACTTCAGATGCAGCAAAGCCAGGGAAGATAGAAACTTCTAACTCTTCAGCTTTTTGACCTAACCAGCGAACCACATTACCTAAAGAGATCACATAGTTACCGTCGTTGTGCATGGTTTTAGGAACCATCCAATGAGGAACTTCTTTAGAAGTGGTGTCTGAAAGTAAGAAGAATGTTTTGTCTTCAGTTACAGGGACATTAAGAGGCGCGCCTTCATCTTTCCAGTTCGGGAAAAGTTCATTGATGGCACGTGGCTCAAGCACAGCACCAGACAAGATATGCGCACCTACTTCAGAGCCTTTTTCAACTACACAAACAGAAAGATCGGGTAAGTTTTTTTCAATCGCTAATTGACGGATCTTAATCGCAGCAGATAGACCTGCAGGTCCTGCACCTACGATGACAACGTCAAACTCCATCGATTCACGTTCGATGTGTTCCATGTAGGACTCCTCAATACTTAAAGGTGGCAACCGTCATATTCAGATAATTCGGTGCTGCCGTGAGTGTTTTAATCCATAGGCGCAAATATGCTATTGTGCCTTTTATCGTTTGGGCTAGTATAGTTTTAAACCATGATCTAGCCAATTGGCTGAGTCGTAACATTTTTTCGTCAGCAAGGCATAAACTATGGTAAATCAAAATAATTCACCATCGGATATGGGAAAAATACCGTTATCTGATGATAAAAACTTAATGAACATTGCACAATACTTAAAAGGTGTACAGCAAAGTCACAAAAGGTCAATTCCACCTTTAGAGCAGTGGCATCCAAAGCATTGCGGCAAAATGGATTTGACGGTGAAATCCAATGGAGAATGGTGGCACGAAGGTCAATTAATCAAGCGCCAAGCTCTATTAGATCTGTTTACCAAAGTCCTATGGAAAGAAGAAGGCAAATTCTACCTGAAAACCCCTGTAGAACAAATTGAAATCGAAGTTGAAGATGAACCTTTATTAGTCAATCAGGCAGATCAGGTCGCAATTTCAGGTGAGCAGTTTTTACAACTGACCACCACTAACCAAGATGTAATTTTGGTTGATGCAGAACATCCTATTTTTATGCGTGAATATGCAGGAGAGTTGCGTCCTTATGTGCATGTCCGTTTTGGGATTAATGCACTGATTCAACGTCAAGCTTTCTATCATTTGGTGAACTATGGGACACTAATTGAAAACGATAAAGGTGAAACCATTTTAGAGCTAAAAAGTGGTAATTTGCTCTTGCAATTAGGCACTTGAGGTTTAAGCTTTAGGGAGTGAAATTTTCTGACACTTCAGTACAGCTATGACCGCCATACAACCTTTATTTTCCGAGCTAGAACCTATGCCTAAAGCATCAGCAGATGCCCCAATTGGTATTTTTGATTCGGGAATTGGAGGGATGTCAGTTGCAGCAGAAATTGCCAAATATTTACCAAATGAACGTATTGTGTATTATGCCGATACTGCCTACGTTCCTTATGGTCCTCGCTCTGATCAAGAAATTAGAGAACTCACGGCTCGTGCTGTTGATTGGCTCTATCGTCAAGGTTGTAAAATTGCAGTCGTAGCCTGCAATACGGCTTCCGCATTTAGCCTTGATCATTTGCGTGAGCATTATGGAGAACACTTTCCAATTGTTGGATTGGTACCGGCCCTAAAACCTGCCGTATTACAGACTCGTTCTAAAGTAGTTGCAGTATTGGCGACACCGGCTACTTTTCGTGGCCAACTCATTAAAGATGTTGTCGAAAAGTTTGCTGTTCCGGCGGGCGTTAAAGTGATGACTTTAACCAGCCTTGAACTTGTTCCTTGTGTCGAGGCAGGTCAGCAAATGGGTGAGACATGTTTAAAGGCATTAAAAGAAGTTTTACAGCCTGCTGCTGAGCAAGGTGCCGACTATTTAGTGCTCGGTTGCACGCATTATCCTTTCTTAAATCAAGCAATCCATCATCTTTTTGATAACCAATTCACACTGGTTGATTCTGGATTGGCAGTTGCCCGACAAACAGCCCGTATTTTAATAAAAAATGAGTTATTATGTGACCAAATAGGTCAGAATGTTGCACGTATTGAATGTTATGTCAGCGGTAATAATGCTGAGGCACTGCAACCTGTTTTACAACATATGATTCCACAAGAGTTAACTTGGACACTTCATAATCTGAACTGATCTTTTTGCATCATTTAGAAAGTAGTGTTTTTTTAGATTTATTATTTTATTTGGGGCGGTTCATGATCTTGGCTGGTATTAAGTCACGGACAGATCATGGGGCGAAAGGGTATTATTATGCTCGATACACGCTATCAGATTTTTATTTCAACATCTGGCCGCGACATGCAGCCAGAGCGGATGATTCTGTCTCAAACCTTGGTAGGGATGGGTTTCTTTGCTTGGGGATTAGAACATCGAACACCCCTCACCACTACACTTGCACGTCGACAAATTGATGAATGTGATTATGTAATCCTACTTTTAGGCAGCCAGTATGGAGAGCAGTCGATTTCTGGTGTGAGTTATTTATCTTTAGAGTATGAATATGCGTTAAGTCAGGCTAAACCTATTATTGTGTTCATGCATGAGCAGCCCGAAAGTCGTGAAATACGTTTACAAGAAACACATCCACAGCTTAAAGATAAATTTCTCGCATTTAGAAAAAAGTTACTACTTGATGTAAATCATATTTTTTACTTTAAAACTCCACGTGAACTAGAGCTGGCTGTCCGTTTAAATATGCCTTTAATGGTTGAACAGCATATAGGACAAGGTTGGGTTCCTGCTCATCAGGCTCATCACTTAGAAGATGAAATTAAGTTATTAAAAAGTAAAATTTTACAGTTAGAACAACAATTAGCAGAATCATCAGCTCAAGTAAACGAAGTTGCTCCCCAAGACGTTTTTGCATTTGAATATCAAATTCAAGCATTTCAGGATGGGAATTTTAAAGAGCTTAAACGACAACGACAAATGACTTGGTCGCAGTTGTTAAGCATATTGGCAAAGCAGTTTGAAACAGCGACACCAGAAGAGAATTTTGGGACATGTTTAAATGAATATTTGAATCAGGCTGGCCTAGAAGATGCTCGTCAGGAGTTACCTCGTGCTCATGCTGTTGCCTGCGCTCAGATTAACCATAAGGCATTATTTCGGATTAAAAAGCAAATGCAGTCACAGGGCTGGATTCTTCCAATTCAGACTGAACAATCCTATAGCTTATGGAAAGTCACAGCTAAAGCTCAAAAGTTATTACTTAGCTATAAATGGAATCATCGGGGCATTCGATTAAAAGCTTAGAGCGATTCAATTTATATATGACAATAAAAGCTGTTACATTAGTGACATAAGATGAATTGAAAGGCATTTACACATGTCGTTTGAACAAAAACCGAAAGTCACAGTCATTTTAGCGAATTTAGGTACACCGGATGAGGCCACTGTTCCTGCGGTTCGCCGTTTTCTAAAGCAGTTTTTATCTGATTCACGTGTAATTGAAATACCGAAATTCATTTGGTGGATTATTTTAAATCTGTTTGTTTTACCTTTTCGCCCAAAAAGGGTAGCACATGCTTATGCTTCGGTATGGTCAAAAGATTCGCCGATGCGTGAAATTGTGTTTGAGCAAACTCAACGTATTGAGGCTTATTTGCAGCGAGAAAATAATCAGTTTGATTTAACCGTGATACCGGCGATGACCTACGGTAATCCGGGTATTGACGCAGTTTTAGAAAAATTGGCGACTAACCCGCAAGAGCATGTCATTTTATTGCCTTTATTTCCTCAATATTCCGCAACGTCTACAGCGCCGTTATATGATGCATTTGCCAAGTGGATTCCAGCTCAGCGGAACTTGCCGGGTTTAACGATTATTAAAGACTACTATCAGCATCCAATGTTTATTCAGGCATTGGCAGAAAGTGTTTTAGCTTATCAAGAGCAACATGGTAAGCCTGAAAAACTGTTGATGTCATTTCATGGTATTCCACAGCCTTATGCAGACAAAGGCGACCCGTATGCAGACCGTTGTCGCATCACAGCAAAGTTAGTAGCTGAAGCCTTACATTTGAAAGATGATGAATGGGCGATTAGCTTTCAGTCACGTTTTGGAAAACAAGAGTGGGTTAAACCATATACAGACCAACTTTTACAAGATTGGGCGAAGCAAGGCGTTAAGTCAGTACAGGTATTAAGTCCAGCTTTTTCTGCTGATTGCTTGGAAACACTTGAAGAGTTAGCTATACAAAATGCTGAGTTGTTTCAAGAGTCGGGTGGCGGAAGCTATTCTTACATTCCTGCTTTAAATAGTGATCAGGCTCATATTGATTTGCTTGCAGGGTTAGTTCAGGCTAATCTTGATGCCCTTACTTATACCTTAGCCCACCGTTAATTGCGTTTTAGCCAGAGGTTCTTATGCTGCAAGTCAAAATTGTTCCAGTTACTGCATTTGCTCAAAACTGTTCCCTTGTTTGGGACAGTGAAACGAAAGAAGCAGTTTTGATTGATGCGGGTGGTGATGCTGCTGTTTTGAAAAAAGAAGTTGAAGCCTTAGGTCTAAAAGTGAAGGCTCTGTGGCTAACTCATGGGCATTTAGATCATGCAGGAGCAGTAGGCGAGCTTGCCAAAGAATGGAGCGTTCCTGTTATTGGTCCACACAAAGAAGATCAGTTCTGGCTAGACATGATTCAGGAAGTATCAGCACGTTATGGCTTTCCAATTCCACAACCTGTCAAAGTCGATCAATGGCTTGAAGGTGGTGAAGTACTAAAACTGGGCGAAGATGAATTTGAAGTACGCTTTGCACCGGGGCATACGCCAGGTCATGTGGTTTTCTATAATAAAAACCATGGCTTACTTTGGACAGGCGATGTTCTGTTTAAAGGTTCGATTGGGCGAACAGACTTCCCACGTGGAAACCATGATCAGTTGATTGAATCGATTAAACGAGAGTGTTTTAGTTTGCCAGATGATACTCAGTTTATTTCGGGACATGGTCCGATGAGTACCATTGGCTATGAAAAACAATTTAACCCGTTTGTCGCGGGTAAAGCAGGTTAATCCTCGTAATCATCTTCATTTTGACTACCCTTGTTATGCTGAGGCGCATCTTGGGTAGGCAGTCTATACTCATCATTTGCCCAAGCACCTAAATCAATTAATTTACAGCGTTCAGAGCAAAATGGACGAAATTCATTACCTTCCCAAACACTTGGTTCACCACAACGTGGGCAGGGGAATGTACGTGGCATAAAGCGATATCCTCAAAGTGAAGAGAAATAGATTAGGCAAAAGTCAGGTGACTTGTTAGACTTATGCCGATTTTTATTTAGTTTGATGTGATTATGCAGATTCGTCAATTTCAAGCACAACGTATGCAAGCGCCTCGCGATTTTACCCCAATTGAAAATACCCCGATTTGTGTAGAAATTGGAGCGGGCAAGGGTAAACATGCTTTGCTTTTTAGCGGGCAACAGCCGCAGCACACATTGTATGCAATTGAACGAACCCGAGAAAAATTCTTGGCAATGCAAAAACAGCATGGTCTGGAACCAAGAGATAATTTAATTCCTGTACATGCAGATGCTTTACCGTGGGTGGTACATGCACTACATCCTGCTCAAGTTGAACATTTCTTTATTCTCTATCCAAACCCAGAACCCCATAATCCAGCACAGCGCTGGTTGAATATGCCATTTTTTGAGTTCTTAATCTCTCGTCTGCAAACAGGTGGAACCATTACTTTGGCAAGTAATATTCCTGAATATATTGAAGAAGCTGAACAACAATTAATTAATGTCTGGAAGCTGCCTTACCAAAAAGAAAAAATTGCTCAAACATCTGCACGTACTCATTTTGAAATTAAGTATTTGGAACGTGGAGAACTTTGCCAACAGCTTGTGATCACTAAACCTGAAGGTTACAGCACACGTTTTGATGGGTTTACCCCATTACAAGGTCAAGTGCATGGCGAATAAGCGGGTTGCCATTATTGGTACGGGGCCGGCTGGTTTAATGGCAGCTGAGGTACTGAGCCAATATGCTTATGAGATTGATGTATACGAGCAAAAGCCTTCAGCTGCACGTAAGTTTCTGATGGCAGGTAAAACGGGGTTAAACATCTCGCATGCTGAACCATTAGCGCAGTTTATTGAGCGCTATGACCATGCAGAATGGCTCAAACCGTGGGTTGAAAAGTGGGATGCAGTCTGGATTCAAAACTGGATGGAAAATCTGGGAATTGAATCTTATGTGGGTACTTCAGGTCGTATTTTTCCTGTCGAAATGAAAGCGGCACCTCTATTACGTGCTTGGCTAAAACGTTTGGCAGAACAGCATGTTAAATTCTTTTATCGTCATCGTTGTATTAATTTGCAAGGCACAACGGTAACTTTAGAAAACCAAAATAATCAAAGCACTGAAACCTTTACCCAGCAATACGATGCAGTAGTATTGGCTTGTGGTGCTGTGTCTTGGTCACAATTAGGTAGTGATGGTGCTTGGCAGCAATGGATGGATCAATCCAATATTGAACCTTTCCAGCCAAGTAATGCAGGTGTACTTCACACTTGGTCAGCTTTTATGGAAAGCTGTTTTGGTGAACCTTTAAAACGTATCAATGCATGGGTTGATCCTAGCCAGATTACTCATGGCGATATTGTGATTACTCACTATGGTTTAGAAAGTGGTGTTATTTATAAACTTGGACGTGCCTTAAGAGAACAACAAAAACAAGGGCAAAGCTTAAATTTGTTTTTAGATTTATTGCCTGATGTAGAGTTCTCACAGTTAATTAAAAAATTGCAGGCTGGTAAAAAACAATCGCTCACTAATATCTGGCGTAAAGCAGGCTTAGACACGGCCAAAATTAACTTAATTCGAGAAGTTGTTGATAAAGCACTATGGAACCAACCAGAGGCTATGGCTCAGCGCATCAAAGCGCTTCAAATTAAGCTAGAGGGGTTTAGACCCATTGAAGAAGCGATTAGCTGTGCTGGTGGTGTTAAGCAGAATGCATTAAGTCAAAGCTTAGAGCTTACACAAACCTCAGGTGTTTTTTGCTGTGGTGAAATGCTCGATTGGGATGCTCCTACGGGTGGATATTTACTTACAGCATGCTTTGCTACAGGGCGAGCGGCTGGTGAAGGTGTGCATTCATTCTTAGAGAAATAACAGGATAATTTGGTGCTATGTTTGATATGTGAAAAGTGTTATTTTTGAGCGATCAATAATAATAGGATTTACGAGAACATGTCTCAAGCATCATCAGTTTATCAAGGAAGTTGTTTATGTCAAGGTATTCGCTATGAAATTAAAGGCGATATCGGAGATATTATTCAATGTCACTGTCAACGCTGCCGAAAAGCCAATGGAACAGCATTTGCAACGAACGCTCCTGTTAAAAGTACAGATTTTAAAATTACCCAAGGTGAAGACCTTGTCAAAAAATTTGCTGTGAACGGGGTATATCGTTGGTTTTGTAGCGAATGTGGTTCACCGCTTATTAGCTCGCGTGATGCTCAGCCTGAATTATATCGCTTAAGAATTGGGACACTTGATACACCACTAGACAAAAAGCCGACAATGCATATATTTGCTGCTTCTAAGGCTGAATGGGAAAGTATTTGTGACAATTTACCGCAATACGATGAACGTCCATGATTTTAAAAAGTATGTTTAAATCAAATTCAAGATGATCTAATATACTTAAAACAGGGAGATGGCATTCTTCCCTTGAAAAACCGCCGTATTGGCTAATGATGCCTACGTTACCCTCATGTATTTATATCGCTGGGTACGTAGGTTATTGCGTACTCTGCTTATTTTTGGAGTACGCTGTGTCATATTTCCCTTCATTATTTTTTGCTCTTTTAGCGTCTATCTAAAGGGGTGGTCCTATGTATTACTCTCTACTTTCAATTGCTTTAGGCTCAGTTCTAGGGGCATGGTTGCGTTGGTTTTTAGGTTTAAAACTTAACCCGATTTACCCGCAAATTCCACTGGGTACCGTCACTGTTAATTTGGTCGGTGGTTTTATTATTGGTTTTGCAGTTGCCTATTTTGCTCAAAGTGATTTAAGTCCGAACTATAAGCTTTTTGTGATTACTGGTTTTTGTGGTGCTTTAACTACCTTTTCAACGTTCTCGATTGAGATCGTCACTTTATTACAAAGTGGTAAGTTGGGTATGGCGATATTGGGGATTTCCATCCATTTAATTGGATCATTAATTTTTACGTGTTTGGGGTTAGCGACTTATCATTGGGTAGCGGGGCATTGAGTTTTTATATTTAAGAATTGACCATGATTTCAAGTTGTGAGAGCTCATCGAAGTTGAGTGTTGGGTAGGATTTTCACGACGGAGTCTTATCGTTGAGTTATCTAATGGAAGCAGCTAATTAAGTTACTTTGGTTTTGCCCAAAGTAACCAAAGGCATCTGTCATTCGCAGAACCTGTTCACTGAATCCATTTATCTTATGCTTTGCAAAAACGATCTTTTATTGACACCACGCAGGCTGCGAATGACGTTATCGCGTATCGAATGTAAGGGGCTAATAAAATAATTAAGAAAAATAAGGCATTTACTATCGTGACAGACGGCATGGATGCCGTCGTTTCGCTGTGCTACATGGATGTAGCATCAGCGCAACAAAGGATTTTTGTTACTTTTCATCCTTGAAAAGTAAGCTTAGCCTATACAATCCATCATTTGGATATCACTTCCATTTAAGGCAATGCTCATAATAAAAATTAAGTCGTTTCTATTATTTATTTAAATCTATTACTTTTCAGTTAAAGCTTGACCTTCAAACTTCACACCATCCCAACCATTTTGCATAAACTGACGAATATTTGGGTGGTCAGTTCCCTCTGGGGTAGCTAATACAGATGCGTAGTGCTCTGCAAATAAACTTAAAGTTTGTGCTTGGTCTAACCCTTGTAACTTGGCAAAAGAGAAAACTTTTGCACTGCCTTGATTTTCAGTAGCAGCGTTATGCTGTGCACCATTTTGAAAAGCCGTTGGAGTATGTTGGTAACGTGCTTCAATATGAGCTAAAACGTCTGAAAATTTTGCTGTGCCTGCTTGTAATTGGGCAAGTAACTCTTGTGCCATAATCTTAAACTTCCTATCAAATGGGGCTTAAGCATAGCATTGAATACATGCTTTGAAAGCTTGGCAATTATAAAAATTGAGGAGTTATTGAAAAAAATCAGAAGTGTTTTTAGACAACTTGTGGATAAGTTTTCTTTTATACACAGTTTATAAATGATGAAAAATACACATAAAAAAAGAAGCCTAAGTGGAGGAGATAGTCTTAGGCTTCCAATGATTTAAGTGTATTGGTCAAATCTTAACGCAAGATTAACTCTTACGAGTAAAGCGAGCGAAACGTTTATTGAAGCTTGCTACACGGCCTTCGTTACTTGCTTGACGTACTTCACCTGTGTAGAAAGGGTGTGATGCACTTGAAATATCAAGAGTGACATAAGGGTAGACTTTCCCTTGATACTCTTTGGTTTGTTTAGACTGAAGAGTACTACCAATTAAGAAGTACACGTCTGCATTGGTGTCATGAAATAACACTTGTTGATAAGCAGGATGAATATCTTTACGCATGAGAGATTGTCCTAAATTATTTTTGATTAAAGAAATGTTATAACATAACAATTAAAAAGTCAATGTAACCCATAAAAGGCTACACTGATCAGTAAATTAAGTTAGTTAGAAGGTGGAACAAGCTCTTCAAATAGATCGTTTAGATTGTCATGAACTTTTAAGTGAATCAGGTTCCAGTAATGTCCTGAAATGGTTCTGTTGACCATTAAAGTATCTGGTGATGGTTTAAAGACATCCCAATACTTCAAAGATTTTTTCACAAGTAACATGCCATCATGATGTGATGAGTTCTCTGCAAAATTATAAGTGGTGGTAAGCGGACGTAACAATACTTCAATCCAGAGTTTATATAGATCACTCGGGAATTTGCCTTTTTCAGCAAGTGAATGTAGTTCAAATAATTCTGTTTCGATCAAATCGATATTTTCATGGCGAGCTGCATTTACTAAGCGTTTAAAGTGCTGCACGATTTCATTTGAAAGCGTTTTAACACTGCCATAGTCATAAATAATGACACTGCCATCTTGGCGGAAAGCAAAGTTACCCGGATGAGGGTCACAGTGAAAACGTTTTAAAAAGAACATTTCCTGACCTAAAGCACGAATCAAGCGGCGTCCAATGGTATTTCGAATTTCGATAGGCCAAGCGCTGGCAGTTTCAATGCTGTCACCTTGTTCGAGACTCAAGGTTAAAATACGTCTTGAAGAGTAATCTTTATAAACAGTCGGGATGATAATTTTGTCATCTAATTGGCTATGAAATGTTTTGAAAACTTCAAGGTTTTGAGCCTCGATTTCATAGTTAAGCTCTGCTGACAGACTATCTTGAATCTCTGCAAAAAGCTGATCTTGTAGCTTTTTATCAATTTTAAGCACACCCATTAAACGAAGTGCCAAACGTACTTGTTTTAAGTCACTTTCACAGGCTTCATCAACACCCGGATATTGCACTTTAACAACAACTTGCTCGCCACTTGGCAAGACAGCTTTGTGAACTTGTCCAATTGAAGCAGCTGCAAAAGGTTCTTGATCAAAAGATTTAAAGGCAACATTCAGCGGCTTTCCAAGCTCACGTTCAACTTGTTGTTGAATAGCAGCAAAGGGCATAGGTGGAGCTTGGCGCTGTAACTTAGAAATTGCTTTAGCGACCTCGGGTGGGAAAATATCTTTATATTGTGATGCAATTTGGCCGACCTTCATGACGGCACCTTTCATTTCGCCTAAGGTGTCGGCAATTTGCAAACCAATATCCTGAAATAACTTGGTTTTTGAAGCCAGCTTTTGTTCTTCATCTGCGGTCAAGTTTCGAATCGAGTTAGAAACGGTTTTCGTTGCAATGCTCGCGGTCATTCCTGCAAGTTTCATAAATCGTTTGCCGGGTGAACTTGCATTCTTTGCCATATCTTCGATACCTCATTGACTACAACATAATATTGCCTAGTTTTGATCATAGGTGACAAAGCTTAAAAAGCCTATATGAAATTGTTTATCTCATGTAAGAAATTTTTCGAAAAACAAAATGTTATTTTTATAGTAAAAAATATGAAAAGCTTGTGAAAATCCATTTCATAAACAAAGCTTTAATATCTATAAAGTGCCTGTTTTTTTGGTGGTAATGTGAATGACAGGTTAAATAAAAATAGAGATAACAAAAGTTATGACAAGTTTAAGTTCGGCCCATGGGCGGTCTCAGGCGGTTCCTTTATCTGTGTTTGAGCAGTCAAAAGATGCGCATATTATTCGTTCTGATGAAGAGGCAATTGAGCTTGCCAAACAACTTGCTCAAGAGTTTGCACAAGAAGCATCTGAGCGAGACAAAGAGCGCCGTTTACCTCTAAACGAAATTCAACAGTTCTCACAAAGTGGCTTATGGGCTATTACGGTTCCCAAGCAATTTGGTGGTGCCCAAGTTAAATATCGAACCTTGGCTGAGGTCATCAAAACAATTGCGAGTGTTGACCCATCTCTTGCACAGCTTCCTCAAAATCACTTGGCTTTTATTGAACATTTACGCCTTGATGCAGGCCCAGAACAACAACAATTTTTCTTTAACTTAGTGTTGAGAGGGATTCGTTTTGGCAATGCCTTTTCAGAAAAACATAGCAAAACGGTGGCTGACCTCACTACCACATTACGAAAGACCGAGCACGGTTATGAAATTAATGGCAAGAAGTTTTTTGCAACAGGTGCATTGCTTGCGCATTGGGTTCCTATTGTCGCTGTAAATGAAGAGGGGCAACCTTATGCGGCGCTAGTTCCTCGGGAAACTTCAGGGGTGAATATTATTAATGACTGGTCTGGTTTCGGGCAAAGAACCACGGCCAGTGGAACCGTTGAACTTAATCAAGTTCCAGTACGTGAAGAATATCTAATTCCGATTTATCAGGCTTTTGAGCGTCCTACCCCAGCAGGTGCAATTTCACAATTTATTCAAGCTGCTGTTGATGCTGGTATTGCACGTGGCGCAATTGAAGAAACAATTCACTATGTCAAAAATCATAGTCGTGCATGGGTCGATTCAGGTTTGGAAAAAGCGAGTGATGATCCCTATACGATTGCAAACATTGGTGATTTAAAAATAAAACTTCGTGCGGCAGAAGCGGTATTAGATTTAGCAGGAGATGCGATTGATCAAGCGATTGCCGACACGACAGAAGAGCATGTAAACCAAGCCACATTACTGGTTGCTGAAGCAAAAGTACTCACTACAGAAGTTGCGATTTTAGCAGCGAATAAGCTTTTTGAGTTGTCTGGAACACGGTCAACCTTGTCTGAGCTTAATCTGGACCGCCATTGGCGTAATGCGCGTACTCATACCTTGCATGATCCAGTGCGTTGGAAATATCACATTGTCGGTAATTACTACCTCAATGGCATCCATCCACCTCGTCATGCATGGAGCTAAAGTGAAGAAAAAATAAGATTAGGAGAATAAAGATGACGATTACCCAAATTGAATTAGAAGAACTATCTGTAGGCGCCGATTATGAAAAGGTCGCAAGTAGATTTCGCCCAGTTTTTGAAAAAATTGCCCAAGGTGCAATTCAGCGAGAAAAAGAACGAATCTTGCCTTTTGAACCGATTCAGTGGTTAAAAGAACTCAAGTTAGGTGCGGTACGTGTTCCGGTTAAATATGGTGGAGATGGGGTGTCATTACCGCAACTTTTCCAGCTTTTAGCAGAGTTAGCACAAGCAGACTCGAATATTGTGCAAGCTTTGCGTGGACACTTCGCTTTTGTTGAAGACCGCTTAGTTGCCCATAAAGAGCACTCACAAGAGGTTTGGTTTCAGCGTTTTGTACAAGGTGATTTAGTTGGGAATGCATGGACCGAAGTTGGAAATGTGCAAATCGGTGATGTCGTTACACGAGTAACCAAAGATGCTTCGGGCAACTTGGTAGTGAATGGTGAAAAGTACTATTCAACGGGAAGTATCTTTGCTGACTGGATCGATTTATTTGCTTACGATGAAGTAAATGACCGCCATGTGATTGCTGCTATTTATCGCCATGAAACAGGCGTGAGTGTGATTGATGATTGGGATGGCTTTGGTCAAAAGACGACGGGTAGCGGTACTTTAAAAGTACATCAGGTTCACTTGCCGGCTTCGCACCTTATTCCATTTGACCAGCGTTTTAAATATCAAACTGCTTTTTATCAAGTCGTCCATCTTGCAACTTTAACGGGTATTGCACATGCGGCAGTAGAAACTTTTAGTCAGGAGATTCGTGAGAGAAAACGTATTTTTAGTCATGGTAATGGAGACATTGTTCGTCATGACCCACAAGTTTTACAGGTGGTGGGTAAAGCCTCTGCTCAAGCTTACGGAAGTCTAGCAATTACGATTAAAACAGCTGAAGCATTGCAGAAGGCTTATGAAAGTCACTTTAGTGAGTTAGAGGTGAAAGAACATCAGTTTAATGTAGATGCAGAGCTTGAGTCGGCGCAAGGACAGGTGGTGATTTCTAATTTGGTACTCGACTTAACCAGCCAATTATTTAATGCTTTGGGCGCGTCAGCAAGTAGTCAGGTCAAACAACTCGACCGTTTCTGGCGTAATGCTCGAACGGTGTCTTCACATAATCCGCTCATCTATAAAGAAAAGGTGATTGGAGATTGGGAAGTAAACCGTACCGATTTGCCCTTTGTCTGGCAAATTGGAGCAAGCCCGCGAGCCAAGTCTGCATAAAATAAAAAAGCCGATGAATAATCGGCTTTTTTATTAGGTTTTGCTTAAACGTTTTGTATTTAAATAAAGCCTTGAAAGTAATAAAACACAAGCAATGCTTAAACCAATAATTAAGCCTAACCATACGCCAGCTACACCCCAATGGGTATAACGTGCTAAATAAAGTCCGATAGGAAAAGCAATCACCCAATATGCCATGAGTGTAATCCACATCGGTGCTTGCGTATCTTGCATCCCTCTTAAACAGCCTGCGGCACTCACTTGCAATGCATCCATCAGCTGATAACCCATTGCAAACCAGAGTAAATACATGGCAACAGGAACTACATCTATATCTTGAGTATAAACCGAGACAATTTGTTCACGACCTAGAGCAATAAAAGACATGGTCAATAAGGCAAAAAATATTGCCGTGCTTAGACCAATCTTTTGGACTTGGTACATCGAAGCCCAGTTCTTTTCACCATAATAGGTTCCCACACGAATGGTCAGGGCAATCGCAAGTGAAAGCGGGATCATAAACAGCACAGAGGTAACTGAAATTGCAACTTGATGCGCTGCAATAAAGACTTCACCTAGTGGGCTAAGTACCAATGCACCTGTACTAAAAATACTGACTTCAAAGAACACGGCTAAACCGATGGGTAGGCCAAGCTGTAAGATTCTTTTTACCCAAGTCAGGTTAATTTTATCGAATCTGCTAAAAATAGACGTGTTACGGTAAGCCGAAGCTTTATAAATATAGCCAGCTAAAGTAATTAGCATGAGCCACTGTAAAATGGAGGTTGCAAAACCACAGCCTGCGCTACCTAATGCAGGTATTGGCCCTAATCCATGCATAAAAATCATGTTTAAAGGGATTAAAACCACTAAGGCCAGTAAACTAATGACCGTTACAGGACGTGGATGGCCTAAAGCCTCAGAATAACCGCGTAGGGCTGCGTACATGGTCACAGCTGGCATGCCTAAACCAATCGCATGTAAAAATAAACTTGCTTTAGGCTGTAAGCTTTTTGGTACGCCAAACACATGTAAGAAAAACGGCATAAGCTGCAAAATGAGCATAGCCATTACGCCTAAAATGATGGCGACCCATAAGGATTGACGAACAATGACAGGAATTTGTTCTGTATTTCTTGCGCCCTTTGCTTCAGCGACCAAAGGTGTAGTTGCAATCATAATGCCACTGAACAGGAGCATGACTGGGATCCATAAGCCCACACCTACCGCAATTGCTGCTAAATCGGTTGCAGATAAATGCCCAGCCATAATAGTGTCAATTAACCCAAATCCCGCTTGAGCAAACTGTGTAATTAAAATCGGTAGCATTAAGTGGAAGAGTTGTTTTAATTCAGACCGAAAAGATGTGACATTCGACACAAAAGGTACTCTTTTTAAATATAAAAATGAAGCTAACGTTGCAAAGTGAGTAACACACCGACAAAGATGATCACGCCACCCAGAAACCGTTGCCATGTAACAGGTGTCTTTTCTGTACCTAACCAACCAAAATGGTCAAGCAACATTGAAATGAGCAATTGCCCAAAAACGACTAGCCCTGTAAAGGTTAAAAAACCAAGTTTAGGTGCAGTATAAATGCTCATGCTAATTGCATAAACCCCAAGGAATCCTCCTGTCCAAAGAAGCCATGGAATATTTGATATTTCACTTAAAGAGGGCTTTTCGGCACTTTGGAAAAAAACCATAACGGCTAAAACAATAGTACCTATGAAAAATGATAATAAAGCTGCTTGCAACGGTGAGTGTAGTTGCTCGCGCAGTTGAGCATTGATTGCAGTCTGAAAAGCCATGGCAACACCGATTCCCATAGCTAGAGGTAAGATCAGGAAAAGTTGACTAGAGAATTTCATCATTTTTATCAATATTTAAGTATGTTTAAAAACAGTCTAAAGCAATTAAGGTATGTTTTCATAAGCCCATTGATGCAGTCATGTTAAAATAGAAATATTGTGTAAATTGGACCTGCTCCTTGGCCGTATTAAATCCTGCTTCTGTTCCTTTATCTTTATATATCCATATGCCTTGGTGCGTGCGTAAATGTCCATATTGTGACTTTAACTCGCATGCCGTACCAGATGGAGCGCTTTCGGCAGAACTCGAGCAAACCTATTTAAAGGCGTTGGTGGCCGACTTTGAAACTCAAGTTGAGATGGCTCAGGGACGTTCAATTCATAGTGTATTTATTGGTGGTGGAACGCCTTCACTTATTTCTGCTAAAGGCTATGCGTGGCTGTTTGAACAGCTTAAGTCATTGCTCAAATTTGAAGATGGCTGTGAAATCACCCTAGAGGCAAATCCCGGAACACTAGAACATGATCCGTTTGCAGGCTATTTAGAAGCAGGTATTAACCGTTTATCGATTGGTGTGCAGACTTTTAATACAGAGCACTTGCAAAAGCTTGGGCGTATTCATTCAGTCAACAATGCTATGGATGCAATTGAGCAGGCACGACAAGCAGGCTTTAAGCGAGTTAATGTCGATTTAATGCATGGCCTACCTGAGCAAACGCTAGAGCAAGCACTTTATGATTTAAAGATGGCTGTAGAGCATGGCGCGACACATATCAGTTGGTATCAACTGACTATTGAGCCAAACACCATATTCTTCCGTACGCAGCCCGTTTTACCTCAAGATGAGGTGTTAGAAGATATTCAAGAGCAGGGTGAAGCTTATCTAAAAGCCAATGGTTTTATAAATTATGAAGTGTCGGCTTGGCGTAAAGAGCAGCCTTCAGCTCATAATTTAAATTATTGGGAATTTGGTGATTACCTTGCGATTGGTGCAGGGGCACATGGCAAAGTAATCCGACCAGATGGTGTATATCGTTTCCAAAAGACTCGTTTGCCAAAAGACTATTTGGCTAAGGTTCCAGCCGAACATTTGCAAATGAAAAAGATTGAGGCAGAAGAGCTACCTTTTGAGTTTATGATGAATGCTTTACGTCTAAATGATGGTGTAAAAGCTGAGTTATATGAGCAGCGTACAGGTTTAAGCCTGGGTCACTTAAATGAAGTACTCACTTCTCTACGAGCTAGAAAACTACTGGTAGATGATGTTTCCCGTTTAGCCTGTACGGAGCAAGGCCATATTTTCTTAAACTCAGTGCTTGAAGAGTTTTTATAATTAAACAAACTAAAAGCCGCGTCATCAGATGCGGCTTTTTTTATTTTAGCGAGTGGTATAGCCGCCGTTTGCAAAAATAGTCTGTCCTGTAATCCACCAACCATCAGTTACCAAAAAGCGAACTAGAGGTTCAATATCTTCAATTTTGGTGAGTCCACCTAAAGCTGAAGCTGATTTATGGTAAGCCACTGCTTCGGCAGATTCCTGACCATAAAAGAAAGGTGTATCCATAGGCCCAGGTGCAACAGCAGTCACAGAAATCTGACGATCACCAAATTCTTTTGATGCAGCACGTGTGTAATGCTCAACAGGTGCTTTTAAACCTTCATAGGTTGAATAGAGTCCAGTGTAGGCTGCAAGAAGAGAAGTCACGATTGAACAAATCTTGCCGCCGTCATTTAAATGACGACCTGCCGATTGAATAAAGAAATAGGCAATTTTTGAGTTGATATCGCTCATGCTATCAAACTCTTGTTCTGTGGTATCTAAAAAAGATTTCTTTAAAACCTTTCCAACTGTATTAATGGCAATATCAATTCCGCCAAAATGCTGCTTAGTGTCTAAGAATAGCTTTTCGATATTATCAATATCCGTTAGGTCTGCCTGAATTAAAACGGCATCTACACCGAATGCTGTTACATCTGCAAGTGTCTGTTCTGCATCTGCTTGAGTTTCAGCGCTATTGTAGTGAATTGCAATTTTTGCGCCTTGTTCTGCAAACCTGCGGCTAATCAGTCCACCTAAGTTTTTTGCACCGCCCGTAATCAGTACAACTTTATCTTTCAGAGTATGAGTTGTCATGATGGTTGTTCCTATGATGACTTGTTTTAATGTGTTTTTAGTCTAGATTGGCGGTAATTTTTGATCAATTATGCTAGTTTGGTTTAACTATTCAAAAAATACGAACAATTAAATGGATCGGTTGCAGCAATTTTTTATTTTTACAGAAGTCGCTAAACGACAAAGCTTTAGTGAAGTGGCAAATCAGCTTGATTTACCTCGCTCGACAGTAACGAGTGCTATTCAACAGTTAGAAACTCACTATGGAGTACGCTTATTTCATCGTACTACGCGTAAAGTAAGTCTCACTCAAGATGGACAACGAATATTACCTGAGTGTCAAAATCTATTATTTGATTATGAACAGCTCGAACAGCTTATACAGGCACAAAAGCAGCATTACCGTGGCACGCTAAAAATTTCAATGCCCAGCCGAATCGTACACCAAGTGATTATTCCTGAACTTCCCGATTTTTATAGTCGCTATCCAGATATCCATTTACAACTTCATAGCTCTGATGACATCACTGACTTAATCGAGAAAGGAATCGATTGTGTTGTTCGGGTGGGGCAGCTAGATAATAGTAGTTTAATTGCGAAGTTCGTTGGTAACTTGATTATGGTGAACTGTGCAAGTGCTGACTATTTAGAACAGTACGGTATTCCTGAACAATTAGAAGATCTATCTCAACACAAACTCATTAACTATGCGGGAGCCGTAGGAGAAAAACAGGGCGTATTTTCATATCAAGATGGAGCTGTGATGATGGATAGTGCTTTAAGCGTGAATAATACGGAAGCCTATATTGCAGCGGCTATTGCAGGTTTGGGAATTATTCAACTTCCATACTACGATGTTCAGGATAAAATCGAGCAGGGAACTTTAGTTGAAGTACTAAGCGCCTATACTGCTCAATCGCTTCCACTTAATATTTTATATCCGAACCGGAGTTATATTCCTAAACGTTTGGAAATCTTTATGGAATGGGCTAGGGATGTTCTATATAAGAAGTGCATCGTCATCTTTTAGTCATAAAACTAAAATACATTAACAATAAAAAAAGCCTCTCGAACTGAGAGGCTTTTTAGAATTTGGTGGGTCGTCCGCGACTCGAACGCGGGACCAACGGATTAAAAGTCCGCTGCTCTACCAACTGAGCTAACGACCCAAATAGGTTCAAAACAGATAAGTGGTGGGTCGTCCGCGACTCGAACGCGGGACCAACGGATTAAAAGTCCGCTGCTCTACCAACTGAGCTAACGACCCGTATCGTTTTGATGTCGCGTATTTTAGCAAGTTATTCAACTAACACAAGAGGAAATTTAAAAACATTTGCATGATTGCCTATAAAAAGCACGATTTCCTCTTGTTTAGCTAAAAAATGAACTAAAAACGGTATTTATATGCCTGAATGTTGTCAAAAATTTCAGTTGTGATGTCACAGTAACTGCTTTCACCAGGCAATAAAGCGAGTAAACGTTCAGAAGTTTTGCTTGGATTAAATGCATCTTCCTTCAATTTATTCTTTTGGTACTTAAAAGTACCTGTGGTTTCAACTTTAGCCTGTATACGTAAAAACACTGGTACCGCATAAGCAGGTAAGCATTTTTTAAATACAGTCACCATTTCTGTTAAGTCAGTGTCATTTAATTCAGCACCATCAGCAAGTGTGATTGCTGCCATACCTGCACGACCATTGGTATTTGGAATTTCTACGCCATAAACCACAGCTTCAGCGATCTTGTCATATTCACACACCATGTTTTCAACTTCTGTGGTAGATACATTTTCGCCTTTCCAGCGGAAGGTATCACCTAAGCGGTCAACAAACTGAGCGTGACGGAAACCAATATTACGAACAAGATCACCTGTGTTGAAATATGAGTCACCTTTTTTAAAGACATCTTGCAGAATCACAGATTTGTTCTTTTCTGGGTCAGTATAGCCATCAAATGGAGAGCGACTGGTAATTTTACCTACCAATAAACCGACTTCACCTGCTTTAACTTTTTTGCACCAGCCATTTTTATCGCGTACAGGCTCATTCTTTTCTTTATCAAATTGAATGACTGCATACGGCATAGGGGAGAAGCCTACCGTATTATCAAAGTTGAAAATATTACTAAAGCCGACATTGCCTTCACTTGAAGCATAAAGTTCAAGAACTTCTTCAACACCAAAACGCTGTTTGAATTTATCCCAGATGTTCGGACGCATGCCGTTACCAATCATTTTGGTTACACGGTGAGCACGGTCAAGCTCTGTAGTTGGAGCATCCATTAAGTAACGGCAAAGTTCACCTACATAACCGATTGCAGACGCATTAAACTTCTGAACATCTTTCCAGAAAGCACTGGTTGAATATTTACGTCGAATGGCAAGCGTAGAGCTTCCTGCAATCACTCCACACCAGCACACCACCACACCTGTTGCATGGTACAGCGGTAAAGTGACATACATCACATCATTTGGGCCAAGGTTTAAAATGTGGCCATAAGTGCCATATGCGAGTGTCCAGCGACTATGTTTAAAAATAACTGCTTTTGGTAATCCTGTTGTTCCCGAAGTATAAATATAAAACAGACCATCATTACCATGAACAGAGTGTGTGGTCGATGGATTGAATTTCGGGAATTGATCAATTTCTATTGCAAGATTGGCATAACCTTGAGGTGCCGTTCCTGCATCTTGACGAGTAGTCTGATCTGCAAACCAGTGAAAACGGTCTTTAGGAACGTTTAAGTCTTGACGAATTTCATCAATTGCAGCACGAACTTCTTCACCCGCAATGACTGCAATTGGTTTTACAAGATTGATACTATGAGCGAGAACTTTACCGACTTGAGATGTATTTACAAGCGCAATCGTTACCCCAATTTTAGCTAAGCCCACAATAGTGGCAATAAGCTCAGAACGGTTCTCAACCATTACGGCAATCACATCACCTTTACGTGCGCCGAGAGATAAATAATAGTGAGAAATCTGGTTAGCCCATTCATTTAAAGCTTCATATGAGTAACTTTGATCTTCAAATAATAAAGCAATACCTTTCGGATTTCGCTTAACAGCTTTCTCAAAAGCTACACCTAATCCAGTTGGTGTATTTGCTGTTCTTAAATAAGCCTGTTTAAGACCATTCAGGATATGGGGTACTTTGGGAATGAAGCTAGGAAGTCTAGTGGCAACATCCCCAAGCGTAATGATATCGGTCTGTGTTGTCTGGCTCATATCAATCCTATTTATTTTTCGATCAATCCAAAAAAGGTTGCGTTGGCAAAAGTACAGTATTTTTCATGGTTCACCATGCTTTTAAAACTTTTCTTCTAGTGCAATCAACCTAATTGGTTAAAAATAACAAAAAAAACCTAGTCATCGAAATGACTAGGTTTGTTTAAATTAGCTGCAATTGAGCAAATGATTTACTCAGCTACAGGATTTGCTTTCTTTGGTGGACGGCCGCGAGGGCGACGAGGACGACTTGGTTTGTCCTTATCAGCTTTAGAATCTTCTGATTCACTCTCGGCAGGAGCTTCAGTTGGCTCTACAGCTTGTTCTGTAGCTGCTTTGGCTTTTGCAGCTGCTTTTGGCTGTTTTGCAACCGGAGCCTCTACTACAGGTTCAGCTGGTGTCTCTTCTACATTAGCTACTACTTCAACTTGCTGATCAAGCTCAAGCGGTTGTTGTTTTGATTCAACAGGTGCTTGTGTTTCAGCAGTAGGAGCAACAACGGCTTCTTGCACAGTCTCAGCTACAGGGGCAGCTTCTTCTGGTGCAGAATGTTGTTTAACTTGCTCAAAAGCTTGTTCAGCTGCAAGTTTCGCTAAACGACGGCGTTCACGCGGATCATTAGCAACTCGTGGTGTCGCTTCTTTTGGTGGCGTCAATGGAAGTACTGGCGCAGGTTCTGCTTCTTGTGAAGGCTTATTGCTTGGAAGCTCGGCATCACGAGTAACAGGCTTTTTGTCTTCAGCTTCAGTTGCGACTTCAGTCACTAGAGTACTTGCGTATTGCTCTGCAAATTTTTGCAATGCACGATTGAATGTTGGAACTAAACCAAACTGTTCAATCAGTACTGTGCAGTCTTCACCGTAAACATGACGGATCAAGCTACCAATTGTATATTGCGCCAACGTTGGAATTTGCGATGGGGCAATTGATGGTGCAGCAGCTTTAGCACGTTTTGCATTGCGTTGTTCACGGCGACGCATACGAGGATCATTACTTGCACGTTGAATTTGCGGTTGAGTTTTCTCAGCCTTTGGTTGAGGAACTTCTGCTTCAGCAGTTACCGTCTCTTCCACTGCCACAACTGGTGCTGGAGCTGGTTCTTGAGTAGCTTCAACAACAGGTGCTTTTTCAGGGCGTTCAATAGGTTGCTCAGGCGTTAAAGCAATAATTTCGCTTTGTGCTTGATCAACATTGATGACTAAGGCTGTATTCATGACTTCATGCTGTGGAGCATCAATCAAATCAACCTTAATTTGTTTTTCATCAACAACTGCTGGTGCCGGCGTATTTTGATTTTCATTTAATACGCTTGGATCGCGGTGGCGATTCGGACGGTTTGGACGTTGTTGGTTATTACGGTCACGACGTGGTACAGCATGTTCAGCTTGTTGCCCATCATTTTGATGTTGTGCATGCGGCTGGTCTTGCTGTTGACGCTTTTGTTGACGTTTTAATTCACGTTGCTCTTGGCGTGATAACTGTACAACCTCTTCATGAACCTGTTGTTGCTGTGGTTCTTGATTGTGGTGGTGCTGATGTTGTTCACGTTGCTCTTTGTGCTTACGTTTTTTGTTGTTTGGACGCTGCTGTTGTACTTTATCGTCTTTTTCAACATTCTCACGTGCTTCCTGCTTAACAGGAGATTGAGAAATATAAGCATTGTTAGATGGAGCCGAAGTAACTTCAGCAACAGCTGGTGCTACAACTTGTCCAAACTGCCCACGGCTAACAGCGCCTGTATTCACCATTTGTTCAATTGCAGCAGCAGCATTTTGTGCTGAGCGAGATTGATCAACTGTTTGAGCTTGTTTTTGAACAAAAAGGTTTTCTAACCATGCACATGGGCTTGCTGCTTTTTGAGCGCTTGCCTGAGCAGCAGGTTGAGCCGCTTGATTTACTTTCTTTTGATTAGCTGCGTTATTGGCAGCAGGGGCTGCATGAGTATGGCCATGATCAGCTTCTTCTAAATGCCATTCAGAAGATTCATAACCTAACTCTTTTTCACTTGAACGAGTTGCTTCAGTACGTTCGTAGCTAGATGGGGCAAATCCATCTGGATTGTACTGAATTTCGTAGTGAGGTGTTTCTAAGTGCGGGTGAGGCAAAACAGTCACACGAACACTAGAAGTTTGCTCTAAATACACCAAACTATGGCGTTTTTCATTAAGCAAGAAGGCTGCAATTTCAACTGGAACTTCAACCTGAACTTCACCATGACGTTCACGAAGCGCGATCTCTTCTACTTTACGCATAATAGAAAGCGAAAGTGAGCGTAAGTCACGAACCATGCCTGTACCATGACAGCGTGGGCACACATAACCTGTTGCTTCTTCAAGAGATGGACGTAAGCGTTGACGGCTCATTTCCATTAAGCCAAAACGAGAAAGTTGGCCAAACTGAATACGTGCGCGATCGCTTTGAGTTGCTTCACGAAGTTTTGCTTCAACCATACGTTGGTTGCGCTCTTTAGTCATATCAATGAAGTCGATTACAACTAAACCACCAATGTCACGAAGACGAAGTTGGCGAGCAATTTCTTCTGCTGCTTCTAAATTAGTATTAAGCGCAGTTTCTTCAACGTCATGTCCACGAGTCGATTTCGCAGAGTTAATGTCGATTGAAACTAAAGCTTCGGTCTGGTCAATCACGATTGAACCGCCAGAAGGAAGTTTTACTTCACGTTCATAAGCAGTTTGAATTTGACTTTCAATACCAAAATGAGCAAACAATGGCTCGTTTAAAGTATAAGTTTTAAGTTTGTCTAATTGACGAGGCATCACTGCTTTAACAAAGTTATAAGCTTCGTTATAAGCCTGTTCGCTATCAATTAAAATTTCTGCAACATCATCACGTAAATAATCGCGGATAGCGCGAGTAACAACACCAGCTTCTTGATGAACCAGCATTGGAGAAGGACCAGAGCTTGCTGTGCCTTGGATTTGTGCCCAAAGGTCAAGCAAATGCTGTAAGTCTAACTGTAATTCTTCTTGGGTACGGCCAATACCAGCGGTACGTACAATAACGCTCATACCACGTGGTAAATTTAAAGAAGCTAGAATCTCTTTTAGCTCTTCACGTACAGAACCTGAAATTTGACGACTAATACCGCCACCTTTCGGGTTGTTTGGCATAAGAACCAAATAACGTCCTGCAAGTGAAATAAAGGTAGAAAGAGCTGCACCTTTATTGCCACGTTCTTCTTTTTCGACTTGAACAAGTAATTCAGTACCTTCAGTGATAAGTTCACGAATGTTTGAAGTTTGTCGTGGGTCTGCTTGGAAATAACTGTTAGCAATTTCGCGCATAGACAAGAAGCCTTGACGGCCTGCGCCGTATTCAACAAAAACAGCTTCTAAAGATGGTTCTACGCGGGTTACATGGCCTTTATAGATATTGGATTTTTTCTGTTCTCGGGTACGATTCTCTAAATCAAAATCGTAAAGACGATTACCAGTGATAAGTGCAACGCGGACTTCTTCTGCGTGAGTTGCATTAATCAACATACGTTTCATGGGTGTGACACCTAATAGTGACCCACACAAACATATCGCACAAACTTAAAGGTTCTGAACGAACATCGAACATGACGGATCATTTCCCAGATCTCAAAATATTTGTGGTCTGAGTCATCTGTTACCGGCTACATTTAGCCTTAGCTTCGATTCTCGTCTGTGATGTAGGCAATACTGCTTCAACCTTTAAATCGGACTTCCTTAGTGCTTCACTGGCGGGTGAGCGGTGCATTGGTTAATGACTTTCACTGTCATTGGGCGCGAAGTGACTTCTTTTTGGAAGTTTGATACGGAATGCTCATCGTATCGGTGCTTTCGGCAGTTCCAATGCATCAACGCTTTAGCCTGAAGGCAACATTAAGGAGCGATTTGTCTGATGTGTATCAGTTTACGTTCCATAACCAACTAGAGTTGGTAACATATTTTTTTGAACAAACTGAATTAAACGCAACAGTTTGTCATTTTGCCGATATAATAAGCCTTCGGCGTCGGCATAATTCTTTAGGACCAATCCGAGCTGGTGATGAAAGCATCATTTTGATTGAGGTTTCAATCAGGGAAATTCCCTATTAGATGTTCACTTACGGCGGTATCCGTGCGCTGACTATATCAAACCTTGCAGCATCTGCCTATGGGCTAAGCTTAGATTTCTTGTGAAAAAACTAAGCTAATCGGTCATTTATTAATCAAATTTAGCAAAATTTCAGGTTTAAATATTAGTATGAATTCTACACAGCAATGGCAAAGTGTCACTTGGTTTGAGGTGGATGAACATCAAGCAGGACAGCGAATTGATAATTTCCTGTTTTCGCGTTTAAAGGGTGTACCTAAGAGTCGTATTTATCGTTTGATTCGTGAAGGTCAGGTTCGTGTAAACAAAAAACGTATTAAAGCTGAGACCAAATTAGAGATTGGAGATCAGATTCGTGTTGCACCTATTCGCTATGAACAAAAGGATGAAACAGCTGCTCCTGTGAGTGATGGTGTAGCACAGAGCCTACTTAGCCGTGTGGTCTATGAAGATGAAGGACTGTTAGTCATCAATAAACCATCAGGTATTGCTGTACATGGCGGTAGTGGTGTGGCGTATGGTTTGATTGAGGCTTTACGCGCAGCGACAGGTAAAAAATATTTAGAACTAATTCACCGCATTGACCGTGATACCTCTGGTCTGGTCATGATTAGCAAAAAACGTAGTACTTTAAAGCTGCTACAAGATATGTTGCGTGAGCACAAAATTCGTAAGACTTATGCGGCAATTGTAAAAGGTCAGGTGAGTCTCGATAAACAACTCATTGATGCCCCTTTATTTCGTTATGAGTTAGCCAATGGCGAGCGTCGTGTACGTGTGTCTAAAGAAGGTAAACCGAGTAAAACCGAATGGGTTGTTGCAGAGCGTTTTAAAAATGCCACTTTGGTTCATGCATCGCCGTTATCAGGTCGTACCCATCAAATTCGTGTACATGGTTTAAGTATTGGACATCCGTTGTTGGGTGATGATAAATATGGACATACCACTGAGTACACAGGTCCGCAGGCACGACGTTTATGTTTACACGCGATGCGTTTAGATATTCCGGGTTATCCACCGATTGAAGCGCCGTTACCGGAAGACATGACCCAGTTATTAAAGGCTTTGAGAGTAGCAAAATGAGTCTGAAAACCGAATTAGTAATTTTTGACTGGGACGGAACTTTATATAACTCTGTTGGCCAGATTGTTGCGAGCCTACAACATGCAGCAGAGCAACATGAATTGTCTCTAAGCGATGAAGCTGCAAAAAGTATTATTGGGTTAGGCTTGCCTGAGGTGATGCAGACCTTATTTCCAGAAGCGCCAGAATTGCATGACTCGATCTTAAAGGCATATGGCGATCACTATATTGCGAACTCGACTAGTGACGCATGGTTTGAAGGTATTTCTGAACTACTCCATGATTTAAAAGCCCAAGGTTTAAAGCTTGCAGTTGCAACGGGTAAAAACCGCCGTGGGTTAGACCGTGTAATCGCAAAAACACAAAGTACTCATCTTTTTGATGTGACTCGGGCAGCCAACGAAACACGTTCAAAACCAGATCCGCTCATGCTGCAGGAAATATTGACTGTAACTGGTGTGAATGTTGAGCAAGCGGTTATGATTGGTGACAGCAGCTATGATCTTGAGATGGCACAGCGTTTAGGGATGCCGCGTATTGGAGTAGGCTATGGCGTACATTCGGTTGAAGTTCTGCAAAAGTTTCAACCTTTAACGATTGCTAAAGATGTACAAGAGCTTCACAGCTTTTTGAGAGGGTATACTCAGTTACCTACTGTAGATGTCGCTTAAATTGAAATAGTATTAAAGAGGGAATACGTTCCCTCTTTTTTTAAGCTGAATAACAAAACAATAAGAAGAGAAAAATGAGCCGTTCAATTCGTCTATTAAATCTTTTACAACAGCTCCGTGAAGCCCGTTACCCAATCACAGCACAAGTCTTGGCTGAAAGCTTAAACATTAGTGTTCGAAGTGTCTATCGAGATATTGATAGCTTACGTGAGCAAGGTGTAAGAATTGATGCCTCAGCAGGCTTGGGTTTTCAGCTTAAAGAAGACATCTTATTACCAACGGTTACTTTTAATGAGAATGAAGCCGAAGCTCTATTTTTAGCTTTAGAGTGGTTGAAAGACGTTCCAGATCAGGCAATGAAATCGGCAGCCGTTTCAATCTACTCTAAACTTTATGCAGTTCTACCCGAGCACCGGAAATATTTGATCGATGACATGACGCTAGGCGTTACACATTACTGGCATCCGGTTGATGAAGCTTTAGTAGAACAAGTACGTTTAGCGATTCGTAAACAAGTAAAAATAAAAGTCGATTATTGCGATGAACAAAAACGGTTAAGTAAACGTTCACTTTGGCCTTTTGCTTTAGGGTATTTACATGACAAAGTTGTACTTGCTGCTTGGTGTGAATTACGGCAGGCATTTCGCCATTTTCGGATAGATCGTATCCATGACTTGCAAATGAGTGAGGAAATATATCCTGAATTTAAAAAACATCTGTTTCAAAGATGGTGGAAACAAGAAATGCAAAGGACTACTGACAAAAACTGACAAAAGTTATTTGTAAACTAGGAACTACGATAAACAAGGAGCAATAAGAATGAGCCTTAAACTTTATACTAACAAAGAGTCACGTGGTGTAGTTATTGA
This sequence comes from Acinetobacter sp. AOR18_HL, assembly GCF_027855145.1. Lineage (NCBI taxonomy): Bacteria > Pseudomonadati > Pseudomonadota > Gammaproteobacteria > Moraxellales > Moraxellaceae > Acinetobacter > Acinetobacter sp. AOR18_HL. The sequence goes on from NZ_JAKTIG010000005.1 coordinate 140,704, forward strand.
CTGGCTTTTGGTCGAGTTGGGTGTTGAATGTGAACGAATTGAAGTCGCATATAAGACCGAGATGAAATCGCCTGAATATCTAAAACTTAATCCTTTTGGAAAAGTACCGGTATTGGTAGATGGCGATGTCGTGATTTATGAGTTGGGTGCAATCTGTGCTTATTTGGCTGATAAGTTTAGTGATAAAGGTTTGGCACCAGCCTTGAATGATCCGAAACGTGGTTTGTACTATCGTTGGTTATTTGTGATGGCGGGCCCTTGGGAAGCTGCAGGTGTTGATAAAGCTTTAGGCATAGAAGTATCACCTGAGCAAAAAATGTTTGTTGGCTATGGCGATTACAACGATGCTTATCAAGCTTTAGTTCAGGGATTGAGTGAAGCGAATCCGTATGTATGTGGTGAGCAATTTACCGCAGCAGATGTAAGTGTGGGAGCAATGCTTTTATGGCAGTTAAAAATGAATGCGATTGAATCACATCCTGCTATTACCCGTTATGTTGAAACGATCAAACAGCGTGAAGGCTTAAAACAAAGTACTATGGGGCAACTGCTGTAAACCTAATATTCTTAAAAGTCACCCAAAAGGGTGGCTTTTTTATTTTCAAATAAAGATTTTAATTGGTAAGAAAGCCAGCAGCAACGTTAATGCAGATCGCTAAAATGGTGGTATTAAATCCAAAAGACAACACAGCGTGAAATAAGTTTAAAAGACGCATGTGCTTGTTGGTAATCGACACATCCGCAGTTTGAGCAGAAGTACCAATAATATAACTAAAATATAGAAAATCAGGATAAGTTGGCTGTTTTGTACCAGGGAAATCTAACCCTCCATTTTCCTCATTTCTAGATAGAGCCATATAAAAATCATGGGCATAATGTAGAGCAAAAACGGTATGCATAAAAAGCCATGCAGACACAATGGTGAGTAAAGCTAAAGCCACATGACCTAACTTTGCAGAACTGTCGGAAGGGAGTTGTGACAGTTGAATTAAAATAGCAACCAAACACATGATTAATGCTAATAAAACAATCAGCATAATGACCCATTTGCTTTCATCTTGTTTTTTAGCTTGCTGTTGCATTTGTGAATGGTCGGCACTTTTCATGAGTTGCCAAACATGTAGTAAATATATGCTAACGGAAGCATTCCAGCTGACTAATAAAATAGTTGACCACTTCCATGATGTTAACCATGTCAAAATACCGGCTGTGACAATACCTATGAATAAAGCAATAAAGAAATGTGGGCGGTTTTGTACACTACGTCCTAGATGTTGAAATACGCCAACCATTTTCCTAGTCTCCTTTATTATACGGGAAATATATTATTTTTTATTAAATGGTGAAAATAATATATGGTTTTATATAGATTTTATTTCAATTCTTTTCATTTATATTCATGAGATATTTAATTTTACCTATTAGGTAAAATAGGACATTACCGTGGATTAAACTGTTTATAAAAAGTATAAAATAAATAAAAGGAATATTTATTTATACTTTTTTATAAAGATGATCTTATTAATCATGCGCTTAATAATAAAATTATTCGTAATAATTAAGCGTGGTTTAAGTTTTTATCTAAATGAAATACTTTCGTGAGCTGGTCAATGAATTTTTGAACGCCTAAAGACTGTGAGTTTTTACGATAGTTTACGAATAAATCAAGTGTTGGTAAGTCGACATCAAGTGGACGAACTATCGTATTTTTGATGCCTAAAGGCGCAACATAGGCAGGTAAAATTGTACAGCCTAATCCAGAACCAAGAGAGTTAATATTGAATAATATACTGTCTGCTTTTTGAACAATATTCAGTTCGATGTTATGAGTTTTAGCGAAATCTAAAATGGTGTTATGTAAGGTTTGTGATTGTTCGGCTGCCGGAATGATAAAGTCAATACCTTGTAAGGCATGGACTGGGATTCGATCATATTGAGCAAGTGGATGATTTTTAGGAAGTAAGAAAATCAGGGGTTCAGTTAAAACAAATTGGCTTTGTATTTCATCACTATCTGTATTTTCACGGGTAAACGTAATGTCCAGCTCTCCTTTTTTTAAGGCTTTAAGCTGTTCAGTATTGTTTAAATTAGATAGTTCAATAGTAAGGTCTGGGTATTGTAGTCGCAGATTAGGAAGCACATAAGGGAAAATTTTCATTTCTGCGATGGGAACGAAACCGATACGTAACAATTGCTGTTTAGCCTTAGAAACTTGTCGTGCCATAGCGACCGCTTTTTCAGCCTGAGCGAGGGTGAGTCGAGCATGTTCTAAAAATACTTCGCCTTCTTCTGTTAACTCAACTTTGCGTTTTGTGCGGTTTAAAAGTCGTACACCAACGTCTTCTTCTAAATCTTTAATTTGTTGGCTAAGAGAGGGCTGTGCGGTAAAAAGTTTAAGAGCGGCTTTACTAAAATTTAATTCTTCAGCAACGGTAATGAAATATCGGAGATGGCGTAGTTCCATAAGACTAATCCAAAAAATGTCTTACTATGATTTAAGTGAAGTATAAAGCATAAATAGATATAGCGTGAAGGTGATTTAGGTATTTATAAAATAAATGGAATTTTAATTTTCATTAAAGATTTAATATAGGAATATAAGCTCTAATAATTCATAAAATATATTAATAATTAAATAATAAATACATTATTTTTAATTAATCAAAGAATTTTCTAAAGGATTTAAATATTCATTTAAGAAATTCTCATATTATGCAAAAACTAGAATAATAAAATAAATTTATAACCTAGAGGTCGCTAAGATCTACCCAAATGTAATTGTTACCAAATATATTGTTTTTATTGCACAGAAGAATCTTAAGTTAAAAATTACGGGTGACAAAGATGAAATAGACAGGTTCTATGGCGGCTTTTCGTCATCTTCTAATTGTTATGTTATACAAGAAGTCTTAGTAAGAATGGTAATTACTGACGCATAAACTCAACACATCTAAGTGTTTTTTATGGCACTCTAATTTAACTTAGGTTGGCTATGACCACGATAAAATGGATATTTATATGATAAATAAGTGTAAGTGCCATAGCTTAATTTGTTTTAATCGTTAAGATAGAAACCTGATCACATCCATTCTGCTGATGCTAAAACATAGAAAAGCCCATGAAAGACAAGCCGACATTAACATATCAATTGCCGACTCAGTCCTGTTGGACGCATACATGGATAAAACCTCCTTTTTGTCATCCCGAGTCTGGGCATGAAACGGATACACGTTTTTATAATCAACAACCTAAATCACCTGCTCGTGGCTCAAAAGAGTTATTGCGTTGGTTGGTTACGCGTGAGTCTTTTACATGGAAAGTGGATATTCAAAATGAATATGAAACCCGTGTAAATACGGCTGTAGCTTTGCCGCAAAATCGACCTCATGCAGATCTGGATGATTGGCAAGTTTGGTTTGTTGGGCATGCAACGGTATTGGTTCAGATTGGTCCTTATAACTTTATTACCGACCCAGTGTGGTGTGATTATGCAAGTCCTTCACAAGGGCGTGGCCCACGCCGTGTATGCCCAGCAGGTTTTGCACTAGAACAATTACCGACGATTCATGGAGTTTTGCTCAGCCATAATCATTATGACCATATGGACTTGGCGACACTTGAATGGCTACATAAAAAATTCGCAATGCCAATTTACACTGGACTCGGGAATGGTTTTTATCTACCTAAAGAGTTTCATGTCATTGAGATGGATTGGTGGCAAGAAATTCCTTATCACGAATTAAGAATAATCTATACACCTGCACAGCATGGTTCAGGCCGTGGTTTACGCGACCAGAATAAGGCACTTTGGGGCGGCTTTTCGGTTGTGGCTAAAACAGGTCATTGTTTCTTTGCGGGTGATACCGGTTATGCGGGTCATTTTAAGCAAATACATGCCCGTTATGGCGCACCGCGAGTAGCTTTACTTCCAATAGGTGCGTATGAGCCACGTGAATTGATGAGCTATGTTCATATGAACCCGCAAGATGCGCTACATGCGCACTTCGATTTACAGGCTCATCGTTCTATTGCGATTCATTATCGAACTTTCCAGTTGACTGATGAAGACCGAGAAGACCCAGAGCATGCTCAAGCACAGGCAATTAAAGCTTCTTCAAAGCTTGCAAATCCTTTTTATTGCATTCGGGAAGGACACAAACTGACTGTTTAAAAAACGATGCTTGATATTAAAAAAGCCAGTTCAAATTGAACTGGCTTTTTACCATTTTGGCTTAAATTAAGCTAAGTCAAAACGATCAAGATTCATGACTTTAGTCCATGCAGCAACAAAGTCTTGAACAAATTTTTCTTTACCATCTGCCTGAGCATAAACTTCGGCTAATGCACGTAAGATTGAGTTTGAACCGAAGACTAAATCATTACGTGTTGCGGTAAATTTTACTGCGCCTGTTTTACGATCTTTGCCTTCAAAGACTTCGCTTGTTGAGTCAACAGGTGCCCATGCAGTAGACATGTCGAGTAAGTTCGTAAAGAAGTCTGTGCTGAGTACACCAACTTGCTGAGTGAATACACCGTGTTGTGAGCCATCCCAGTTGGTGCCCAGTACACGTAAGCCACCAATCAATGCAGTTAACTCTGGTGCAGTCAAAGTCAGTTGTTGTGCTTTATCAATTAATAATGCCTCAGTTGTTGCGCTGACTCCTTCTTTTTTCCAGTTTCTAAAACCATCAGCAAGGCCGAGCAATAATTGGAAAGATTCGACATCAGTTTGACTTTGTAATGCATCAACACGACCAGGGGCAAATGGAACGCTAATATTGAAACCTGCCGCTTGAGCAGCTTGCTCTACACCAACGTTACCTGCAAGCACGATTAAATCAGCTAATGATAATTGAGTAGAAGCTTTGAGTTCTTCAATTTTAGTTAAAGTCTCAACTGCTTTTTTATTTACGTCCCATTCACGTTGTGGTGATAAAGCAATACGTGCTCCGTTTGCACCGCCACGCTTGTCTCCACCACGGAAAGTTGATGCCGAAGCCCAACCAAGGGAAACTAGCTCACCAGCAGATAGTCCTAATGCAACAATTTTTGCTTTTGCATCATCAATACTGGCAGTAGACGGTATAGCACTAGCAGCAGGTAATGGGTCTTGCCAAATTAAATCTTCAGCCGGAACCTCAGGACCTAAATAACGTGCTTTTGGACCCATATCACGGTGAGTTAACTTGAACCAAGCGCGAGCAAAAGCATTGGCAAAGGCTTGTGGATCGTTAAGGAAACGACGAGAGATCTTTTCAAACTCAGGATCAAAACGTAAGGTCAAATCTGTAGTAAGCATTGTTGGCTTACGTTTAACTGATGGGTCGAATGGATCTGGAATGATTGCCTCAGCATCTGCTGCTACCCATTGAATTGCACCAGCAGGTGAGCGCTCTTGTACCCACTCGTATTTGAATAGGTTTTCAAAGAAGTAGTTGCTCCATTGTGTTGGTGTTTGTGACCAAATCACTTCTAAACCTGAAGTGATCGCATCTTTACCAACACCAGTGCCAAAACTGTTTGACCAGCCAAAGCCCATTTGTTCAATTGATGCTCCCTCAGGATCAGCCTGAACATGGTCAGCAGAGGCAGCACCATGGGTCTTACCTAAAGTATGACCGCCCGCGATTAAGGCAACAATTTCTTCATCATCCATTGCCATATTGCCGAAAGTCGCGCGAATAAATGGTGCAGCTGATTTAGGGTCACCGCTGGCTTGTGGGCCTTCAGGGTTTACATAAATTAGACCCATTTCGGTTGCAGCTAGATTGCTGCCTTCCAATGCTTCAGAGTTGCGATGAGCTAACCATTCTTTTTCATCGCCCCAGTTTACGTCGTTGTCTGGTTCCCAAACATCTTCACGACCTGCACCAAAACCGAAGGTGCGGAAACCCGAAGATTCAAGTGCGATGTTTCCAGCAAGAATAAATAAATCTGCCCATGATATTTTTTGACCGTATTTTTGTTTAACTGGCCATAGCAAGCGGCGTGCTTTATCTAAGCTTGCATTGTCAGGCCAACTATTTAATGGCGCAAAACGTTGCTGACCACGACCAGCACCACCACGGCCATCGCCCATACGATATGTACCGGCAGCATGCCACGCTAAACGAATAAATAAGCCTGTATAATTTCCCCAGTCGGCTGGCCACCAATCTTGAGAATCGTTTAATACATTTTTGATATCAGCTTTGAGGGTGTAGTAGTCGAGTTTTTTAAATTCTTGACGGTAATTAAATTCTTTACCGAGTGGGTTAGAGCGTTCTGAATGTTGATTGAGTAGGTCGACGCGTAGTTGTTTTGGCCACCAGTGTAAACTAGGCGTGCCACCACCGACCGTTACTTCTGGTTTTGATTTAGGGCCTGAAAAAGGGCATTTTGATTCATCTGACATGGTTATATTCTCTCTGGGTAATAATTATTGAGCTCTTCGTAAAAATGTTAGGGCTCATTTTCCTGGACTTCTGGTTTAAAAACTCATGTTTACTAAATAAAGAAATGGGAGAACAAATGGTGAGAGAAACCGTTTAAAAGTCTTTTCACTGAGATGTCGGCCATTATATTTTATTTAATAATGCATCAGATTCCTTTACTTGTTATTCCTCCAATTTACTGCATGAAGGTTAAAAAACAAGAGGAAAAATAAGATGAAACTTGTAAATAACGATGCATAGAATTACCTCTTCAATTGTTGGAACAACGTAAGATCTTTTAATAACGCTCTGTAAATATACTAGGAGTAGGAGTCTTATTTTTCAAATGGATTAAACTGTCAATATTGATTTAAAAAACCGATTGTACGTTTATTTAAAAGATTAAGATGGGGGAGCAATGGTGAGATGAAATTTTTATATTTAATTGTAGTAGAAGCGAGCTCAAAGGAATAAAGGAGAGCATTGCTCTCCTTTATTGTTTATATATTAAACATTTACGATTCGATTCGATTTAACCATATCAGCTAAACCGTGAGTTTTAAAATAGTACTCAAGCCAACTTTTCACGATGAGTGGATTATTCATTTTCATGACATCATCCAGCAATTTTTGTGCATCTGTCATTGGTACATGACAAATTGCTTTTCGTACACGCAAAATATTACTCGAGCTCATTGAAAGGGTATTAAAGCCCATTGCCATGAGCAGGATTGCTGATAATGGATCACCTGCCATTTCACCACAAATACTGATAGGTTTTTTATATTCATGGCATTCTTTAACTAAGCGAGTTAGCGCACGTAGAATGGATGGATGGAAGTGTGAGTAAACGTTAGCCACATGTGGATTATTACGGTCAACTGCAAGTAAATACTGTGTTAAGTCATTTGAACCGACCGAGAAGAAATCGACGAGTTCAGCAAACTCATCAATTTGTAGCAGTACGCTCGGCACCTCAACCATAATTCCAATTTTTGGTTTGGTAATTTTAACTTGCTCTTCTTCTTGCACAGCAATCCAGTCACGCTCAAGTAAATAAAGTACTTCTTCGACTTCACTGACTGTAGTGACCATTGGCAATAAAATATGCAAATTATTTAAACCAATACTGGCTTTGAGCATGGCGCGAATTTGCGAAGAAAAAATCTCGGGATGATCAAGCGTGAAACGAATACCACGCCAACCTAATGCCGAGTTTTCTTCTTCAATACTGAAATAAGGCAAGTCTTTATCGGCACCAATATCCAGTGTTCGCATCACCACAGGTTTGTTGGCAAAGTGACTCAACTGTTGACGGTAGATTGCGCGTTGTTCTTCTTCACCTGGGAAACGTTCCCGTAACATGAATGGAATTTCACTTCGGTATAGACCGACACCTTGAGCACCACGTTGTACTCCGCGTACTACGTCAATCATGAGGCCTGTATTTACATAGAGCTGAACAGACACACCATCTGGAGTAATCGCTTCTTTGGTCTCGTATTGTTTGAGATCTTTTGCGATTTGCTCATCTTCTTTTTGGATTTCTTTATAGCGTTGGCGTAAACGACGTGGAGGGTTTACAAAAACACGGCCCTGATAGGCATCCACAATCATTTCTGCATCATCAAGTGTGTTCACTGGTAGTTCAGTTACACCAACTACAGTTGGAATACCTAATGCACGAGCAACAATCACCATATGTGAGTTGGCTGCACCTTCGGATGTCACAATCGCTGCAATATTGTCTACTGGCAACTCTACAAGTGCCGCAGTACTAATCTCTTCACCAATTAAAATACTGTCTGGACTCAGGTCACGATGGCTAGAGTCTTCTTCTTGCAAAGAGGCTAAAATACGTCGCCCTAAATCTTTAAGGTCGGAAACTCGTTCACGAAGATAGTCATCTTCCATCTGTGCAAATAGGGCAGTGTGTTTTTCAATGACACGACGTACTGCACCTTGTGCCCAATGTCCATCACGGATAAGTTCTTTAATTTCTGCTGGTAATGCATTTTCATCTAGCATTCTTAAGAAAACACTAAATAAAGCGCGTTCCTCAGCCATTAAAGAATCATGCATTTTTTCATCCAGAGAACGAATCTCTGAACGTACTGATGAAATGGCTTGATCTAAAATTCGAAGTTCATCGCTAATATCTTCTGCTTCACGATCAGGCACAGAACCCAAATCGGCAGGTGGATATAAAATAATAGCGCGACCTAAAGCAACACCGCCTGCACCTGAAGCGCCTTGAAAGGTTTTGTAGGCAGGTCCATTACTCGGCTTACGAAATACGTCAATATTACCCACTGCATGAGCATGAGCAATAACGCCAGAAAGCTGAGCACACAGTGTAACTAAAAAGGACTCGGCAGCTTCACTAAAATCTTGAGGAAGTTTATTTTGGACAACCAAAACGCCCATAACCTTACGACGATACATGACTGGTACGCCGAGGAAAGAGTTATAAATTTCTTCGCCTGTTTCAGGTAAATACAAGAACCGCTCATGTTTTGGCGCATTGTCAAGGTTAACGATTTCTTCGCGTTGCCCGACCAGACCGACCAAGCCTTCACCGAGTTGTAAAGAAACATGGCCTACAGATTCTGGATTTAAGCCTTTAGAGGCCATTAATACATAACGCTGATTGCGTTCATCGAGTAAATAAATAGAGCAAACATCCACTTTCATGGCCTCAGCAACCTGATTAACCATGATGTCTAATGATTCATGCAAACTGACGGACGCATTAACCTCTTGGACAATGCGCCGTAGAGTGTCGAGTTGCATGTTTGACATGGATGTATACTCCAGTATTTTTTTAGACTATGAATGTATTTATAACAGCACTTTTAATAAAAATCATTTGCTAGATAAATGATTTTTAGGGTAATTGTTGCATCGGCAACTGTGTACACAACTCCACCATGGCTTTACGATAAACATCACGCTTGAAGTTCACCACTTGTCCAAGAGGATACCAATAGCTAACCCACTGCCATTCATCGAATTCGGGCGGGTCGGAGAGGTTTAACTGAATATTTTTTGCAGGTGCAGTTAACTTCAGTAAAAACCATTTTTGTTTCTGTCCGATACATACGGGGTCAGAGTCTGACCGAATGTACCGATGTGGCAAACGATAACGCAGCCATCCTTTGGTTTGCGCAATAATCTGGACATGTTCGGGCAATAAGCCGATTTCTTCTCTCAGTTCTCGAAAAAGTGCCTGTTCAGGGGTTTCTCCAAACTGGATGCCTCCTTGTGGAAATTGCCAAGCATTGTGACCAATGCGCTTTGCCCATAAAACCTGTCCATCATCGTTTGCCAAAATGATCCCGACATTCGGTCGGAAACCTTCTGAATCGATCATTTGGCTACCTAAATATTGTCTATATCGTTGACTTTAATCGCGGGGACAAACACTTTTTTATGTCCAGCTCGAAAAGATCAAAGTAAAATGTTTAAATTGCTACGATCTTAACGAATTTCTATCGACTAGCGGAGATAGATTTACATTTTTTTTCTTAAATTTCAGTTTAAACGAGAATTTTCATGAAACTGGCGTTGTTTGATTTAGACCATACCTTGTTAAATACCGATTCAGACCATTCTTGGGGTGAATTTTTAGTCAATGAAGGTTTGGTTGATCCGGTTCATCATCGTCAGATGAATGATAAATTTTATGAAGATTACAAAGCAGGGCAACTTGACCCATATGCTTATAATGAATTTGTTTTCGGATTTTTAACGCAGCATGACAATGACTACTTAACTGAGCTCCACCAATTGTTCATGCAAAAAGTCATTCGTCCGCAAATGCGTCCAAAAGGTTTTGATGCAATCAAAAAACATCAAGATTTAGGCCATACTATTGTGGGTATTACGGCAACGAGTGATTTTATTACTGCGCCGATTTTCCGTGAATTTGGGATTACCGAAATTTTAGCAACCAATGCTGAAGTGGCTGACGGAAAATATACGGGTAAAGTTGCTGGTTTAGCGTGTTATCAAAAAGGCAAACTTGCACGTCTAGATGCATGGTTGGAAGGCCGTAACGTGTCTGAGTCTTGGGCGTATTCCGATTCAATTAATGACCGTTTTTTACTTGAATATGCAACTCATGCGATTGCAGTAAACCCTGATGATCGCCTTGAAAAGCTGGCCCAAGAACACAATTGGGACATTCAGGACTGGTCGATTTAAAATTGTGGAGTTGGAAGAACAGTTTAAAAAGTTTTGAGGTCTTCCAACTCTTAATTATATTTAAAATCATTTTTTAATATCTCTTATAAATCTTAGCTAAAAACAGATATTGCTATGATTAATAAAATAAATTCTATCTTGGCAAAGATTTCAGAATATAAAAAAATTTAATTTAAAAATGAGGAAATAATGTCAAAAACAGCACAAATTAAATTACCAAAACAACTTTGGAATGATGAAAGTATTGATTTAACACGTCATAGCTATCAGGGGAAATTACTTAATAAAAGCGAAGGTTTCAAATTAGGTAAGGCTCAACGTAAAAAAGTTCCACGTGAACAGCTATCAAAGCTTTCTGAACGACCAAAAGGTACAACTGCTTTAACGGTCTATGATTGGAGTAACCAAGGACGTTTAGAAAAGCTCAAGCCGATTCGTGCAAAACGGATGAGTGTTTCTCCATTTACATTTTATCGTGGCATGCCTTCTTTGATGCTATTTGACCAAGCGTGGGAGCAGACAAATTCAGGCTTATTTCAACAGATTTGTGGTGATTGTCATTTAAGTAATTTTGGTGGTTTTGCAAGTCCAGAACGTAATTTGTTATTTGGAATTAATGATTTTGACGAAACTTTAGTTGCCTCGTTTGAATGGGATGTAAAGCGCTTAGCAACCAGTTTTGTGATCGCGGCGCGTGATATTCATCTTGCAGAGAAAGTCGGATTAAAAGCAATTAAAATAATGCTGAATAGTTATCGTCAGCACTTATTAGAAATTACAGAACTTTCACCACTCCAAGTTTGGTATGAAAAAGTTGATGCCAGTACATTATTAGAAAATACTGAGTGTCGAAAACTAAGAAAGAAACGCGAGAAGCATCTCGATTCAGCACAGAAAAGAACTGCGTACTCTGTTTTGCCAAAGCTTACCCAGCAAGATCAAGATACAGGGTTTCGTCATTTTGTGGATGATGCGCCGTTATTATGGCATCCAAGTATGGATGAGCCATTTGGTAAAGATGTTGATGTATTTTTTCAAAAATACCGTGATTCTTTGAAATATGATCGCCAAGTGCTTTTTGATCGTTATCAACGTACAGATGTAGCTTTGAAAGTAGTGGGTGTTGGAAGTGTTGGTACACGATCAGCGATTGCATTATTTCAAGATGCAGATCGGGAACCGTTAATTTTACAAATGAAAGAAGCGAATCCATCAATTCTCAGCCCGCTATTTGTAGACAAGGTAAATCACGAAGGTGAGCGTGTAGTGCATGGTCAGCAGCTCATGCAGGCCGCAAGTGATATATTTCTTGGATTCTCTTCCATATCAAATCAACATTTTCATGTACGTCAGTTACGTGATATGAAAATTTCGGTTGATCTTAGTGACATGGATGATGAGTATTTCTATGAGTATGCCGAAAGTTGTGGTTTAGCCTTAGCTCATGCCCACGCTAAATCTGGAAATGCAGATGTACTTATGGGATATCTTGGCGAAGGTAATACGATAGTAGAAGTATTACAAACGTATGCAGAAGAATATGCAGAACGTAATCTAAATGACTATGACCAATTTATGAATGAAGTTGCAGATGGTAAGATTCAGCTCGCTGGAGATGATGCACTTTAATAATAAATATGCTGCTACAGATGACAGGAAATAATTCGAAAGGTTAGAGAAAAAATGTTTAGTAAAATTATGTCTGGTTTGGGTCTTCAAGGTGTGACGGTAGAAACTGTTTTACAGAACCCAAGCTTGCAAGCAGGCAGCACATTGCATGGAGAAATTAGCTTTAAAGGTGGAGCATCTGATAAAGAGATTAATGGTCTTTATTTGCAATTAGTGACGATGGCAGAAGTCGAATCCGGTGATCATGAGTTTAACCAACCTTTAGTTTTACAAGAGTGGTTAGTGAACTCTCGATTCCTTTTGCCAGCACATCAAGCGCATTCTTTCCCTTTTAGTATTCAACTACCATTTGAGACACCGATTACTGAGGTTGCTTGTCGAAGAAATGGTGCACGTGTTTGGATTCAAACCCATATGGATGTTGATTGGGGATTAGATGCAACTGATCGTGATTATCTAAAGGTTCTGCCAACTCCAGCCATGCAAATGTTTCTACAGGCTATGCAGCGATGTGGCTTTGTTTTATCGACAGTAGATGTAGAAAAAGGGCAGCTGACTGCGCGAAATTTTAGATCAACGATTGGTTGTTACCAAGAGCTTGAATTTGTCTCTTCACATATGTTTAGCGGATTTAATGAGGTTGAAGTTTCTTTCGTTGCTGAACCTAATCAAACTCACGTTATGCTTGAAGTAGACCGCCATTTTCGATCAGATCAGCTATTAACGATGACGATTCCCCATCATATGCTTGATGAAAACCAAATGGTGCAACAAATTAGAAGCCTCTTAAAGCTTGGATAAATTAAATTCGAGTAGATGCTTAGATGAGAGTCTTTTATGCATCCTGCATCATTTTAATCAACTCCTGCATGGCTCTAGATTGAGTGCGTGCAGGATGCCAAACCATACCTAATTGACGATTCATCTCAACATTCAAATCAAGCTGCTGCATATCCTGATTCAACAGAGTTTTTGGTAAAACTGACCAACCCAAACCAATTGACACCAACATGCGAATAGACTCAAGAGGGTTATTGCTCATGGTAATTTTGGGTTTAAGTCCTTGTTTTTCAAACTCAGCTAAAGTGATTTGAGCAGTATAAGTTTGTGCAGCGGGTAATAAGCTTGGATATTCAATTAAATCTTGTAAGGTGAGATTCTTTTTTTGTGCCAACGGATGAAAAGGGGCCGCAACAAAAACTAAAGGATCATTCCAAATTGTAATATAGTTAAGACGCTCATCTCCTGAAGGAGGAAGCGTTAAAAATGCGAGTTCTAGATCACCAGCCAGTACTTGTTCATGAGCTTGCTCTGAATCAACAAAATGCACATCTAAAGTAACCTGAGGAAATTGCTGAACAAAATGCTTAAGTGGTGCAGGTAAATGATGCAAACCAATATGATGACTCGTACCGACTTTTAAGCGGCCTTGTACCTGAGTTTGTTCATGGCTCAGCGTATGGTGAATATCACCCAGCTCATTTAACCAGTTTTTAACTTTAGGAAGTAATGAATGTGCAGCATGAGTTGCCTGAACACCTCGGCCTGCAGATTCAAATAGTTTTACGCCAAAATATTCTTCTAAACTGTGAATTCGTTTGGTAACGGCAGGTTGAGTAATAAATAACTGATCTGCTGCCACAGAGATAGACCCTGTTTCCATAACTTTTACAAAAGCTTCAAAGGCTGCAAGATTCATAATACAACTCAACTTGGAATAGAAAAATCGAGGGGCTAAAGTTGCCGAGCCAAAATCGTATCATGCTTGCAGCAAAACGAGTGAGAAAGTTATGAATTACCGCACTAATCTTAGCCTAAGCTGTTGTTTCTTTTTCAGCTAAGGCTGATATGCGGCGATCTTTAGCAGCCCAAACTTTTTCATGGAAGAAAAAAGCAAAAGCTTGTACGGTTGGTTCAAGCATACTTAATGTTAAAGCCATCCAGATATTACCTGTTACAAAGTATGCGACTAGCATTGCGACAGTAATATGCATAATGTAATAGCTTAAGGTTTTCTTTAAGGTACGTTGATTATTTATAACGAATTTTTGGATATTAGCCATGATCATTCTCTTTAGCCACTTTAGATATTTTTAGTATAGGCATTAGAGTATAAGATTAAAAATTGATTATGCAAATGATAATCATTAACAAAAACGATTTATTAAATTTGATGCACCTTATGGAAGTTATAATTTATTCCAAAAAGTTTTCTAATTTATAAAAATGATAAATTAGATTTATGTGAAACTCTGGCTATAATCGAATAAAGATCAGAATTACCCAGTCCAATGGAGCAAGACGACATGGCAGGCAAAACTTTATATGACAAATTGTGGGATGACCACGTTGTTTCACAGCGTGATGATGGCTCATGTTTACTATACATTGACCGTCATTTATTGCATGAAGTGACAAGTCCACAAGCATTTGAAGGTTTGCAACTTGCGGATCGTCAACCATGGCGTTTAAGTGCAAACGTTGCTACACCAGACCACAACGTTCCAACATCTAAAAAGGAACGTGACCAAGGCATCGCTGGTATTGAAGATGATACATCTCGTATTCAAGTTCAAACTTTAGATGACAACTGTAAGGCCTTTAATATTGTTGAATTTAGTATTAATGATATTCGTCAGGGGATTGTGCATGTAGTTGGGCCTGAACAGGGCTTAACTTTACCGGGCATGACGGTGGTATGTGGCGATTCACATACAGCCACTCACGGTGCTTTTGGTTGCTTGGCGCATGGTATTGGAACATCTGAAGTTGAACATGTCTTAGCAACACAATGCTTGATTCAGAAAAAATCTAAAAATATGTTGGTTCGCGTAGATGGCGTATTGGGTAAAGGCGTAACACCAAAAGATGTGGTGTTGGCGATTATCGGTAAAATTGGTACCGCTGGCGGTACGGGCTATGCAATCGAGTTCGGTGGTCAAGTTTTCCGTGATATGTCGATTGAGGGACGTATGACGGTATGTAACATGGCGATTGAAGCAGGTGCGCGTGTCGGTATGGTGGCTGTTGATGACAAAACTATTGAATACGTGAAAGGTCGTAGCTATGCACCAAAAGGTGAGCAATGGGAACAAGCAGTTGCTTACTGGAACACATTGCATTCAGATGAAGATGCTGTGTTTGATGCTGTAGTTGAGTTAAATGGCGCAGAAATTGAACCACAAGTATCTTGGGGAACTTCACCAGAAATGGTTATTCCAGTTACTGAAGCTGTGCCAACTTTAGAACAAGCGAAAGATGACGTACAACGTAATGATTGGACACGTGCTTATCAATATATGGGTTTAAATGCAGGTCAGGCATTAGCTGATATTCAGCTTGATCGTGTGTTTATTGGTTCTTGTACGAACTCTCGTATTGAAGACATCCGTGCTGCGGCTGAGGTGGTTAAGGGACGTAAAGTGGCATCTACCATTAAACAAGCCATGATTGTTCCGGGTTCTGGTTTAGTTAAGCAACAGGCTGAAAAAGAAGGCTTGGATAAAATCTTCTTGGAAGCTGGCTTTGAATGGCGTGAGCCGGGTTGTTCAATGTGTTTAGCAATGAATGCAGACAAGTTACAACCAGGTGAACATTGTGCATCGACGTCTAACCGTAACTTTGAAGGCCGTCAAGGCAATGGTGGTCGTACTCACTTGGTGAGCCCAGCAATGGCGGCAGCGGCTGCAATCGCTGGTCACTTCGTTGATGTTCGTTCATTTTAATTCGATCTGGAGCAAACCATGAAAGCTTATACAGTTGAACAAGGTATCGTTGCACCATTAGATCGTGCCAATGTTGATACAGATTTAATTATTCCAAAACAGTTTTTAAAGTCGATTAAACGCACTGGTTTTGGCGATAATTTATTTGATGAACTTCGTTATTTAGATGAAGGTTATCCAGGACAAGACAATTCAGTACGTCCAAAAAATCCGGATTTCGTTTTAAACCAGCCTCGTTATCAAGGAGCAACAGTTTTAATTGCTCGTACTAACTTTGGTTGTGGTTCAAGCCGTGAGCATGCGCCTTGGGCATTAAATGAATATGGATTCCGTACGGTTATTGCACCAAGCTTTGCTGATATTTTCTTTAA
This sequence comes from Acinetobacter sp. AOR18_HL, assembly GCF_027855145.1. Taxonomy (NCBI): domain Bacteria; kingdom Pseudomonadati; phylum Pseudomonadota; class Gammaproteobacteria; order Moraxellales; family Moraxellaceae; genus Acinetobacter; species Acinetobacter sp. AOR18_HL. Next base: position 157,048 of record NZ_JAKTIG010000005.1, read on the forward strand.
TAACTGTTTCAAAAATGGCATGTTACCTGTCATTTTGCCAGAAGAAACAGTTGAGCAGTTATTTAAAGAATGTGCTGCTAATGAGGGATATCAATTAACAATTGATTTAGCCGCTCAAGAAGTACGTACTCCAACAGGTGAAGCGTTTAAATTTGAAGTTGATCCATTTCGTAAGCACTGCTTGTTAAATGGATTGGATGATATTGGTTTAACTCTTCAAAATGCGGACGCAATTCGCGCTTATGAAGAAAAAACTAAACAAGTTCGTCCTTGGGTATTCCAAGAGTTGAATTAACCTTTCGGTACATTTTAAACATAGCCATGGCGTAGCGTTCAAACTCTTGCTAACATGCTAAAGCATAAAAACACCTTAGAATTATGCACTAGATGAGGATTGGGCTTGAACAATGAAGAGGAACGTTACTCATAGCTTTTTGTTGAGCCTGTGCGCAATAACACTCAGTGCTTGTCAAAGCACTTACAATGTAGTGGATACTGTCCGCATTAAGCAGGCTGAACAAGAAAATTTGGGGCAGAATGCAGCAATATATTGTTCGGGCGCGAAGAGTTGTGAATTTGAACGACTAAATGATATTACTGTAGTGGATGCGCAAACACGAAGAATTAGTAATCAGGCAATTCATCAAGGGATTGTGAGATTACAAGGTTCAGTGCTTAGCCAAACTAACAGCTTATATTTATCAGTGCCTGCTAAACAATATGAAGTGGTGATTCGTTTCTATCCGATCTCTCCGGATCGTGCAGAAACATTTCATGTGATTCACCAGTTTAATGCTAACCATCGCTATACATTTAAAATGTACCGAGACAAATCTAACCGTTCGGGTAGTTTGCTGAATGTTTCTGTACCAGATCCATTATGTGTCGATTTAGAACAAGATGGGCATGTCATTCGCCGTTTTTGTCGACCATTTGATGTTACAACAGGACTAGGTGAATTCCTTGAGCAGAAAAAACTAACACCGCGGTAGTTGTAGCACTGCTTGTCTTTGGAAAATGGAAAAAGTTCATGTCTAAACAGATTTTAATTTTAGCTGGTGATGGTATTGGTCCTGAAATTGTTGGGGCGGCAGAAAAAGTATTAAATACAGTAAATGAAAAATTTAATTTATCGTTAACTTGGGAACATGGCTTATTAGGCGGCGCGGCAATTGATGCGCATGGTGAACCGTACCCAGCAGTAACAAGTGAACAAGCAAAAAAAGCTGATGCAATTTTATTAGGTGCGGTAGGCGGACCAAAATGGGACACCATTGAGCGTTCTATTCGCCCTGAACGTGGTCTTTTAAAAATTCGTAGTGAACTTAACTTGTTTGCTAACTTGCGCCCAGCGATTTTATATCCGCAATTAGCAGATGCTTCGAGCTTAAAGCCTGAAATTGTTGCTGGCTTAGATATTTTAATTGTTCGTGAATTGACTGGCGGTATCTATTTCGGTCAGCCACGTGGTATCCGTGAACTCGAAAACGGTGAAAAGCAAGGTTATAACACCGACGTTTATTCTGAAAGCGAAATTAAGCGTATTGCAAAAGTAGCTTTTGAACTTGCAGGCTTACGTGGTGGAAAGGTTTGTTCTGTAGATAAAGCTAACGTTTTGGAAGTTACAGAGCTTTGGAAGCAAACAGTTACTGATTTACAGCAAGCAAATTATTCAAATATTCAGCTTTCACATATGTATGTTGATAACGCTGCAATGCAACTTGTACGTGCACCGAAACAGTTTGACGTGATCGTAACGGGTAACTTGTTTGGCGACATCTTATCTGATGAAGCAGCAATGCTTACAGGTTCAATCGGCATGTTGCCATCGGCTTCGTTAGATGAAAATGGCAAAGGTATGTATGAGCCTTGCCATGGTTCTGCACCTGATATCGCGGGTCAAAATGTGGCAAACCCATTAGCAACTATTCTTTCAGTTGCAATGATGCTTCGCTACACATTCCGTGAAGAAGCTGCTGCAAAAGCAATTGAAGATGCAGTAGGTCAAGTGCTTGATCAAGGTTTGCGTACAGCAGATATTATGTCTGAAGGTATGACAAAAGTAGGTACGGCTGAAATGGGTGAGGCTGTTGTAGCTGCTCTTGCTTAAAAGCTTATTATAAAAAAACGCAGCGTTGAGCTGCGTTTTTTTATGCCTATGTTTTAACAGGCTTTACCTTCATATTGAATTGACTCGGCAATGTCATTTTTAAGCTGGAAAATCACTTTGCAATTGAAATTAATATCATAAGAATTGCCGCTCAGATTTCCTGATTGGACAGGAATAGAGCTTCCTCTCATATCAACATTACTCACCATCGGAATAGGAATGCTTAAAGGACGCAAAATCGTATAGATGAGCTGATTGGGTGTTTTTTGCGGTGTATTGGCGACTTGAAAACCAAGACTACGTAGATTGATATCTTGTTGAATGGTCGCCGATGATTTTCCTAAAAAGCCTTTTAAATATTCCTGTAAATCTACGGATTGACGTGGGTGGCTAGCACAACCGTTAAGACAAATAATGATGAAAGATAATAAGCCAATTTGGCAGCGGGTATATATGTTCATTTTTCTCACTATATGAAATTATATTTATTATTAAAGAACAATAGGTTGTATTTACAAGCTTGTAAAGTAAAAAAGGAGGATTATGATAAATGGAAGGTAAATTTGTCTTTCGATTTATCAATTACTTCCGAACTACTTTAATAATAATTTTATAGAAAACTTAAGGACGAATAGTATGAGAAAAATAGTTTTTGCTTTTTTATGCAGCTTTGGCATGACTTCAGTCTATGCAGATAACTGTGATAGTGCCCGCAATACTTACGATGATATTTACTGTACAAATAAAATTTATGCGAGTGCTGATGCAGATTTGAATAAGAATTATCAAGCACTGCGAGTAAAGTTAAACACCGCGCAGAAAAATATTCTTAAGAAGTCTCAGCTTGCATGGATACGTCAACGTGACGCCGAGTGTACAGATTCAAATAGGAATAGTGTAGACGTGCAATGTCGTTTACAGACAACGCAAGAAAGAAACCATTGGCTGCAAGAAAGATTGCGTGAATGCCAAACGGTGGGATGTAAAACCAGTCGCTTAAGTGAATAAATAACGCAATAAAAAAGCCACATCATAAAGTGGCTTTTTTGCATTCACTAATTAGCGAGCACGGTACGTAATACGACCTTTAGTTAAGTCATATGGAGTCATTTCGACTTTTACACTGTCGCCAGTAAGAATACGAATATAGTGTTTACGCATTTTACCAGAAATGTGTGCAATAACTTCGTGACCGTTTTCAAGACGTACACGGAACATCGTATTAGGAAGCGTTTCGGTGACAACGCCTTCGAACTCAATGAGTTCCTCTTTATTGGCCATAGCCTACCTGATGATCAAATTGGAAAGGCGCAAATTATAGTCAATTTTTTTAAAAAAAACAAGATAGACACACTTCTGCTAAAGCATCTGGTTAAAGTATGACTAATAAAAAAAGATGTAATTTTTTTCACAAAAGAAGTGTAATTCTGTTGTCAGTTTGGTCAATCAACGCTAATCTAAAATCATAGTTATTAGGGACTGTTAATTGCATAAAGGTCAACAGCCCTAAATATCAATGAAGTATCTACATGGAAGGGCACTGCGTGGGTCAGCTAACAGATGCATCAGTTGTATTACGCTTTGGCTACCAAGCGATTCGTCGTGCGGGTTTGCCAACAGAAGAAATATTAACCAAAGCGGGAGTTGCTTTAAATCAGGTCGATACCAATGCACGTACACCGTTAAGTGCACAGTACGCCTTTTGGACTGCCGCTCAGGAAGTCAGTAAAGATCCAGACATCGGTCTGCATTTAGGTGAGCATTTGCCTTTGTATCGAGGGCAGGTGATTGAACATCTATTTATTAGTAGTGAAACCTTTGGTGAAGGCTTAAAACGTGCCTTAGCTTATCAGCGACTGATTAGTGATGCATTTGATGCAAAACTAGTAGTTGAAGAAGGACGTTGTTATTTAACCAATGGTGAACAGATTGGTGCTGACAATCTCGTCAATCGTCATTTCTCTGAATGTGCAATTTCGGGCGTGCTTAGATTTTTTAAGTTCATTACTGAAGGACAATTTCATCCTATCTTCATCGATTTTAATTTTAGCGAAGGAGCTTCTGAGGATGAATATTTCCGTGTATTTGGTTGCCCAGTTAGCTTAGGTCAGAAAGAGACACGTTTATATTTTGATCCAGCTATTCTAGATTTTCAGCTTTGGCAAGCAGAGCCTGAGTTATTGCAGTTGCATGAGCAGCTCGCGATTGAAAAACTACAGGAATTGGCTCGCTATGATTTAGTGGGCGAAGTTCGCCGTGCGATTGGTTCAACACTTGAAAGTGGAGAAACGACGCTAGAAACGGTTGCTGCTCAGTTGAATATTACTCCACGTCGCTTACGTACTCAGCTCAGTGAGGCAAATACCAGTTTTCAACAAATACTTTCTGACTATCGTTGTCGTTTGGCTAAAAAGCTTCTGGCAAATACCAATGAGAGTGTTGAACGTATTGTGTATTTAACAGGTTTCTCTGAACCAAGTACGTTCTATCGTGCATTTAAGCGTTGGACGAATGAAACACCTGTGGAATACCGTAAGCGTAAGCAGCATCGCTAGATAAGTATATGTAAAGTTGGCTAAGCTTACTCCGGTAAGTTTAGCCAATGTGGCCCAAGTGGTGGCTGCGGCAAATCAAACTGTTCAGGATAATTACACTGAATAAAATAAAGACCGTCGGGTGGGGCTGTTACCCCAGCCGCCTTACGATCCTGCGCCGCAAACATTGCATCGATATGATCAATCTCATACATACCTTGACCAATTTCGAGTAAGCAACCGACAATATTACGCACCATATGGTGTAAAAAACCATCTGCTTGAATATCTAAAACTAAATAGCGTCCATGTTCAAATAAACGGCAATGTTTTACATGTCGAACAGGCTGGTTTGATTGACATGCTGCTGCACGGAAAGTTTCAAAGTTATGCGTTCCTTCAAATTTACTAGCAGCTTTAATCATCTTTTGCACGTCTAGCTTTTGGTAAATGTGCGTAACTTGCTTGTGTAATAGTGCTGGGCGATGCGGTGCGTTATAGATGATATAGCGGTAACGTCGAGCAGTCGCTTTAAAGCGGGCATGAAAATTTTCATCCATCAGTTTAATCCACTGAATGGAAATATCTTTAGGTAGTTGACTATTTGCCCCTCTTAACCACCCCGTTTCTGGACGAATAGCGTTCGTGTCAAAGTGCGCCACCATATTTGTTGCATGTACTCCCGCATCAGTACGACCCGCACCGTGAAGTGCAATGGGCTCATCTGCAATTTTACTCAGTACACGCTCGATCGTTTCCTGAACGCTGGCAACGCCTGGCTGTTGTGTTTGCCAACCTCGGTATTGAACTCCGCTAAATTCAATACCGACTGCATAACGTTGCATGGCTTTACCTCTGTTTAATGCAAATTTTCGTTCCAATGGCTTAGCCATTGTTCTGGGGTTGGGTATTTTAAATAGATTTGAAGTGCTTTTGCATAGAGATCTGCATGGCTATGTGCATCACTGATGACAATTTTTGCAGTTTTGGTCCATGCACTAATCGCATAACGTTGATCAATACCACCGAATGTCACCTGAGTGGTAAGAATCGGAACACAGCCACGTGTGTAAAGCTCATCTAATGTTGCAAGTAATTCTTGGTTTACTGCAATATTGCCAGTACCAAAACCTTGTAACACTAAAAAGTGTGGTGGGGCTGAAAGTAAATGACGTAATTGCTGTACTAAGTGCTGTGTTGCAATGGGTTGCATCATCCAGTTTAAAATCTGGAAGGAAGCAGCTCGTTCAATTTGGGCATCTTGTACGATCAATTCATTTTGCTGAGGCGTAAACTCAGCTTCACTACTTAACCCTGAAAATGCATCGAGTTCAGTCGTATGCGTTTTTAATGCAGTCTGCGCGTGGAATACTTGATGGTGGAATGCGAGATAAGCACCCACAGGTAAAGCAATCACTTGTTCTAGTGCAAGATATAAGTTTTCAATTGCATCAGTAAATTCACGGGTGTTATCGCCTTGAATATTGAGTAACGGGTATTGGCTACCGGTGATCACAATATGACAGCTTTGGCCCAAAAAGCGGGCTAGGGTCGCAGCCGCATAACTGAGCGTGTCTGTACCATGAATAACAACGAAATGCTGATAACCTTCAAGTTGTAGTTGTTGTATACGTTGAATCAGGCGTAACCAATCAGGTGCCGTGCATGCACTGCTATCAACAATATTGGGTGCAGCAAAGCAGTCAACTGTTAAGTGTGGGGGAATCACTTTTTCAAGTTGAGGTAAGAATTGCTCATAAGGCATAGGAGCTAGAGGTTCACCAATGCAACCAAAAGTACCACCCATATAAAATAAGGCTATTTTTTTCATATTTTTGCAGGCATAAAAAAGCAGTCATCTCTGACTGCTTATGGTAAATCGAACAGTTCTAAGAAGCTATGCGATTAAGTAAGTTTTTCGCGCGTTGTTGTTGTTCTGTGTTGAATTTTTGCTCATTGCTTGCCAATAAGGCTTGAGCTGCTGGGTAGGCTCCTAACTTGATGTATTGCTCAGCTAGTTTTAGATCAAGTTCATTTTCATCTAACTGTTTTAATTCTGGAAAAGCTTCTACAAGGGGATCTTTGGTTTGATCTGGGGTAGTTTCTTCACGTACTAAGTCTACAAGGTTTTGAGTTTCAATCTCTGGTGCTGTAACTAATGCAGGCTCGTCTAGCGAAAACTCAAGAGGTGCGATTGAATTCGAGTCTAATGGCGCTTGTTCTACCAATTTAAGCTCATCTAATGATGAGATCTGTTCATTAGGTTTTACTTCTGGATCTTCATGGGTTAATTCAAGATTAAAATCCAAAGCATTGGTGTTCTCTTGAGCTGCTGGTGCTGCTATTGTCTGGTTTTTTTCCTCAGATTCATGCAGAGGTGCCAAGTCAAAAGAAAACTCTAGGTCAGCTAGCTCATTTGTTTCTTGAGATGGCGATAACTCTGATTTGTGTGTTGGTTGGCTGGTACTTTCGGTAGTCGTGGTTTGCTCAAATGAAAAGTTAAACTCTAAAGGTTCAACTTCAACAGCAGGTTCTTGCTTTACAGGGGTATAGTCTTGCTGCAATTCATCAAAAAAAGAAGTTTCAGAAGAACTTGTTGTTAATTGATCAAACTGAGCTGTTGCATCAGATGTATTTTTTGGCTCTTGGTATGTTTGAGCTTGAGGAAAATCGATCGCATCTGGTTGTCTTGATGACTCATATTCTTTTTGTCTGGCTTCTGCTTGAATGGCTATTTCATTGAGCGCTAAGCTACGAATATGGCTAATCAGTTGAGTTATTGCAAACTCATCTTTTTGTGCAATATGAATCTCAAGTAGCAATAAATAAAGTTCATGTTGCGTATTATCTTTTTTGAGCGCCTGATTGACTTGAGCTTCAGCGGCTGAGAATTGTTTTTCTTGAATAAGTAGCTGAATCTTCTGACGAACAGCGTCTGGAACAGGACTGCTTTGTGGAGTAGAGGGAATAGATTCTTCAACTACATTTACTTTAGTTTTTTCACGCGAGTTTTTACTTGATTTAGAGTTCGCTTTTTTATTGGTTTTTCTATTTATTGTTTTAGGGGAATTCGACTCTTGCTTTTGGCTATTTTCGCGTTTTTTTAAAATGACAGCGACCACGAGCAATATGATGAATGGAATCACATATAACATTACTTTCCCCTTAAAAAATAAATATTTGCAATATAAAGCGAGCTGACTCTGGTTTTAACTTAATGCTTTTGCTTATGAGTCTGTTGCTGTGCTTGTAACTGCTGTTGTAACTCTGCCAAACGTGCATTCAGAAGTTGAATACGTTGGTCTTTTAAACGTAAAGTTTGATTTAGTTTGGTTACATTCCTTTGTAATGTAACGGTTTTTTCTCTTGTTGTCATAACTTTTACTGCTAACTCAGTATTGTTTTGACTTTGTTGTGTGCTCTTTTTAGCACTTCCATGTGTAGAATTTTGACTGTTTTCAGCCACAATACTCATTTCGGCTTGTTGTAAACGGTATTTTGCTTTGCCAGAAGTTGATTTTGCAGTATGTGCGATATCTGTTTTTGACTTGTTTTGATGAGGTTTAGCTGCAGGAGAGTGAGCTAGGTTAAGTGCGATTCCCTGACGCAAACGATTTACATCACCTTGAATAAAAGCATGTCGGTTTTGTGTTTGAATATCATGCATGACTTTCGCAACAGGTTGTTTTGTTTTCGCGGCAATACGATTAGCAATGCTCCATAAAGACTCATTTCGCTGTACCACATATTTACCTGATGATGCTGGTCCTTTGTAGGAACTTAACGATTGTTTCTTCGCAGGATTTTGGTTAAGCGCTTTTTGAGATACAGATTTCTTTTGCGCTGTTAGATTTTTGACCGGAGTTTTTGGTGAATTATTTGTAGCTGTCTTAGCGCTGGTTGGTTTAATTTCTGTCTGATCTGGAGTAGTAGCTGTTGTAACTTGTTGAGCAACCTGAGTAGAAGGATTTGCACTAAGTGTATTGGATGAATTTGTGTTTATTGCTGGAGCAGTTCCAACGTTAATACTAAGACTGTGTTCATCATTTGAATTATTTGTAGTTGAGGCCGAAGTTGGTGATGCATATCTAGTACTTTCTGGCAGATTTAGAGCAATGTCTTTTTCATTGACAATAAACTGAGGTGACAAAGTACTTTCGTTATTTTCAGTCTTTTTTATAGAAGAAGGCTTAATTACGGTTTTGATATGCTGCAAACGTGTGGCAGAACCTTCACTAATTTTTACTACAATATTTAGTTCAGGATCAATCACAGGGCGAGATGAGGTAATTACAATAACCCCTGAGCCTTGACCGTTTTGGCGTGTATAAAAATTAAGATTTCCGGGCGGCTGATGAGTTACGCCTAACGCGCTTAAATCTTCAGGAGTCGCTAGACTGACTTGTAGATTAGCGTTGGGGTCAGCTTGTTGAAAATTCATTTCGGCATATAACAAATCGCCAGGTGCGGACTGAATTTGTATAGGGTCTAATGTAATCGCATAAATAGAAGGCGAAGACATAATGGTGAAAATGGCAATTTTTAATTTGTTATAAACAGTCATCTCAATCCATGACCTAATAAGTCGTAAAGTCATTCAAAATTATACAATAATGAAATGTAAATAAATTGTAAAATTTTCACAAACCAGTTACGAAAAAGCCGATCTAATGTGATCGGCTTTTTATTTTGACTGAATAATTCAAATCAAATTATGAGCTTTTGTATTCAACTAAAATACGTAACATACGACGTAAAGGCTCAGCAGCACCCCAGAGTAACTGGTCACCCACTGTAAATGCACCTAGATATTCTTTACCCATGTTGAGTTTACGTAGACGACCTACAGGCACAGTTAAGGTACCAGTTACAGCAACAGGTGTAAGGTCAGTCATAGACGCTTCACGAGTGTTTGGTACAACTTTCGCCCATTGGCTTGAAGTACAAATCATATCTTCGATTTCATCAAGCGGCACATCTTTTTTCAACTTGATAGTAAGCGCTTGAGAGTGGCAACGCATCGCACCAATACGGACACAGTGGCCGTCGATAGGAACAATTTGTGAGTTACCCAAGATCTTGTTGGTTTCAACCTGACCTTTCCACTCTTCTTTTGATTGACCGTTTTCAAGTTGCTTATCAATGTAAGGAATTAATGAACCCGCTAATGGCACACCAAAGTTAGCAGATGGGAAACCTTCACCACGTTGTAACTCAGCAACTTGACGATCAATATCCAAAATTGCAGATTTAGGATCATCTAACAATGTTTTAGTATTGTTATATAAGTAGCCCATACCAGTAATTAGCTCACGCATGTTTTGTGCGCCAGCACCTGATGCTGCTTGATAAGTCATAGCAGTCATCCACTCCACCAAATTATTTTGGAAAAGTGAACCTACACCCATCAACATAAGCGATACTGTACAGTTACCACCTACGAAAGTTTTGGTGCCGTTAACCAAGCCGTCTTTAATAACGTTAAGGTTTACTGGGTCAAGAACGATGATCGCATCATCTGACATACGTAAAGTTGAAGCTGCGTCAATCCAGTAGCCATCCCAACCAGTCGCTTTTAACTGTGGGAAAACTTCAGACGTATAGTCACCACCTTGACAGGTAATAATGACATCCATTTGCTTCAGACTATTAATGTCTGTAGCTTCCATAAGTGCTGGGGCAGTCTTACCACCAAATGAAGGAGCTTCACCACCTGCATTACTGGTAGAGAAATAAAATGGCTCAATATGAGCAAAATCATTCTCTTCAACCATACGTTGCATAAGGACGGAACCGACCATCCCGCGCCAACCGACCAGACCTACTTTCATGTCATTTTGCCTCGGTGCGTTAAAATTGTTAGGGGGAGTTGAGTGTATCAAAAGTGTCCACAACTGCAAGCGTTACAGAAACAAAACACCATCTTTATTGAGTAGAATATCTTGTTTATGTTACATACAAAATTGATAAAGATGACAAAAACTTTAAAAAACAAATCATCTTAAAAGAGAAAATTCAATGATTTATATCGAAGTTCTAGCTGGTCTGGTGATTTGGTTAAGTTTCTGGTCACTTATTCCTCGTGATGAGTGGTGGTTTCGTGGTGCCGATTTTCCTAGGTTGCAGATTCTATTTGTTGGTCTTTTAGCTTTTATAGGAATGCTGTTTTGGCCAACCGAATGGAATCTCTGGCGTGAAGTCGTGCTGGCTGCGCTCATTGCTGCCATTGCCTATCAGCTTAAAATGATTTTGCCCTATACCTTGTTTTGGAAAAAACAGGTTAAACAGGTGAAGACGTCTCAATTAGATCCACAAAAGCAGATTTCATTAATCGTATCGAATGTCCTTACTCCTAATGATAAGTATCATTTATTGCTTGAACAGATCAGGACATTAAAACCAGATTTACTACTTACATTGGAAAGCGATACGACATGGGAAAATGCTTTAAGAGAGATTGAAAGTGACTATCCTTATCGCGTTCCTGTACCCTTAGATAACCTCTACGGCATGCATTTATATAGCCGTCTACCTTTATCAAATACTGAAGTTAAATTTATTCTCAGTGATGAAATTCCCTCTATTCATACAACTGTGACTTTACGATCTGGTATGCCAGTTCAACTCTATTGTTTGCATCCTAAGCCACCTAGTCCAACTGAGGCGAAGGATTCAACTCTACGCGATGCTGAACTTTTAATTGTGGGCGACCAAATTAAAGATCTAGATGAAAGCTGTATTGTGATGGGAGATTTAAACGATGTAGCTTGGTCACGTACTACACGGTTATTTCAACGGATTAGTGGATTGCTTGACCCGCGTGTTGGGCGACATTTTATTAATACTTTTCATGCGGACTATCCTTTATTGCGCTGGTCTTTAGACCATATTTTCCATAGTACAGACTTCGGTTTAGTGAAGATGCAGCGTTTACCTCATATTGGATCTGATCATTTTCCTGTCTATGTGGTTTTGCAGACTGGTCGAATATTTGAGCATATTCAAGAGGAACTGGAACAAACTCAAGATGATGAAGAAGAGGCGCAAAGAGCCATCCAAGAAGGAATTGCAAAGGCTGAAGCTGAAGAAAAAGTAGTAACTGATAAAATTGCACAGCCTTATAAATAAAAAGAATATAAAAAGTGATGTAAGCAATATCGTACAAAGATTTGAGTCTAGGGCGAATAGGCAGAGGGTTATAAAAACCTTATTCTACATTCATCGGCACACGGAACCGGGAATGGATAATCCCACGTAAGGATACATAACGCTGATATGGAATAGCATCACGGATCAGATGTTGGAACGGAAACGATAAAAATAATTATTAACCTGAAAGCACAACCTCATTTACCCGAGTTTTGCAGGACGCAGAACTCGGGTTGATATTTTTATATACCTTATTAAATTTATTGCAAATCACATAAATATTTCCAAGTTTATCTTATTTTTAAAATCTATTTAATTCGCGTTAAGCCTCCATATGTTTTCATATACATCTGCGCAATTTTTAGTGAAAAAAGATATAAAATTTTTTTTATCTAAGTTTTTGTTTTTATAGTTTATTAAGGAATAAATATAGGCTTTGATTTATTTAAAGATAAATTGGGGTTGTTTAATTAATAAATCTCAATAGAATGTGCCGATCGTTGACATGTTGGATCGTCAACAGGCATTGTTTTTTACTTCGCCGGATCGGCGGGTTGTGATTTGTTTGTACATTTAAATTTCTGTTTGGGAATTAGTGTGCATGTTGAGGTTTCACTCTTAGTTAGTGGTCTTCTCCCTCTCATATTTGATACTTTGCGGTGCATAAGGATTGTCTTATGAAGAATTTTAAATTTAGCCTTGCTTGGCAAATTTTAATTGCTTTAATCCTAGGGATAGTTGTCGGGGCTGTTTTACATAACCAGCCTGAAATCAGAGACAGTATTGTGAATAATGTTCTTGCCCCACTCGGTAAGATCTTTATTAGCCTGATTAAAATGATTGTTATTCCAATTGTTTTCTCTACCTTGATTTTAGGTATTGCAGGTGTTGGCAGTACGAAAAGTTTAGGGCGACTTGGTTTTAAAACCATTCTCTATTTTGAAATTATTACGACTATCGCTATTTTAGTTGGTTTGGTTGCGGCAAATATTTTCCAACCAGGTGCTGGTGTAGATAAAGCGATGTTAGTGACGACTGATATTTCGCAATATCAGCATACAGCTCAAGAAGTTGGTTCTCAGTCACATGGATTGGTACAGACAATTTTGTCCATGATTCCAACCAATATTGTTAACTCTATGGCACACGGTGAAATGTTGCCTGTGATTTTCTTTGCTGTGTTGTTTGGTATTGGTCTGTCTTCATTGCCAGCAACTACTAAAGACCCATTGTTAAATGTGTTTCATGCAGTTTCAGAAACGATGTTCCGTGTAACGCACATCATCATGAAATATGCACCTGTGGGTGTGTTTGGTTTAATCGCAGTAACTGTTGCTAACTTCGGTTTTACTTCACTCATTCCATTAGCTAAATTGGTAGTGTTGGTTTATGCCGCTATCTTTTTCTTTGCTTTTGTGGTTTTGGGTATTACCGCAAAAATGTTTGGAATCAACATCTTTATCTTGTTTAAGATTTTAAAAGATGAATTGATTTTAGCATTCTCAACAGCAAGCTCGGAAACAGTTTTACCACGTATTATGCAAAAAATGGAAGCTTACGGTGCGCCAAAAGCAATTTCCAGTTTTGTGATCCCAACAGGTTATTCATTTAACCTCGACGGTTCTACACTTTACCAAAGTATCGCAGCAATCTTTATTGCACAGCTTTATGGTATAGATATGTCAATCGGTCAACAGGTAATCTTGGTTATTACTTTGATGATTACTTCTAAAGGTATTGCTGGTGTTCCTGGCGTATCATTTGTTGTCCTATTAGCAACTTTACATACTGTTGGTATCCCGCTTGAAGGCTTAGCATTTATTGCTGGTGTTGACCGTATTATGGATATGGCTCGTACTGCTTTGAACGTTGTTGGTAACGCACTTGCTGTACTTGTAATCAGTAAATGGGAAAAACAATACGACTCTGAAAAAGCTGCCGCTTATGAAGCAACATTTAAATAAGATAGCTTTCTTTTAGTTGTAAAAAAACCCGCGAATATCGCGGGTTTTTTATTGGGTTATTTCAAAACGCGTTGATAAAGTTCTAGTGTTTGATCACACATATCTTTTAAGCTAAACATAGTGACAGGAGCAACGATTTGAGGTTGTTCAATATGCTTTTTCACAGTCTCGATTAATGCTTTTTCATTTTCTGCTTCAACAAGACCTTGGGGGTATACATTCGATAAAATCTCGGCAACACCGCCACGGTTCCAGCCAACCACTGGCGAACCCACTGAAAGTGCTTCTAAGGCTGTTCTACCGAATGTTTCGGCTTGATTGGATAGAGAGAGCACAATATCGCTAAAAGCGAGCCATTCCCGAATATCTGAGCGATGACCTACGAAGGTAATTTTATCTGCGAGCCCTTTACTTTGAATAGTACTTTGCAATTCACTTAAGTAAGCTTGCTTTTTGGCATCAGCACCACCGACAACAACCGCATGTAGCTGAGGATATTGCGACTGAAGTTGTTGCATCAGTTCAATTAAACTTTCATGCCCCTTTAAGCGTGTAATACGACCAGGTAAGCAAAGTAAAAACTTATTTTCAAGCTCAGGAAAGTCATTAAAAACTTGGTTAAACCACTGTGCTGAGGGCTGGTAATTATGTGGAAAAGCGGCAGGGTCAATGCCTCGATAAATCCGCACAATATCTTGCGGTGGACAGTTTTTATAATGGTCAGTGATGTATTTAACCACGCTGTCAGAAACAGCAATCACTTTTTCAGCTTGAGTCATAATGGCACTATAACGATTAACCGAATAGAAACCATGTACAGTGCTAATGAGGTGAGGGCGTTTGTTTGCAGGTATTTTTCTTAAGGCAAAGTGAGTAAGCCAAGCTGGTACACGAGAGCGCACATGAACAATATCAGGTTGATGCTGTTCAATCAGCCGACGTAAAGAACGAATTTGCCACAAGCTTGAAAGTGATTTTTTATGAATTGGTAGCGTTAAGTGAATAGAACCTTCAGCTTCAAGTTGAGACACTAATCGTCCGCCATTAGACACAACCAGAGATTGATGGCCTTGTGCAACCAGTGCACGTGCAATTTCTAGTGTGCCGCGTTCTACGCCACCGCTATTGAGTTCTGGGAGAAGTTGCATCACTTTCATTGTTTTTTGCCTTATACATTTATAAAAGATGTACCATCTATAGATACATCATTTCAAACTAAATCATTATCCGGAATTTACTATCGTGCTAGCGACATGGATGTCGCTGTTTCGCTGTGTTACAAGGAGGTAACATCAGCGGAACAAAGGATTTTTGCTTACTTTTTATCCTTAAAAAGTAAGGTCTGCCTATTGGATAGTATTTGAATTTCACTTTAAATTAAGGCTGTGTCTGTCATCAATTTAAAATCATTACAGCGTTATCTTAATAAATCTCTTCATATCCCTCAGGACGTGTCTTAAAACGACGATGGAACCACATATATTGAGTCGGTGCGATGCGAAGCTGATTTTCAATAATTTTATTAACTCGAGTTGCATCATCGACTTCATCTTCAGTTGGCATATTGTCTACCGCAGGTTCAATCAAAATATGATATTTAGGGTCCTGTACATCACCGTGACGATAAAAATATAAAGGAACGGCAACTGCCTTAGAGATTTTTAGTAAACGACGATGAGCAGTTACTGTGGCCGCTGGTACGCCAAAGAATGGTGCCATCACCCCTTGCTTGAGTCCAAAGTCTTGATCGGGGCTATACCAAATGGCATCGCCATCTTTAAGGTGACGAATTAAACCACGCATATCATCATGGTCGATTTGTGCTTTATAAATGGTGCCACGGCAACGATAAATCAGCATATCGAGCAATGGGTTATTTTGAGGTCGATAGACAACATCTGGTTCAAAATACTGAGCACAAACATAGCCGCCAGCATCAAGAAGCGTGCTGTGAGTACCCAATAATAAAACACCTTTGCCCTGAGCTTGAGCATTGGTAATGTGTTCTAAACCTTCAATGGTGACACGGTTTTTAAACCAGTAAGGCTTATACCATGCGTTTAATGTCTCAAACACACCAAGCATCATATCTACAAAAACTTGCTTAGCTTGTTGCTGTACTTTTTCGGCTGACCATTCGGGAAAGCAGACTTCTAAATTACGAATAGTTGTTTTTCGGCGAGATTTTAAATATCTCCAAGCAAGATTTGCTAAGCCATGAGCCAGACGCCACTGAATTGCCCATGGTAAAATAGCCAAAAGCATTAAAAAAACAATGGCAATCCAAATACCCCAATATTTAGGTAATAAAAAGGACCATTGAAATTCACCGGGCGTATAAGTCTGCTTTTGGCTCATAACGATATAAAGAATTCAAAATTAAAACTGGCAAAAGTGTATCACGAACTGAATTTATCGTCGTAATACACTGTTGAATTGAGTGGTTAAGATGAGGAAATAAAACGCGGTTATCGACGATTTTCTAAAAGAATGCGAACAGCAAGACCAGCTAACACCGTTCCCATAAGCCAGCGTTGTATATTTGCCCAAAGAGGCTTTTGTTGAAGAAAAAGGGCAATGCTACCCGCGGAAAGTACAATTAACGCATTTACCGAGACGCTAACAAAAATTTGAATAGTACCGAGTTGAATGGATTGCCATAAAATACTGCCTTGTTGTGGGTGAATAAATTGTGGCAATAACGATAAATACATAATCGCAATTTTAGGATTAAGTAGATTTGTAGCAAAACCCATTAAAAATAGTTTAGCTGGAGAGTCTACTGATAATTGTTTTACATCAAAAATTGGGGATGCATTGGGACGTAGCGCTTTCCATGCTAGCCAGAGTAAATAAATTGCTCCTGCAATACGTATGGTGTCGTAAGCATAAGGAACTGCAACAATAAGCGCTGTAATCCCGAAAGAAGCGCAAAGCATATAAAATACGAAGCCAACGCCAACGCCAGCGAGTGAAATAAATCCCGCCATTTTTCCTTGGCAAATTGAACGAGAAATAAGATAAATCATGTTTGGGCCAGGGGTGAGCACCATTGCCAAACAGATTAATCCGAATGCTAAAATTTGAGAAAGATCTAGCATGAAAAATACTCGAATATTATTATATTGGTAGATATAACATAATTATTTTTATAAGTCTTATATTCAATCAGAGTGTTATTTAAAACTATTAAGTCTAACTAAACTTAATCACTTATCATGTACTTTTTATAGCTTTTTTGCTTTAAAAATTTATAGATATTCTGAAAAAAGCCCCCTTAATTTAAGGAGGCTTTTTTACTTACTTTAAAGGAAATAAAAGTGAATTAATTTCCTTTGCTCATTTGTTCAAGTTCATCCCAGCGTTCTAATTTTTCAAGTAATACCTCTTCAATTTCTGCGAGACGCTGACTTGCTTTGGTTGCTTCATCGGCATTACTGACAAACCATGAACCATCTGCCAGCTTGTCAGAAAGTTCTGCTTGTTCAACTTCCAGTTTCTCGATTTCGGCAGGAAGTTGCTCAAGTTCACGTTGGTCTTTATAACTCAGTTTGACCTTTTTAACATTACTTTGTGCTGCGGCTTTTTCAGCTTCGGCTTTTGCCTGAGCTTTTTTTACGTCAGACTTTTGGTCTACGACTTTATCATCTGGACGCTGCTGCAAATAGTCTTGGTAGCCACCAATGTACTCTGCAATATTACCTTTACCATCAAAGACCCAAGTTGATGTTACGACATTGTCCATAAATGCACGGTCATGCGAAATGAGTAATAGAGTACCTTTATATTCAGAAAGCATCTCTTCAAGTAGTTCAAGAGTCACCATGTCCAAGTCGTTGGTTGGTTCGTCCATCACAATCAGGTTCGATGGTTTAAGCAGTAATTTAGCAAGTAAAATACGGTTACGCTCACCACCAGAAAGGGCTTTTACTGGTGTACGTGCACGTTCAGGTGAAAACAAGAAGTCTTGTAGATAGCTATAGATATGTCGACGATTACCGTTTACATCAACAAAGTCAGAGCCTTCTGAAACGTTTGCCATCACTGTCTTTTCAAGGTCTAAGGCATTACGTAATTGATCAAAATAGGCTACTTCTAATTGTGTACCTGTCTTAACAGAACCACCGTGCTCGATTTCACCTAAAATGGCTTTAATTAACGTCGTTTTACCGACACCATTATCACCTACTAGGCCAATACGGTCACCACGCATGACTAGTGTAGAGAAATCTTTAATCAGTGGCTTATCATCATAAGATACACTTAGGTGCTCAATATCAAATACTAATTTACCAGAGCGATTTGCTTCTTGAGTCGCCATGCTCACTTT
This sequence comes from Acinetobacter sp. AOR18_HL, assembly GCF_027855145.1. Taxonomy (NCBI): domain Bacteria; kingdom Pseudomonadati; phylum Pseudomonadota; class Gammaproteobacteria; order Moraxellales; family Moraxellaceae; genus Acinetobacter; species Acinetobacter sp. AOR18_HL. The sequence continues at coordinate 175,135 of NZ_JAKTIG010000005.1, forward strand.
GCCTTGTTGTGAACGGCGAGCTTTCGATTCTTCACGTAAAGCTTTTAAGGCGCGCACACGGCCTTCGTTACGCGTACGACGAGCTTTAATCCCTTGGCGAATCCAAGCTTCTTCTTCAGCTAACTTTTTATCAAATAAAGCATTTTGTTTCTCTTCTGCTTCCATTTGCTGAGCTTTAAGCTCTAAATAACGTGAATAGTTGCCTTCGTAGCCACGTAGGATGCCACGGTCAAGTTCAACAATTCGAGTCGCAATGCTATCTACAAAAGAGCGGTCATGCGAGATAAATAAAAGTGTTAAATTATTTTGATCGAGTAGGAATTTTTCTAGCCACTCAATACTTTCAACATCTAAATGGTTGGTTGGTTCGTCTAGAAGTAATACGTCTGGCTGCGTTAAAAGAGCACGAGCAAGTAAAACACGGCGTTTACGTCCACCTGAAAGATCTGCCAAATCTGCATTTGGATCGAGTCCCATTTTACTTAACAGGGCATTGACCTTGTTTTCGAGTGCCCAGCCGTCGAGTTGGTCGAGCTTATGCTGTAGGTTGCCCATACGGTCACAAGCTTCCATATCTCCCAGCATACAAGCATCAGTTGCTTCATGATAAGCTCTGAGTACTTCGGCAGCTTCTCCTGCACCATCTGCGACAATGTCAGCAACCTTACCTGAATCCATTGGAACGTCTTGGGCTAACATTGAAACTGTTAAACCATTTTGAATGGAAACTTCACCAGAATCTGGTAATAGGCTTCCCTCGATCAGTTTAAGTAAAGTAGACTTACCTTCACCATTACGCCCAATTAAACAGACTCGTTCGCCACGTTCTAGATTAAAGTTCGCGCCATCGAGCAGGGCAGGTCCGCCAAAAGCAAGTTGGACATCCCTTAGGGTAATATAGGCCATAATGTTTTCCAGAATCTCAAATGAGGATTTAAATGACTAAACCACCATATCATGATGATCAAGCGTCATTTTCCGCACCCATTGAAGATTTGCAAGTGCGAATTACATTTTTGGATGATTTAGTTGAACAATTAAATCAACAACTCGCTATTCAAACTCAAGAAATAGCTGATTTGAAAAAACAAATGCAATTTCTTTATCAACGTGTGGAATCGTCGGATTTGTCAGAAGGTATTGCCCCTTTTGATCCATTAACGAATAAACCTCCTCACTATTAATAAAAAGGCAAGTTCGATACTTGCCTTTTTATTTGGGAATATTTTCAATTTTGTTTAAAAACCTTGTAAGACGATCTTACCTTTTGTTGTGCCACTTTCAATTTGCTGATGAACTCGTTTTAAATTTTCAGCATTAATTGGACTTATAACTTCTGTCACAGTTGTTTTGATTTTCCCTTCATCAACCAGCTTGCTGACTTCATTTAATAGTTCACTTTGTTTTACCATATCTTCGGTCTGAAACATTGAACGTGTAAACATAAATTCCCAATGCACAGATACAGACTTTGACTTAAACGGTTTGATATCTAACTGTTCAGGATCATCAATAAGCCCAAAACGGCCTTGCGGTGCAATCAACTCGACAATATCTGCTAAATGCTGATCTGTTTGAGTGGTTGAGAACACATATAAAGGTGCAGTTAAACCTAATTGCTTGATTTGGGCTGCTAAGGGGTGACGGTGATCTAACACATAATCTGCTCCAAGTTGCTTAACCCAGTCTTGAGTTTCTGCTCGTGAAGCTGTTGCAATAATTGTTAGGTTTGTCAGCTGCTTAAGAAGTTGAATGGTGATTGAGCCAACACCGCCAGCTCCACCAATCACTAATATTGTTGTGCTTTCTGGCGCTTTCTTTGGAACTTGCAGGCGATCAAATAACATCTCCCAAGCCGTGATTGCAGTTAAAGGGAGAGCTGCCGCCTCGGTTAATTCTAAAGTTTTTGGTTTATGGCCAACAATGCGTTCATCAACGAGTTGTAATTCGCTATTACTACCTTGACGATTAAGAGCACCTGCATACCAAACAATATCGCCAATCTTAAATTGAGTAACTTTGTCTCCAATCGCTTCAACTACCCCTACTGCGTCCCAGCCAAGCGTTTTCCACTGATTATTTTTAGGGCTTACATTCTTTCGAATTTTAGTATCTACCGGATTTACTGAGACAGCTTGTACACGAACAAGTAAATCATGTCCTTCAGCAATAGGAGCATTGAGTTCAATATCAACGAGTGCTTCTGGCGATGTAATGGGACCAGCTTTTTGATATGCCACAGCTTTCATAATTATCCTTCCTCTTGTTGAGAGTTTGATCATAACGTAAGCTTAAAATAAGTGACTACAGACAAATAACGCTCATAGTGTCAAAAAGGATACTGTAAAATGGCAAAAGTACGACATTCAAGTTTTGATTGCTCTCCGGGTTGTTCAGTGGAGGCGGCGATTAGTTTGATTGATGGAAAATGGAAATGCGTCATTCTTTGGCATTTATTTAATGAAGGCACCTTGAGGTTTAACGAAATTCGAAAGCGTGTTCCGAGCATTACCCAAAGAATGCTGACAAATCAGCTACGTGAATTGGAACAAGATGGAATTATTCATCGGGAAGTCTATCCTCAGGTACCACCTAAAGTAGAATACTGCCTGACTGATTTGGGACAAAGTCTTGAGAAAATTCTGTTTGCTTTAAAACAGTGGGGGGATGCTCATATTGACCAGTTTGGAAAGTTGACACTTGTTGATGGCCATCCGAATCCTTAATGATATTTGTGTCAGCTCATCGCAATTTGCACTGTGAAATCTGACTATTTTGAAGCTTGCCCCTGTATCGGGCATTATTTTTATGATGAAACTTGCGTTTTCTGGTCAGCTTATGCAACTCTAATAAAAGAGATTAATAGGTTTTGCTATGGACAATATGGGAATTTGGGTTACCGTTATCATTGTTCTTTTCGTACTAGGCTCCATTTTTGGTTTAAGAGTGAGCCCACGTGAAAAGGCACTTGGTATTATGCGTGATAAAGCTCGTAAAATGGGTTTACACCCGCGTGTAATCGTTGCACCTGAATGGACACATGTCCCAATGGCGACTGAAAAGCGTGCCAGCATGGTTGCTTATTATAGTGTATTGATTCCCGATGCCCGTTTATCTTTAATGCGCGCTCGCGTTGTAGACGGCAAATTAAAAGTGGTTCAGGGTGATGAGAAATTTAATGATTCTCCCATTGCATTAAAAGGGATTTATGCTATTGATATGCAGGCAAACTGTGTAGGGCTTTATTGGGATGAGGAATCAGACCTGAGAGCAACACAATTAGATGAGATGAAGGCTTATCTGTTGAACTTGGCTAAAGCCTGATTTTTAAATTTATTGGTATAGGAATAACATTTTATATGGCGAATACCTCGCGCTCTGCATCTCAAAGCACAGCATCTACTGCACCTGCTGCACATAAACGTGCCTTAGTGATTGTGGAGTCGCCTGCCAAAGCGAAAACCATCAATAAATATCTGGGTTCGCAATACATTGTAAAGTCTTCTGTAGGTCACGTGCGTGATTTGCCAACAGGTGGCAGTAAATCAACTGAGAAAAAGCCGGCTGCACGGACTAAACTCACTGAAGCAGAAAAAGAACAAAAAGCCAGTCAGGCTTTAGTTAATCGTATGGGGGTTGATCCTGAACATGGTTGGGAAGCTCATTACGAAGTTCTGCCAGGTAAGGAAAATGTTGTTGCTGAACTAAAAAAACTCGCCAAAGATGCCGATGCAATCTATCTCGCAACGGACTTGGATAGAGAAGGGGAAGCCATTGCTTGGCACCTAAGAGAAGTTATTGGTGGTGATGACAGTCGTTATCATCGCGTGGTATTTAACGAAATTACTAAAAATGCCATTCAAGAAGCATTTAAACAACCTACACGCCTAGATTTAAACCGAGTTAATGCTCAGCAAGCACGCCGTTTCTTAGACCGTGTTGTTGGCTTTATGGTTTCACCATTGCTGTGGGAAAAGATTGCCCGTGGTTTATCGGCAGGTCGTGTACAGTCTGTAGCAGTGAAACTGGTTGTAGAGCGTGAAAGAGAAATTCGTGCTTTTATACCAGAAGAATACTGGCAAGTTTTTGCAGATACTCAAGCCAAGAAAGATGACATTCGTCTTGAAGCAGTTAAGCAAGCTGGTAAAACCCTTAAACTGAAAAATAAAGCTGAAACTGATGCTTTATTGGATGTTTTAAAAGGTGCTGAATATAAAGTTGCACAGCGTGAAGATAAACCGACTAAGGTCAATCCAAGTGCACCGTATATCACTTCAACGCTGCAACAGGCTGCAAGTACACGTCTAGGTTTTTCTGTAAAGAAAACAATGATGCTAGCGCAGCGTCTATATGAAGCAGGTTTTATTACCTATATGCGTACTGACTCAACGTTCTTGAGTGATGATGCAGTAAGCATGGTACGTGCTCATATTGAAAGCCAATTTGGTGAGAAGTATTTACCTGCAAAACCAAACCGCTATGGTAACAAAGCTGGTGCTCAAGAAGCCCATGAAGCAATTCGTCCTTCTAATGTTGCGCTTACAGGTGACCAACTTGCAGGTGTAGAGCGTGATGCTCAGCGTTTATATGATTTGATCTGGCGTCAGTTTGTTGCTTGTCAAATGACTCCAGCAGAATATTTATCTTCAACTTTAACGGTTGAAGCTGCTGATGTTGAATTGAAGGCAAAAGGCCGTACGCTTGTATTTGATGGTTTTACACGAGTGCGTGGTGCCAACAAGTCTGATGACGATATTATTTTGCCTGCAATTAAAGTAGGCGAAATTTTAAAATTAGAGAAGTTAGACCCAAGTCAGCACTTTACTAAACCACCTGCACGTTTTACTGAAGCTTCTTTGGTTAAAGAACTCGAAAAACGTAGTATTGGTCGTCCTTCGACTTATGCAGCTATTATTTCTACGATTCAAGAACGTGGCTACGTTAAGTTAGAAAACCGTCGTCTTTTCGCCGAAAAAATGGGTGAAATTGTCACGGATCGTCTTGATGAAAGTTTCAATAACTTGATGAACTATGCATTTACAGCAGACCTTGAGGGGCAGCTCGATAAAGTTGCAACAGGCGAGCGTAACTGGAAAGAGTTACTTGATACTTTCTACGGTGACTTCAAAAAACGTCTTACTAATGCTCAGGGCGAGCACGGAATGCGCCGTAACCAACCGGTTGAAGTGCCAGCAGTACATTGTCCTGAATGTTCACGTCCAATGCAGATTCGTACAGGTACAACAGGCGTATTCTTAGGTTGTTCTGGATATAACTTGCCGCCTAAAGAGCGTTGTAAAGGTACTTTGAACTTAACACCTGTTGAGTCCTTAGCTGCTCTTTCTGATGATGATGGTGCTGAAACCGCAGACTTGATGTCAAAACATCGTTGTGCAAAATGTGGCACAGCCATGGACAGCTATGTAATTGATGGTGGTCGTAAACTACATGTATGTGGTAACAACCCTGATTGTGACGGTTTTGAGCTTGAAGAAGGCGAGTTCAAGATTAAAGGCTACGATGGACCAACCATTCCGTGTGATAAATGTGATGGTGAAATGCAGCTTAAGACTGGCCGTTTTGGTCCGTATTTCGCTTGTACAAGCTGTGACAATACTCGTAAGGTCTTGAAAAGCGGTCAGCCTGCACCTCCACGTGTAGAACCGATCAAGATGGAACATTTGCGCTCAACAAAGCATGATGACTATTTCGTGTTGCGTGATGGTGCTGCTGGTCTGTTTTTGGCCGCAAGTAAATTCCCGAAAATTCGTGAAACACGTGCGCCAAAAGTTGCGGAATTGCGTAGTGTTGCTGCTCAGCTTGATCCTAAATATCAATTTATTTTACAAGCACCAGACGTGGACCCTGAAGGTAATCCGACAGTTGTGAAATTCAGTCGTAAGAATCAATCACAATATGTAGGTTCGGAAACTCCAGAAGGCAAACAAACCAAATGGAGCCTAATTTATCAAAATGGTAAATGGGTTGAGGGCTAATTAAGTCCACAATAAAAAATGCTAGCTCAGCTAGCATTTTTTATATCTAAAACAATAAAAGAAAATTTTAAATGCATGGGGAAAAAGAATGTGGAAAAACATTCGAGTTTTATGTTTGTTAATTATTTTATTGATTGTTGCTGTTCAGGCATGGCGAGATCAAAACCAAGACTGGAATCAACCTATTGTTGTCGTTTTACATCCTATTAATGCAGATGGTTTGCAGACAACAGAGAGCTATATTCATCAGTTGCAATACACTGATTTTGATAAAATAAAAAATTATTTAGGAGAATGGTCGCAGCATTATCGTGGTCAATCAGGAAACTTTGTAATTCGTTTAGGCCAGCCATTACAGCAACGACCTCCTGAGGTTCCTCAAAATGCCAATATCTTTCATGTGATGTGGTGGAGTTTAAAGTTCCGTTTTTATGCATGGCGACATCAACAATCTGAAGATAATGGGGCATCACTTAAACTCTATTTAAATTATTACGATCCCCATTATCAAAAAGTTTTGATCCATTCGACTGCTTTGGAAAAAGGTCGTATTGGTAGTGTGAATTTATTTGCGACCAACACACAAGCTTCCCAAAATCAGGTCGTGATTGTTCATGAGCTATTACATGGCTTTGGGGCACAAGACAAATATGATTTAAAAACTGGTCAACCGCTTTATCCTCTAGGTTATGCGTACCCTGAAAAAGAGCCTTTATATCCGCAGACTGACGCTGAAATCATGGGTGGTCGAACACCATTATCCGAGCAGAGCAGTAAAATGCCGAATGGTTTACATGAAACAATAATAGGTTTACCTACAGCTCAAGAAATTGGTTGGGTGAAATAAAATTGTGGATAAATACTGCTTTATCCACATTAATTGATAAGAAACGATGCAGATTTTATACAGACAAAAAATGTGAAGTACATCACTATTATTGGGTAGATGAAATTCTAATACCTGATAATAAGAGTGGCCATGATGAAAACTGTCGGTAATGATTTGGTACGTAATCAGTTACATGCTGATCGTAAGTGGTATTTGATATTAGGCTTTGTGCTTATTGGCTTTGGTCTGATTTTGTTTAGTTCATTACCATTTGCGACCTTTTCTGTCGTTTTTTTATTTGGAATACTCATGATGGTCGGAGGTGTTTTACATCTTGTTGCGGCTATTAGTGTTTTTAAAGGCGCAAGCCGATGGTTATGGGCACTGTTTGGTGTACTTTATTTAATAGCTGGTTATTACGCTTTTTCTACTCCTGTAAAAACAGCGGTAGTTTTAACAAGCTTACTATCGATTGCACTTATCATCGCTGGGACTATACGTACAATAAACGCAATTTTACTTAAGCCAATTACGGGCTGGGGTTGGACTTTATTCTCCGGATTATTAACACTCGCTACAGGTATTTTAATTTTGGTTTCTAAAGACTCACCTTTTTGGGTGTTAGGAATGTTCCTTGCTATTGATATCCTATTTCAAGGAATTAATTTTCTAGGTTTGGCTTCTGCGATTAAGCACCTACCATCTAGTTCAAAAACAATATCTTAAATAAGAAAATTGAATCAAAGAGCACTTTAGGTGCTCTTTTTGTTTTTAGGGCGAGCAGACGCATCTATGGTTGGGTCTGTTAAACTATGTCTTGGTGTTTTAGCGATATGTGTTATGAGTCTTGCAAAATTAATTAATGAACTAAATGCTCAGCAAAAAAAAGCAGCCACGACATCTGCGCAGAACTGTTTAGTTTTGGCGGGTGCTGGTTGTGGCAAGACAAAGACAATTGTTGCACGTGCCGCCTATTTAATTGATCAAGGCTTACCAGCGAATCAAATCCAGATTTTAACTTTTACTCGACGTGCTGCGAGTGAGATTGTTGCAAGGGTAGAGCAGCATGTAGGAGCACAGGCAAAGGGCCTAAGAGCTTCGACTTTTCATACTTTTTGTATGTATTTACTGCGCCGTAATCCACAAGCTTTTGGCTTAAATCAATTTAGTATTATTGATCGCGATGATCAGTTACTGATGTTCCGTTTATTAAGAGGTAAAGACAAAGATAATGTTTTACCTAAAGCGGCAGAGCTGTGTGATTTATATTCCTATGCAAGAAATACTCAAACCAAGCTTTCTGAAGCACTGCTTAAGCAACTTCCAGAAGCCTATGAGCACAAGGCACAAATTGCTGAGTTGATGAAAACTTATGAGCAACGTAAAAGAGAGCGTAATTTTTTAGATTACGACGATATCTTGTCGATTGTGGCTGTTCATTTACAAAACTCAGAAGCGTTGATCAATTGGGTAGCGGGCTTTTGTCAGGCATTGCTAGTTGATGAAATGCAAGATACAAACCCTTTGCAATGGGCTTTGTTACAGCCCTTAATTGGTAAAGTGAAGTTATTTTGTGTGGGTGATGATGCGCAGTCCATTTATGGCTTTCGTGGTGCAGACTTTGAAAATATTCATTCTTTTAAAGAACGAATACCCGATGCAGAAGTACTTACACTGGCTTTAAATTATCGCTCGACCCAAGAAATTCTAGATTTATCAAATTGGTTGTTGGCACATAGCCCAATCGATTATCAAAAACAGCTACAAGCGCATCGTGGCCAAGGGCAAAAGCCACAGCTACATTTGTTTGGTAATGAGTTTGAAGAAGCAAACTGGATCGCACAAGATTTAATAACACGCCATCAGCAAGGTGCAAACTGGCATGACCACATGGTGTTAGTCCGTTCTGGCTATAGTGCCCGATATCTAGAAGGGGCTTTTATTGCTGCTGAAATACCTTATCGTTTTATTGGCGGGGTAAAGCTTCTTGAGTCGGCCCATGTAAAGGATGTGCTCAGTCTCTTACGTATTGTGAGTAACCCTCACGATGATTTGGCTTGGATGCGCTTTTTAACCTTATGGGATGGGATTGGCGATGTTGGAGCGAGTAAGTTAGCCCAAGAACTGATGGGAATTGTTGATGTCGAGGAGCGCTGTCAGCGACTTGAACGCCATGGCAAGGTACCACTACAAGCGATTTTAATTTTAAAACAGCTAGATGTATTACAGCAGCATGTTGAGGTAAGTATTGGCTTGGCTCTTGATGCTTTAGGTGAACAGCTAGAGCAAAATTATAAAACTAAAGATTGGTCGCGTCGTTTAAAAGACTTTGATTTGGTTAAGCAACTTGCACGAAAGCATGCGTCGTTAGGTGAATTCCTTGAGGAATATGTACTTGAGCCGATTTCAGTTTCTGAAATTGAAAAAGCTGCTGATCAAGATTTAGTAACTTTAATTACGATTCATTCAGCTAAGGGTGCCGAACAGAAAGTTTGTTATGTACCTCACGTATCGCCAAATCAATATCCTTATGCAAGGGCTCAGGGTGATTTTGATGATGTTGAGGAAGAACGCCGTGTGCTATATGTTGCCTTAACGCGTGCTGAAAATGAATTAATTTTGACGAAGCAAAACCTTAATACGTGGTCGCAAGACACTTATGATGAGCAAGGTCGTAAAGTTGAGAGTTATTTCTTAAATGATCTGCCTGCACACTTGGTTCAAGCAAAAATTCATAGGCAAGTACCTCAGCAATTTACTAAAAAACAATGGAACAGATCTCCTGCAGTAAATTTAGGTTTTGGTATCGATCTGGACTAAACTACTGTATAAGACGCTGTGATTACTTAAATGTATATTGGCCCTCCCTTTTATTGCCAATTAAGGTTAGAAAATGAAAATATTAGTTCGTAATTTAGATCGTGCTGTAAGTGAAGCTGAAGTTTTAGAGTTGTTTAAGGCATATGGTAAAGTTGATACATGTGTTCTGGTGACTGATAAAGACACAGGTAAATCGAAAGGCTTTGGTTTTGTTGAAATGCCGAATCCACGTGAAGCGATTAAGGCAATTAAAGGCTTAAATACGCTTAAAGTTAAAGGCTATGGAATTCGAGTTAAAGCAGCCGAAGAATAAGTTTTTCTGATGAAAAGACAATTTTTAGCTCTCTCGATTGTAACGCCCAATGGTATTCGTATTGCTGAAGGTATCAAAACACTTGAAGTGCGTTCATGGGTGCCTACGCAGTTACCAGTGAAAGATCTATTAATTGTCGAAAACCAGAACTTTCTGATTAAAGATACTGATGAAGAGGAAGGAGTTGCTGTCGCTTTAGTTGATGTCGACTCTATTCACCCTTGGCGAAATGACGAGGTCAATTTAGCCTGTGCATCTGCTTGGAGTGAAGGCTATTTTGCTTGGGTCTTAAGTAATGTTCGTCCTATAAAACAGCCAGTGAAAATTTTAGCTAAACGTAAAATTTATCAAGTTGAGCTGGATTTACCATAAATAACGTTGATTTTATCAATGGAGTCGTTAAGCTAAGAATAGCTATTGCAATGGCGATTTTAGAACAGGAAAGTTTAGTTATGTCACGTGTTGCTCGTTATCATGCCGATCGTACCAATCAGAAGCTCTATTTTGCACGTCTAGCGTGTCAACAGGCAGAGCAGACCGATCATGTGCAGCAGGTACAAGCTTACCGTGAAGCAGCTGTATTTCATTTACATGGCGCAATGTTAGCGTTCTTACAAGAATTGGTACGTTATTACCGTTTAAATGATTTGCAACCCACCTTAAAATCTATAGAGGAACATATGGCGGCAAAAGGGCAGGTTTCTCCTGAAGTGTCCGTTTTGCAGCAATTGGCAAAAGATGGTTTTGTTGCAGAGTTAAAACGAGCTTATCGTATGTGCCAATACGCCCCAGAACCAAAAGAACCGACTCCGGAAGAAGAGACTTCTTCTAACCTCATTATTAAAGTGACACAAGGGCCTCAGTCTTGGTTGCCAGATGTTAAAATCTTGCGTGAATGGCATCGAGAATTAAGTCATTTAATTGATGGTTTTCGTAACGAAATGGTCGAGTTCTAAAATTAAACTGCCTAGATGCTTGAAATTTAGACTAGGTGTGCCTATATAAATAAGACAAGAGATGCAAAGTGCAAGGGTGCTTTGCCACCATGTTGAAACATGGAGGAAGTATATGTCTATACAGCAATTGAAAGAGTTATTTGGAAATCAAGAAGCAGTGTTGGAATTAGTTCAACTCGAAGGTGGTGAACTCGCCTTGCGTAATGCAGGTTCTGAGAATGAACCCTTGGTTAAAATTCAATTTAGCGATGAAGTCAAAGCAATCTTGGGTGAGCAGACTCCAGTTGTTGCTCAGCATATGATTCAGGCTGCATTGTTTGGACTGTTGGAAAAGCAGGTAAACGAGTGGCAGGCTGAGGTATTAGACGAACAGCCTAAATTCTTGAGTTAAAAAAAGCGTACTCTTGAGTACGCTTTTTATATGGAGTTAATGAACCGTTGACTGATGAGCAAGCTCGATCTGATTTAAGATGTGGTGGCTCATATTCTTTGCCATTTCTTCTTTTGCATAGAACACCTCTCCAATATTTTCGTCACGGATAACCGCTGCTTCTTCTTTGCTTTCCGCGCAAATTAATACCTGAATTTGTGGGTTTAATTGCTTGGCAATCGCCACAATACGGTGAATATCTAAAATATCCATAGGTGAGATTACTAAGAGTCGTGCATGCATGATATGTGCTTGAATTAAAACACTCGGTTCAGTAGCAACACCACTCACAGCAGCAATATTTGCATTACGTAGTTTTTCTACGATTTCACGATTCTCTTCTGCAATAACGACTTTAATATTCTCATTAATTAAATTTTCAGTAATACGTCTTCCCACACCGCCATATCCCACAATCACAACCTGATCACGTAAGTAAGCTTGATCAACTTCATCGGGTAACATTGCTAATGGGTCACCACTACGTTCAAGCAGTCGAGCTAAGTGAGAGCGTTCACGAATCCAGCGTTGTACAGGCTCAATGGCTGAGAAGATGAAAGAGTTAAGCGTAATTGAAAATAAAGCGCCAGCTAGAATTAAATTCTGAGCTTCTAAGCTTAATAGGCCTAAAGAAACACCGAGTGTCGCCAAAATAAATGAAAACTCACCAATCTGTGCAAGGCTTGCCCCGACTGTTAAAGCTGTATTGATTGGATAGCGGAAGAATAAAACCAGTGCCATTGCAGCAAGAGTCTTACCCACCATAATAATCGCGATAACAGCTAAAATATGGAGCGGACTCTCCACAAGAATATGTGGATCAAACAGCATACCCACAGAAACGAAAAATAAAATCGAGAAAATTTCACGTAGAGGAAGAGTTTCTTCTTCTGCACGATGGCTAAAGTCTGATTCTTTAACGACCATACCCGCAAAGAATGCGCCTAAAGCCATTGAAACCCCAAAGATGGCATAAGAGCCGTAAGCAATCGAAACAGCAGCAGCGACGACAGTCAGCGTAAATAGCTCTCTTGACCCTAACCGAGCAACGAATTGCATAATAATAGGTACAACACGCTTGCCTACAATAAGCATAAAGGCAATAAAGCCAATCACTTTTAATAAAGTTATTCCAAGGGTTAACCAGATATTTCCGTCTGCACCTGCTGGTGCTTTTCCACCGAGTAAAACAGCTGTAGCCGGAAGAAGTACTAAAACCAGTACCATCACTAAGTCTTCGACTAACAGCCAACCCACAGCAATTTTGCCGTTAACTGAGTCTAAAAGACCTCGGTCTCCTAATGCTTTTAATAATACAACCGTGCTCGCACACGATAGACTTAAGCCAAAAACGAGTGCAGACCCGAAACTCCATCCCCATAGCATTGAAACGCCAATACCAAGTAAGGTTGCAACAGCGATCTGTAAAATTGCGCCAGGCAAGGCAATACGACGAACTAGTAATAAGTCTTTTAATGAAAAGTGCATCCCTACACCAAACATCAGGAACATGACCCCGAGTTCTGCAAGCTGGTTGGCAAGGTGGATATCTGCTTCTATACCCGGTGTATTTGGGCTAATAATAATTCCGGCAATTAAATAGCCGATAAGAGGGGGGAGTCGTAATCGGGCTGCAATATAGCCAAAAATGAGGGCAACGCCGAAACCAACAGCAAGTAAAATAATTAAATCTACGTCATGCGGCACTAAAAACTCCTTTTACGTGAGTTAGGCTAAAAACAAGCATAAAAAAATGCCAAGGCGGAATGTAGAGAAAGTTTAACAAAAAGGTGGGTATAAAAAAAATGCAAAAAAAAACGACTTCATAAAGAAGTCGTTTTTTTCGAGGCTAAAATTATTTGATTTTAGCTTCTTTGAAAATCACGTGTTGACGGATTTTTGGATCAAATTTTTTGATTTCCATTTTTTCCGGCATAGTACGTTTGTTTTTAGTCGTGGTATAGAAGTAACCTGTACCAGCTGAAGAAACGAGGCGAATCTTATCACGCATTGCTCAGACTCCTTAGATCTTTTGACCTTGAGCACGAAGGTCTGCAACAACCTTTTCGATACCCAATTTGTCAATAATACGCATACCTTTAGTGGTTAAACGAAGACGTACAAAACGTTTTTCGCTTTCTAACCAGAAACGGTGGTGGTGCAGGTTCGGCTCGAACCGGCGCTTGGTTTTGTTGTTGGCGTGTGAGACGTTGTTACCAACGACTGGACGCTTGCCGGTAACTTGGCAAACCTTAGACATGGTGTAACTCCATTGATTCAGCCAACAGCAAATCTGTGGCCAGTCATACTAAATGTAAACGGATGAATTCATTCAAGGGGCGTTTTATACCAAAAATACGATTAAAAGACAAGCGAAATTGGTAAAAACGAGGCATGATTTAGTATAACAGATCATGCCTTGATCAGTTAGCGCAACAAGGTTTTCGAAATGAAACGATGAATCGGCTTATTGAACGGTGGAAGAATGTATTTAAGGCTATAAAGTTTTGGATTTGACATCACCGAACGCTCATGAGAAAGGCTAAAAAAGCCCTCTGGTCCGTGATATTTACCCATACCTGATGCGCCAATTCCGCCAAACGGTAAATCATCTTGTGCAACATGGGTAATCACCATGTTAATTCCGAAATGCCCTGAATGGGTGTGTTGTGCAATATAGTCAGCACGCGCTTGATCATAGTCAAAATAATACATCGCTAGAGGACGTGGACGACTATTAATGAATTCGATGACTTCTTCTATTTGGTCATATTCTAAAATCGGTAGAATAGGCCCGAAGATTTCATTTTGCATAATATCCATTGCGGTCGTCACACCAGTGACTAAAGTTGGCGCAATTTTACGGACATCATCTAAAATTTCATTTTGCGGATTAATTTCAACAATACGTGCACCTTGATCACGGGCATTTTCAAGATAACCCTGAATGCGGTTGTACTGTTTATCATTAATAATAGAAGTGTAGTCTTGGTTGTTTCGGAAATGAGGGTACATTCCAGCTACAATCAATTTAAAGTTTTCGATGAACTCGGCAGTTTTGCCTCGTGGTAAGAAAATATGATCCGGCGCAACACAAGTTTGTCCTGCATTCCATAATTTACCTACAGCAATACGCTGGGCAACATCTTTCATGTCCATAGATGCATGCACAAGAGCAGGAGATTTTCCGCCTAACTCGAGAATTACTGGAACTAGGTTTTGAGCTGCGGCTGCCATCACTGTTTTACCAACAGAAGTTGAGCCTGTGAAAATCATTTTGTCAAAAGGCAAATGACTAAACGCATCTGAAATAATGCCACCACCATTTACCACAGCAACTAATTCTTGTGGAAATGCTTCTGCCAATGCACTTTCAAGGACACGTCCAAAGTTTGGTGAGGCGCTAGAAATTTTGATCATGGCATGGTTGCCTGCAGCTAGTGCACAGATCAGAGGTCCAACTGAAAGTAATAATGGGTAATTCCATGGTGTAATAATACCAATCACACCCATAGGCTGATATTGTACCCAACCTTTTGCTGGCTGATGTAATACACTGATGTGGCGTTTTGATGGTTTCATCCATGCAGTCAGATGTTTACTGTAATACTTGATTTGTTCCAAACTCGTGAGTAGTTCACCAATTTTTGTTTCCATAACTGCACGATTGCCATAATCAAGGTTAATTGCTTCGGCAATCTGATCTTGATATTTTACCAAGACTCTTTTAAGACGAGCTAAACGATCAATACGCTCTTTAGCAGTGGGTACCGGATGACGTAAATAAGCGAGCTTTTGTTGTTCAAGCAAATCATGTAAATGCTTAACATCATAAGGAAGCTGAGTCTCTGGATTTGTTTTTGTTTGACTGTTCATCGGTACTTACCAAATATACTGATATACTTATTTTTTAGAGTAAATACTCTAAATAGTCAAGTCGGTTTATGTGTTTAAGTCTTAACCATGTGAATTATTAAAGGTTATTAAAATGTCTCTACCTAAAGCTCTGAAGACAAAAGACCGGATTTTACAAATCAGTTTGCAGCTTTTTAACGAGCGAGGTGAACGGTCGGTTACAACCAATCATATTGCTGCGGAGTTAGGTATTAGTCCTGGAAACTTGTATTACCATTTCCGGAATAAGCATGAAATTATTAAAGAATTAATGTACCAATATCAGGTTGAGACTTTGGACATGCTTTCTTTACCTGAAGACAGACCACTAACGACCAATGATAAAATTAACTATTTTCAAGTATTAAGTGGTCAACTCTGGAGTTACCGTTTTATACATCGTGATGTCTATCATTTAGTTGAAAGTAACGAAGACTTTAAAAAGATTTATCCGCGTTTTGCGGGGCAGGTCATGCAGCAAGGGCAAAAAATTTATCAAGCCTTTGTCGATGCTGGTCTTATGAAAATGACGCCATCTGAAATTGAAGCGCTCATTATTAACTTATGGATTGTATTAACAAACTGGACAAACTTTTTATATATGTCTGGTCACATTAGTGACAATAACCACTTAGAAGAAAAATGGGTTTGGCAGGCATTACGTCAAATGGTTTTCCTTGAAGGTCCTTATCTTATGGGGGAAAGCCGAGCAACTTACGAGCAGTTGCTTGATTCACTGGGGCCTTCTGATCTATTCGCCAGCTTGTCGTCGTTAAAAGATGAATAGTTGTACTTGCCTATTTAGAGCGCTAGAATACTCGGCTTATTAAAAATTTGACTCAATTAAGTGATATTAACCAAATGAATATGACCACTGCCAATACAGCCCGTTTACTGATTACTTGTGAAGACAAGCCTGGGATCGTACAGGCTGTATCGAGCTTTTTGTACCACCAAGGTGCAAACATTACCGCGCTTGACCAATATGCGACGGAAGCTCAGGGTGGACGTTATTTCATGCGTGTTGAGTTTGAACTTGATCATTTACAGTCACGTAAAGATGCATTAATTCAAACATTTGCTGCCAACGTTGCTGAGCGTTATGGCATGCAATGGCGTCTTGCTTTCGTAAATGAAATTAAAAAGGTTGGTATTTTAGTTTCTAAAGTCGACCATGCTTTACTTGAGTTATTGTGGCGTCATGCACGTGGGTCGTTACCTTGTGAAATTACACACGTGATTTCTAACCACGAAGATTTACGTGAATCTGTTGAGAACTTCGGTATTCCATTTACTGTAATTAAAGTAACTAAAGACAATAAAGCTGAAGCTTATGCACAAATTGATGAAATGATGCAGGGCAATGACTTATTAGTTCTTGCACGCTACATGCAGATTTTAAGCGAAGATTTTGTTGCGAAATGGGAAATGAAAATCATTAATATCCACCATTCTTTCTTGCCAGCTTTCGTGGGTGCCAACCCATATAAACAAGCTTATGAAAAAGGTGTAAAGTTGATCGGTGCGACAGCTCACTATGTGACGGCTGATCTAGACCAAGGTCCAATTATTGAGCAAGACGTTGAGCGTGTAAGCCATGACTATAATGTTGAGCAACTTCGTGAGCTAGGTGAAGATGTTGAGCGTAATGTATTGGCTCGAGCAGTAAAATGGCATTTAGAAGACCGTATTATTGTTGATGGTAATAAGACGGTTGTTTTTTAAATAACGTTTATTTTAAAAAAGCACGCTTCATGCGTGTTTTTTTATATCAAAAAAAATATTGAAATGATATAACATAACAAAATTGAATGAATTTATGGTAGGATTCGATCTCTTCATAGTGAAATTAGCCTAACTATATAAGTTAGATTAAACATTTTGTGAACAAGAGATATGCGTTCATGTAACTATGAGAAAACAAAAGCAAAGACACTCAACTGATACAAATTAGTGATATTGAGCAAATGTTTTTCTCAAAAAATAGTTGCAAATGAAAACACTTCTCATTTATTATTGTGGCACTTTATTGTTCTATCCGATGTTTGAAATCGTTTCTACAAATAGAAATCTGAAATCATCATCCATTAGGTAATTAGATTCTTATGAGTCAATCTTCCGCAGCCTTAAACTCTCCCAATCCGATGAAAAAGAAAGTCATCACGGCACTAATTGCGGTTGCAATTGGTCATATCGGGGTCTTATGGGCGGTCAGCCATATTAAGCCTGCTGAATTAAAGCCAATCGAGAAGAAGCCTTTACAGGTACGTTTCGTAAAAATTCAAGAGCAACCAAAACCACTACCTCCTAAGCCAAAGGAACAGCCTAAAAAGCCGGAACCTAAGAAAGAGGTAAAAGAAGTTAAAGTTGTTGAAAAACCTGTGACACCACCTAAAAAAGTGGAAAAAATTCAACAGGTGAAAAAAGCTGAAACACCAAAAGAAACAGTAAAGACAGAACCTAAAGTTGAAACCAAAGTGGTAACGACAACTGTTACTGAAAAAGTTATCGAAAAACCAAAACCAGTGGTACAAGAAGCGCCTAAAGCTCAACCTGCCCCAGATCCATCACCGAAACGCGTTTCAATTGGTGGTTCGGGTGTACAGTGGAGCCGCTCGCCACGTTTAACTGTTTCTTCAAAGGATTTACAAGGCGAAGCACGCTCTGTCATGGTACTCATTGAAGCCGATGAAAAAGGCAAAATTATTAATGTACGAGTGACTAGAAGTAGTGGTATTTCAAGTCTAGATGACAAAGTAGTCCGTGCTGTTCGCGGTGCGAAATTTAAACCTTATATGGAAAATGGTGTTGCTTATCCAATTAAAGCAGAGCAACCCTTTGATTTAACCCCTTAAATGAATTTGAGTCCCAACGGCTAACCTTAATCAGGAGTTCAATATGAACTTTTCAATCTATTGGCAACATGCAGATGCAGTGAGTAAAACCCTGTATTTCATCTTATTGGCAATGTCGATTGCTACCTGGACAGTTTTCATCTTACGTTTGATGGGGACTCGCCAGCTAAAACAACAAGCTTATGCTCAACTTTCTCAGGCTATCACTTCGCTAAAAGCAAAGTTACAACCGTTGAGTTTTGAACAGCGTAAAGCGGTTGCAGAGCAGGCATTACTTCGTCAGATTTCTGCTGAAAAAGCCAATGCTGATAAAGGTATTTCTGTTTTAGGAACAATTGCTTCAATTGCACCATTCGTAGGTTTGTTTGGTACTGTTTGGGGTATTTTCCATGCACTTGTTGCGGTAGGTAAAAGCGGACAAGCAGGTTTGGCTCAAGTGGCTACACCAGTAGGTGAAGCACTTATTATGACTGGTCTTGGTCTTGCAGTTGCGATTCCAGCGGTATTGGCTTATAACATTTGTGTACGTGCAAACCGTGGTCTTGCTCACGACTTACAAGACCAAGCGCACAGCTTGTTAATTGACACGATGTTGCAGCAAGACTCAACTGTAAAGTCTGATGTTAAAACTGCACAGCAAAGTTACGTTGGAGGTCAAGCTTAATGGCTTTTCAATTGGGTGAAGACCACGATAGTGGCATGAATGAGATGAATCTCATTCCGCTAATCGACATTATGTTGGTGTTAATGATCATCTTTTTGGTCACAGCAACAGTTGCCAACCCATCGATTCCATTAACGCTTCCTAAAACAACTGCTGAAATTATTGATCCACCACCAAAAGCAATTACGATTAGTATCAATGCAAATGGTGAAGTGGCTTGGGATACTCAAGTAATTAGCCTAGATGAGCTTCAAAAACGTTTTCAAGAAGCAGGTCAAGGCGATGTTAAACCAACAGTTCAACTTCGTGCTGATAAAGAGTCGAAGTACGATACTGTTGCTCAGGTAATGTCTCGCGCCAGTGAAGCCGGACTGAGCGATATTGCCTTTGTAAGTGAAAACTAAAATTTAGTTTACTCAGTAAAAAAGCAACCAAACTGGTTGCTTTTTTATTGCTCTGATTTATTGATCTTTCATCAGATGCTGGAATTTACTATATAGCTTGAGCAGCTTTGGTGGAATCGCAAAGTTGCAATAACCTTGTGAAGGATTCTTTGCATAGTAATTCTGATGATATTCTTCTGCTGGATAGAATGTCGGAACAGGGGACAGCTCAGTCACAATATCAAGATCGTCATTTTTTAGAGTCTGAATCGTGTGTTCCGCTGCCTGCTTTTGCTCTTCATTATAATAGTAAATAACAGAGCGGTATTGTGTGCCGATATCATTACCTTGGCGATTTAAAGTCGTTGGATCATGAGTCGCAAAGAACACGTCGAGTAACTGGGAGTAAGTTACTTGCTCTTCATCAAAGTCGACTAAGATCACCTCAGCGTGCTGGGTGTCTCCTTGACATACTTGCTCGTAGGTAGGGTTAGTGGTGTGTCCACCTGCATAACCACTAGTTACTTTTTCTACACCGCGTATTTGTAAAAATACAGCTTCGACGCACCAAAAACAGCCGCCGCCAAATAATGCCTGTTGCATTGTTTTTCCCTCTATTTCCTGCCTATTACAATAGGGTTTATGTATTTAAAATACAAAGTAAAGCATGTATAAAAAAGTAAAGAAAAGTGCATTACTTATTTCATTTAGCTTTAGGTAAACCTTGTCGAACGATTTGAGAGAAGTGTTGACTACTCTGATCTGAAAGCTGTTCAAAATTTTCAGTACGTGGGTTGATATGCGCAATTTGATACCACTGTTTTAAACTGATATTTTGATTAAGTGCTTTAAGGTCATATAAATAATTAGGTAAGTAACCCGAAGCGATTAGACGATAATCTTTAGGAAGTTCATAGGGGTTAATCGCTTGAACCATATCAAAAATTAAAGTTGTACAGTTACTCGTAAGTGTGTTATACCACTCTGGCTTCTTGCGCAGCTCATCCGATTTCTTAAGATATTCTAAAAATAGCGCTTTTTGCTCGCTACGCGGCATATTGACTGGGAAATTATAAACCTGCTCTTTGCGGATGTTACTGCGCGTGTAGACAATATCTTTTTCATCAGAAGCAATTAAGCTCAGTTCATATTTTCTAAAAAAACCGCCAATTGCCGAAAACTCCTCAGTCTTTTCTTTACGAATCTCGATTGAGAAGACTAGTGGTTGTTGGTGTGCAAATTCGAAACTTACCAGTGTGTGAGCAATTTGTGGTCCCATCCAGTAAGAAGTAATGATATTTACTCCATTTAACTGGTTGAGGTCAAAAGTGCGGGTTTCCCATCGCACATCATAGGTTCCGTCAGGATGCCAGTTGAAGTTACGAACATTGTGCAAAGTGATCACATCACCGTGCTTTTCGTAACTCAGTATATTGGCAACTTCAGGGTTCCAGTCTCGATCTTGACGTGCAGTAATCGAAAAATACCAAACAAGAGAGCAGGCAAACGCTAAAAGATAAATCAGGATATCGGTACGGCGGCTAATAATATGACCTTCAACATATAAGCCAGCCATGCTGAGTGCAAAAGCAATCCATATGCCAATGAGTATGCGGCTTCCTAACCAGCCAAAAGGTTGTTGAACCCAAAGCGCTACGCATACCCAAATGCTAGAGAACACAATAAACAGCGTGAATAAACTATGTAATAGCCCAAAAAGTAGAGCAGTAATAAATTCACGTGTTCCGATATTGTGCATAGGCATCCATAAAATTATTTTTTATAAGTGGCAAACTCGAATGAAGTTCCTGATTTTTCATCAACATGCTGTTCACTTGCGGTTTTATGAAACTCACTTGGTATTGTTGGATAATGTGCATCACCTTGCACATCTAAGTCAACATGAGTAAGTTCAAGACGGTCTGCAATCGATAAGGTTTGCTTGAATATCTCGCCCCCACCAATGATGAATAAAGCTTGTTTTTCGGTATTCTTTACATCTTCTAAAGCTGCGTTTAAAGCATCTTCAATTGAATATGCAACTTTAACAACGTCAAATTGCCAGTTAATGTCACGGGTAATTACCCAGTTCACACGGTTTGGTAGAGCACGGCCCATAGACTCAAGTGTTTTACGGCCCATCACGACCACACCGCCTTGTGTGATTTCTTTAAAATGTTTTAAGTCGGCAGAAATATGCCATGGCAACGCATTGCCTTTACCAATACAGTGGTTTTTGTCCATTGCCACAACGTGGACAACTTCTACATTTTGCCATGCCATAATCTTATTCTCTAAACCGTAATCTAATGAAATTTAAGCCTTTGTTATACTGCAACTGGTGCTTTAATTGCCGGATGTGACTCGTAACCTACAATCTCGATATCTTCAAATTTGAAATCAAATAAGTCAGTTATTTCTGGATTTAGTTTCAATTGGCATAACGGTAAAGGCTCACGTGTCAATTGAAGTTTAGCTTGTTCAAAATGGTTGGCATAAAGATGTGTATCACCACCAGTCCAGACAAAATCACCTACACCTAAACCGCACACTTGAGCAATCATATGGGTGAGTAGAGCATAACTCGCAATATTAAAAGGCACGCCTAAGAACACGTCAGCACTACGTTGATAAAGCTGGCATGACAACTTGTTGTCTTGTACGAAAAACTGGAAGAGCGTATGGCAAGGCGGTAAGGCAACTTGTCCAGCTTCATTTGGGTTCCAGCCAGAAACAATTAAACGGCGTGAATTTGGATTGGTTTTAATTTCATTAATTAACCATTTAATCTGGTCAAAACCATCTTGGTTATAAGAGCCGTCTGCATTTTTAGTTGCGCCGAAATTACGCCATTGATGACCATAGACTGGTCCAAGTTCATGCTCTGGACGGCCAAAGCGAGCAGTTTGTTCTGCTGTTGCCCATTCGTCCCAAATTGAAACTTTATTGTCTTTTAGGTATTGGACGTTAGTGTCGCCTTTTAAAAACCAAAGCAACTCAATCACAATCGAGCGGAAGTGAACTTTTTTGGTAGTGAGTAAAGGAAAACCTTTAGAGAGATCAAAACGCATTTGATGACCAAATACAGAACGGGTTCCTGTGCCTGTACGGTCGCCTTTGTCACCGCCATTATCAAGGATATGTTGTAGTAGGTCTAAATATGCACGCATAACACTCTCGAGTTCGGATTAATTCCATAATATAGAAAGGGGGAGATAGCTCAGAAGATAAATAATTACTCAATAGAGCTGCTTCATCATGAACCACTGAAGATGATACCTGTTGTAGCTCAAGATGAAAATCTAAAATTAGTTCTAAGATATTTTTGCTGAATGTGTTTAGTTAAATCTTTTAGCACGATTTTGATAAATCGAAACAAGAAAAAAGCCAACCAGTACAAAGCCTAAAGCTTGTATGAGATGAATCCATTTATGCTGAAAAGGGAGCAAATACATCAAAATAATAATGATCAAAATAGGATAGATTTTGATTAAAACTCCCAAGCTTGATTTGCCTGATGTGTTGTTTGAAAGTTTGGTATTCAAGTAATGCTCAATATGTAAACCAAATCCGAAAATAAGGCTGAGTATTGTATAAATAGGAGGTAAGGGCTGAACTTGATTAGCAGCATAAACTGCAACACAAACAACGATAATGAAGATAAGTTTGATGTGACGTGGTGCGTTGTACCAATAAGCCAACATATATTGAGCCTATTTATTAAAAAGTGATTGAGGTGAAAAAATAAAAGCTGCAAGCGCCATAAAAGCGATTCCTTGAACACCCCAGATCAGCAAGTTCGGCATTGTTTTAACAAAAATAAGTGCAAATAAAAGAGCGATAGGTATCCACGTCAGCAGGCGATAAAGTAGGCCAGTTGGATTTTTTTGAGCAAAATGCAATTTAAAATAGCGACAGATTAAAAAAATAACCCCAGTCCCTGTAAACATTAGAATGGTATCTAAAGGCAGTGGTTGATACTGATATAACCCAATACAGATCAAAAGTGTAATAATTAAAATTACTAATTTTTTAAATGTCGGGACTTGAGTGTTAAACCAGAATTCCAGCATGTCGTATCTTCATTTTTTGGAGAGTAAAAACTGTAGCATAAAAAAGAAAAGAGGAGCCGAAACTCCTCTGATTTATCATATTAACTGTTCTTTTGTGGGCCCCAGTCATAGATTTTCTTTTGGTAGGCATACCACATCATCCAAAGGCCAATTAATAGCATTGGAACGGTGAGGATCTGACCTTTAGTCATCCAGCCAAATAGAATAAAGCCTTGGTCGGCATCTGGTTGACGGAAGAATTCCATTACGAAGCGTGCAACACCGTAGCCCATTAAAAATAGGGCAGAAACCGCCATGCGTGGACGTGGTTTTGAACTAAACCACCACAAGACAATAAATAGGATTAAGCCTTCACAAATTGCTTGATAAATTTGTGATGGATGGCGTACCAGTTGTAATGGATCAGTTGGGAAGATCATACCGAATGGATAATTTGGGTCAGTTACTGCACGACCATATAACTCTCCACCAATGAAGTTACCAAAGCGACCAAACATTAAGCCAGTCGGTACACATGGGGCGATAAAGTCGAGGGTTTGGAACCATGTTTTTTGATATTTTTTACACCAAAATAACATCGCAATCATGACGCCTAAAAAGCCGCCGTGGAAACTCATACCACCTGTCCAGACTTGGAATAACCAAATCGGATTTTCAAGGAATTTATCAAACTCATAGAAAAGGACATAGCCGACACGACCGCCCAGAACGACACCTAAAGCACCGTAAAACACCAGATCGGAAACCATTTCTGATGTCCAGCCATCACGCTGTTTGGCACGGTAGGAAGCAAGCCCCCAAGCACATAAAAATGCCAATAAATACATGAGTCCATACCAATGGACTTGAAGAGGTCCTAGATGTATTGCGACCGGATCGATATTAGGATAGGTCAGCATTGCTGCTCCTTGATCTTACGTTTTGACAGATTGTAGCGGAATGATGTGAAAAATGTTGTACATTCAATGTGTAAAGATAGGGAATAAGAAAAGATGTGTATTGTGGCTTTAGCATGGCATGTTCTGGATGATATGCCCTTATGTCTTATGTCAAATCGGGATGAGTTCTACCATCGACCAACAGCTTTATTACATCAGTGGCAACATACACCGATTATTGCTGGGCAAGATTTACAGTCGGGTGGGACTTGGATGGGCGTTACACCTCAAGGCCGATGGGCTGTCTTGACCAATTTTAGGGATGGACGAGATCAGAAATCATATGAAACCTCTCGGGGGCATTTAGTTCAGGCTTTTTTAGAGTCAGATTTATTGCCGATTCGATTTGCTCAACAATTAGAACAGCAGCAACAGAACTTCGCTGGCTTTAACCTGTTTATGGGAAATGCTGATCAAGCGGTTTATATGAGTAACCGTGGTGAAGCCCCGCAAGTATTAGCAAATGGTGTTTATGTGGTTTCAAATGGTTTGATGTCTGAACATTGGGAAAAAACCAGACATTTAAGAACACGTTTTACGCAAGAGTTTTTGCCTATGCTTCAGCACCAGACGGAAGAGTTAACTTTGCAACATGCTGCATGGGATATTCTTGAAGATGAACGTAAGGTCACAACGGCATTATTACCCAATACGGGCATTCAGCCAGAAATGGAAGAGTTATTATCATCGACTTTTATTCAAAGCCCTGTGTATGGCACACGTTGTTCAAATTTTTTAAGAATGACCAATAACGAATGGCTTTGGTTGGAAAAGACCCAACAAGGCGAGCATGGTGGGCAAATTGTTCAGCAACAGGTTCTCTTAAATCGATGATAATAAAAATGCCGATCAATTGACCGGCATTTTTAATCATCTAAGAATTAACCCACGATCACACCGCCATCTTTACGGGTAATCACAACAGTTGCTGAGCGTGGACGCGCAGTTTTGTTGCTTGGATCTTTCTGGGTTGCTGGCCAGTTACTTTCTGGTGTCGAGTAACTTGCAGAATCTTCGCCAGGGTGTTGAACATTAATGAAAATTGCTTTGTAGTCAGGTGTCATCGCAATACCTGTAATCTCACATTGCTTAGGTCCCACCAAGAAACGGCGCAAAGTTGAGTCTGTAACTTTAGCACCGACTAAAGTTTGCTGACCATTTGAGGTAGTTGCAGGAGCACCATCTCCAATCTGGCCTGGTAGCGCAGCAAGCATCATACAGTTAGTGACATCAGTATATGCGCCATCATCTGTTTGAATCCAAAGTACGCCACGTGGGTCGAACCACATACCATCTGGAGATGACAAATCATTGTTGTCTGTTAAACCAGATAGGTTGATGTTTGAAGCCATAGATGCTTCTGCACCAAATAGGTAAATATCCCATTTGAAGGTTTCAGCAGTCGTTTTGTCATCAGTTTCTTTAAAACGGATAATATGACCGTTAACGTTACCCTTTTGCTCTTTAGTGCCGTTGTAGAGGTCTGTGTAGTTACGTGGGTTTGCAGCATCGGTCGCGTAATCTTTACCACGATTTGAGTTATTGGTTAGGGTGACATAGACCTCGCCGTTTACTGGGTTGACCGTACACCATTCTGGGCGGTCCATTTTTGTAGCACCGACTGCATCGGCGGCTAAACGTGCAAATGTGACAACGTCAGCTTGAGATTTAAATGGGTAGGTCGTGTTGCTTTCATTTAAGCCATTTTTGCTATAAGCAAGTTCAATCCATTGACCTGAACCATCGTTATTAAACTTGGCAACATACAATTTACCTGCGTTCATGTATTTGTCGCCAACTGCATAACCGCCATTTATATCTTTAGCATCCCACACTGCGGTAGAGACGAATTTATAGATGTACTCACCGCGAGAATCATCGCCCATATAAAATGCTAATGGTTGACCTACAACGGCACGGCAAGCACTGTCTTCATGTGCAAAACGACCAAGTGAAGTACGTTTAACTGGGTTTTGACGTCTATCAAATGGATCAATCTCGACCATCCAGCCGAATGTATTTGGACCGTTACGGTAGTCTTGGGTAGCTTGTGCGGCTTTTACGTCGGCATTCCAGCGGTCATATAAGTCTTGTGACTCTACTTGACCAATTGCTGTTTCCCAGCCGTAGCGTGAACTTGCACCTAAATAAATTTGTCGTCCTTGTTCATCAACGTTAGGGATTAACTCACCATTTTTATCTTTTTCATAAATGATTTTGCCCTCGGTATCTTTTTTAGGGGCACCTTTCTCATCTTTCTCATAACGATAGAGCTCATCTTTTTTAACACCTAACCCATAACGCTTTAATGCAATTTTTTCTGCATCTGTACGTGCATATTCATCGCTACCTGAACGTTGGAAATAACCAATAAAGTTTTCTTCCGTGGTTAAGTATGTGCCCCAAGGTGTATAACCATTACCGCAGTTATTATGGGTACCGCGAGTTTTACGTGCATTAGGGGAGAAGCGAGTTGCGAGTAAGCCAGAACCAGCTGCTGCACCTTCAAAATCCATCTCTGTTGATGCTGTAATACGACGGTTAAAAGCAGAACTTTTATCAATTGTTACTTGTTGAGTTGTTGGGTCTTTTTTAATGTGAACAATAGAAACGCCATGCGCATTGGTTTCACGAATAACTTCATCTTCAGGACGACGTCCATCAACTCTTGTTGGACCTTTTGGGTGAAGGAAGGTCTGGTTGATATATTCGTGATTCATGACTAACAAACCTTCAGCTGAAACACTTTCGTCAAAGCGGTTTGTTGAAGTATTTAAGCCAAAATAATGCATACCATCATGGCAGTCGCCAGAGCGAAACTGGAAGCTTGGACCAGATGGAATATTATTGTCGTCCCAATCTCCAACTTTTGGATTGATTGAGTCACCTAAAGCATAGATAACATTCGCTTCATAACCTTCAGGTACAGTCACAATATCATTATGGTTTTTCGCAACTGCGGTAAAAGTTAATTTTTCTGGTTTTTTATTTGGGTCTACAGGTGTGGTTCCACCGTTGTTAGAACCTGAATCATCATCGCTATCATTACAGCCAGTTAAAGTAGAAGCTAAAGTCAATGCTACAGCACCACTTGCTGCTTTAGTAATTAAACTACGGCGACTGATGTGTTGTTCTAAAATGTCACGAAAGTGGATATTGTCAGAAGAATTATTATCCAATTCTTGGTCTTCATGATATGGCGTCAGCTCTGTCATGGGGAATTCCTAAGTAAATAAAGAGATTGTTCTAAAATTCTTCATGAGCTTAGTTTGTGAATGTGACGAGGCGTTGACGTTTTGATGATAAGTTAATGAAAAGTTCTGTAATTTTTCATTTAATTTTCATAAAAAGTAAAAGTTGAATGTAAAAATATTAAAGCTGACCTTAGCCAGCTTTAATATTTAGAGAGGTTATGAAAAATTATTTAGTTGTGACTGAAGGGGCAATTGGGTCTGCTGTAATATAGCCGACGTTAGCACTATAACCATTGTTGTAATTTTGGTTAATTAAGGCCTTAACATCCTCAGGTACACTACTACTATCGCCTGGATGTTGGAAGTTGCTCATGATGTAAGTCCAGCCATTGATTGAATCTACAGCATGTAAACCTGTTGACTCTGCACCTGCAGGTGTAGAAAGCAGTCGTGTTAACTCTTTGGTATCTACATTGTATGCCCACAAGAAGTTGTTCACGTGGTTACCTGAGTCTTCACCAATGAATAATGTACGTAAAGTTTCAGAGAACTTCAGATTGTCTGGGCTAGCAATTTTGTCTGGATTCGCTGTATTACCTAAACTATCTTTCGCAGCAAGATCTTCACCCATGAGTAGCATATATGAGTAAAGAGGAACCCACTCACTATTAATTGCGCTGCCTTCATTGTCTGTAAAGCTATTACCTAATTTGTGTGCAAGCACGCCACCAGCAGTAATCTTTTTAGAGAACGCGACATTATGTCCAGCGACATAACCTTTACCGCCAATGACCATTGAATCTTGAATATTAGCTAAAGCAGAGTAAGCAACTTTATCTTTAATATTTACGTTAGTGCCTTCCATCTTGGTGAATGCCATACTTGCACCTTTTAGTGCTGCATAACGATGTGTTTCCAAGAAAGCTGCTGCTTTTTCCATACCTGGTTTAAGTTTGACCCAAAGCTGTTTCTTTGCCAAAGTGATTTCAGTATAGCTCGCATCATTTGGATTGGTTGTTAAACTTTCCATGATGTCAGTTGACTTAATCCCACCAGCAACTAAATCCTCAATTTCTTTACTTGTCGCATGGCCAAGTTTGATCCATTGAATGCTAGCAGTTGAGGTTTCAGTTAGCGTATTGATGTATTTAGCAACGTATAGTGTCCCTGCCGATAAATCTTTTTCTTTATCTGCAACGAACATGAAGAAGCCACCGTTGGTGTAGTCATCTCCCATAAGTGCTGTACGGTTGTCTGGCATAACATGGATAAGTTCGTGAGAAATACGACCTAAACAATAGTGCTTTTTAATGCTACCAGTACCATCAAGGTTAACTGTTACTTCTGGCAAATGACCATAGTTATATGGGTTTGCTTTAGTTTCATCACCAAAGAAGTATTTACCAAGATATTTTGGATCTGTACCGCCAATACCTTGATTGAATGCATCTGGCTCATATTCTTCACTTGATAAGTGAGTGTTCCAAGGTGATAAGCTAGCACCGCAAGTAATCCATAAACCGTGTACTGGTGCAGTATCAACGTTGAAGTATTTTTTAAGTTCTAGGTGACCTGTTTTTTGGTCTTGATCTAAAGTCAAAATTGCGATTGGTGAAGGTAATTGACCGTAAGTATCACCGCCTGCTTGGTCTTTAGAGTTGTATTCAAATTGAACAACATGGAACACTGGGTTTGCTACGCCTTCAACTTTCGCACCTTCTAATTGAATTAGAGATGAACCATCTGGACAGTCTGAAAAGAATTGACGTTCTTTACCAGCAACTGACTTATCCATAATTGGATTGCCGTTAACATCAAAATAACCACCCGCGATAATCGTCCCACCACCAAGTTTTGGTACGCTATCACCAGTTTTAAAGAAAGGTTTATAAGCGAGTTGGTATTCAGTACTGGTTGAATTTTCCCAATCAATTTTTAATTTAGAATTCACTACAGTTGTTGCACGATCAGCTGCAGTTGTTGGCGCTGGCATTGCTGTGAATTTTGCATTTTTAAATTTGCTTGGTTGTGGTGTGGGAGTGACTACTGAGCTGTCATCACTATCATTACAACCTGCTAATGTTGCTGCCGTAGCCATCGCTCCTAATGGTAGAAAAGGAATCCCCGAAAACCATTTTAAAATTTCGCGACGCGTTGGTTGAGTAGAAGCAGTTGTCATAAGAAATCCGTAAATTTTGTGGGTATATTTGTTGAGTTGATTCTATGGACTGAAAATGACACTTTTCTTACATTTTTAAGTCACTTTGAAGACAGTTTATTGCTTTGTAGATTAAAAAGTGTTCTACATAAAAAAGCCTGAACTTGTAGGTTCAGGCTGTTCCTTAGAAATCATTTTATTCAGCAGGATGGGCTTTTCTTTTCTCAAGAATTTTACCAAAGAGCAATCCCAGCTCAAAAAGTAACCACATTGGAATTGCTAACATCACCATTGAAATTGCATCTGGTGGTGTAATAAACATCGCTACAAAAAAGCATCCAACAATAATAAAACGTCGCTTTTCAGCAAGGCTTTTTGTATTTACCACACCGATTAAAATAAGGAGGAGCGTCGCGATTGGAATTTCAAAAGTCAGTCCAAATACTAAAAATAACTTTAAGCAGAAGCTTAGGTAGCTATTAATATCCGTCATCGGTGCAACAGTTTCAGGCGATACACTAATAAAGAAATGTAAAATTGCCGGAAGAGTAATGTAATATGCAAAAGCAACGCCCGCATAAAACAAGACAATACTACCGATGAGTAATGGTAGTGCTAAATGACGTTCTTTTTGATAGAGTGCTGGACGAACAAATGACCAGATTTCATACAGAATAAATGGCATTGCCAGTACAAGCGCGACAAATAAATTGAGTTTAAAAGGCGCCATAAAGGTTGCAGTGACATCGGTTGCAATCATTGACGAGGAGGTCGGAAGTTGCAGCCTCAAAGGTTCAGATAGTAATTGGTAAGTATTATTTCTAAAAGGTAATAAGCAAAAAAATAAAAATAAGGTTACCCCGACAATCCTAAATAAATGACGTCGTAAAACGACCAAATGGCTCATGATTGGCATTTGGTCTAAATTTTCCTGATTATTTACAGTGGTTGAAGGCAGTTGGTTCATACGGCAATCTTCAATTTAACAGGTGATGTCTCTGAAATATCAGTTGATGATGCTAAAGGCATAAATTTTCTAATGTATGGGACTTTATAATGGCCTGATATAGGAAGACATATCCGAATAGGTTGGGGCACTGATTTGGTTATCTCAGCCTTATCTATATTTTCAGAAATATTCTGCTTTTGAATTTCTTCAAGCTGTTGTTGTACTTTACGTTCTAGTGCTTCAATGCGGTTGAGCTCTTCTTGCATTTCTTTTCGAAACTCAGAAAGACGCAACTCTTGATCAATCTCATTTTGCAAATTGGTAATATAACGTTTTAGACGAACATACCAACGACCAGCAAAGCGTGCAGCTTCTGGAAGTTTATCCGGACCTAAAACTAAAATTGCAATAATTGCAAAACAGAGTAGCTCTGTCATTCCTACATCAAGCATGGTCGGAAACCTTTAGCTTTTTACTGATGTGCTGTCAGGTGTTTTGACTTGGGCATCAATTGTACGTGGAGTATTAAGAGCAGTAGTCTCATCTTCTTCACGAACTGATTTTTTAAAGTCTTTTACTGCACCGCCTACGTCTTTACCGATATTTTTTAATTTCGACGTACCGAATAATAAAATAACGACAATTGCAAAAATAACGACATGCCAAATAGATAAACCGGCCATGATCTTATACCTCTTTTCAGTTTGCTTTATATCAACAGGTTGCCATGACAGGAATGTGACATTTATATGTCATTTTTAAGACAATGAATGACTGTCAAAACCTAAAAAGTTCATTTTATAAACTGAATATCTTCTTTTTTTATTTATACATAGTTTGAAAAGAGTCACTTAAATTACTTGAAATGGAGAGTACATTTCATTTTGAAAAGGTGTAGCATAGCAAGCTGGTTTTAATGAGCAAGAGGAGAGAGCGTGGCGCTACTACTGCCTGTATTGGCATTTATCACAGGACTTCTACTTGCTCAGACTTCCATTGCAGAAACCATAAAACCTATTCTTTCAGCTTGGCTTGCCCGCTTACTAATTCCGATTGTTATTATTTACAACATGGTATTTTATCAGCCAGGTAGTTTGAGTTTGATGCTGTTTAGCTTCGGTTCAGCATTTCTTATTTTCTTTGCCTATTTAGCTCTATTTAACGACAGATTGTTAGCGCTATGCGTGAGTTATACCAATATGGGGTGGCTTGGTTTTCCCTTTGCTATGGCTTTATTTGGCCCTGATGCTACGGCTCCTATTGTGGCTTTATATATTGGTATGTCTCTTTTTGGAAATGCATGGGCTGTTACGGCAGTCACCACTGCACCACAAAGTAAGCTCAACATATTAAAAAAGGTTTTAACTTCTCCACCGTGTATTTCAATATTTTGTGCACTTTTACTTAGGTCGTTAGGTGCTCAACATATCGAGCATCCTGCTATACATTGGGTATATGAAGTTGCCAAGTTTGTCATGACTTTTGCTGGTATGTGTGTGCTGGGAATGTGGCTACGCCGTACTCGCGTGCATTTAAAAGACTTAATTTACAGTACAAAAGCTCAAGCATTTAAAGTAGTGTGCGGATTTATTCTCTGTGGCTTAACTTATAGATTTTTACCCATTCCAAATATCAGCCAGCAAATTGGAGTGATGTTTTTAATGTTCTGTCTGCCGCCAGCTGCCAATATTGTAGCACTAGAAACACATTACCAAGGGACGGGAAGATCTGCGGCTTATATTGCTTCGGGGACGATTGTGAGTTGTGTGTGTATTGCGATTTATGCTGTGTTTTTACACTTGTTCGTTTAATCTTTATTTAATTCTAAGTTTCCTAAACTTGCTTGTGCGAAGGCGGTATGGATGCCGCCAGTTAGACTGTGGCACAAGGATGTGCCATCAGTCTAACAAAAGATTTTTGCTTACTTTTCATCTTTGAAAAGTAAGGGGTGCCTATACAAAGTTTAATATATTCTAACGCTGCATATTGTGGCCATGTGATCAACTTACTTCTGCAAGCTCTCTTTAAATAACTGCATCGCTTGCCCACGATGACTAATCTTATTCTTGTCTTCTTTAGACAATTCAGCGCTAGACACTTGTAGCTCAGGCAACCAGAACAATGGGTCATAACCAAAGCCATTTTCGCCACGTGCAGCTTCTAAAATTTCACCGTGCCAGATGCCTTGGAAAATTTGTGGTAAAGGATCTTTAGCATGCGTCACTAAAGCAAGTACGCATACAAACATACCTTCAATTACTTCACCATTTTTACGGTAGGGTAAAAGGTCATTTAATAATTTGGCATTGTTGGCTGCATCGTCACCATGTTCTCCAGCATAGCGTGCTGAATAAATACCAGGTGCGCCGCCTAAGACTGGTACACAAATACCAGAGTCGTCAGCCATAGCAGGTTTACCTGAAATTTTAGAGGCATGACGAGCTTTAATAATAGCATTTTCAATAAAGCTTAAGCCGTCTTCAATTGCATCAGGAATATTAAGGCGACCTTGAGGAATAATTTCTACTGGTAACTTAAGCTGTTCAAAAAGTTTTTCAAACTCTGCGACTTTACCTTTGTTATTGCTGGCAAGAACTAAACTGCCCTGATCAAACCAATGTGGGGTAGACATAATAAAACCAAACTTTATAGCTAATATCGAACGTGAGTTATGTTACGTGTTTTTTAAGAGGGGATATAGAGGGAAATAAATAGAATATAAAATGGGACAACCTAAACTAAAGCCACCTTGTAGAGCATACAAGGTGGCTTTAGTCGAGTAAGGTTTTTTACGGATGAACCGTTATTATTGCGCTTGAATCCATTTGTCCGCACGGTCACGCGCTGTACGGATTTGTTCTTGAGTTAAGTTCGCTGCTAGAGCAGTTTTCTTACCTTCAGATAGGCTAATCACTTTATTGTCGAGCATGCCATCACGAGTTGAAAGCTCATACCATTGGTAAGCACCAACGTAGTTTTTCTTTTGCTCTTCCATCATCGCGAGGTTGTAGCTTGCACGGTTATCGCCATTGCTTGCTGCTTTTTCAAAGTATTTACGAGCCATAGACTCATCTTTTTTAACACCAATACCGTCGGCATACATGCGGCCTACGTTTAATTGTGCTGGCGATAAACCTTGATCCGCTGCTGCTTTAAACCATGCGAAAGCCTGTTTGTCATCTTTTGCTACATCTTTACCATATTGATAATGTGTACCAAGATAAAACTGTGCGCCTGCTTGACCAGCTTTTGCTGCTTTCTGAAGATCGTTAATCCCCATTGTTGAAAAACGTGCAGCCTGACTCGCAACCGATTGTGGCTGGGCGATATAATCTGCATGAGCCTGCATACTTAGCAGTCCTGCAAATAGTGTGCTAAATAATGTCTTTTTCATAGTGCACTCACTCGATAAATAGCGACTTCACCAAACAAATTCGGAACATGTTTGCTTAACAGGCTTCCCTGCTGATTTCCATTGACGGCGAGTCGATTAATAATTTGTATCTGATTTTCAGCACATAGTGCTTCGAAATCTTTAAATGTACATAAATGAATGTTGGGGGTGTTATACCACATATATGGTAGAGCATCCGATACAGGCATCATTCCTTTTAATGCAAGAAAAGAGCGAGTCTTCCAATGCGCAAAGTTTGGAAAAGTAATAATTGCCTGTTTACCCACACGCACCATGTCTCTTAATAAAACATCGGGTGCATCTACGGCTTGCAAAGCTTGTGCCATAACCACATAGTCAAAGGACTGGTCTGCAAAGCGGCTTAAGCCGAGATTCAAATCTTGTTGAATAATATTTAACCCGCGACTGACGGCAATTGCAATCTTTTCTTGATCAATTTCTAAGCCATAAGCACGAATTTGATGCTTTTGGCTCATATGAGCGAGTAATTCACCGTCACCACACCCTAAATCGAGTACGCTTGAGCCGGGTTTAATCCACTTTTCTGCCAGTTGTTGATCAATACGCATTAGCTTGCCTCCAGTGATGTCGATTTTAAGTGTTCTTCACCGCCTAAGAAAGCGCGCATGGTTTTGACATACAGTGGAATAGGGAATAAGAACGAGTCATGGCCTTGTTCAGCATCAATGTCGAGATAACTTACTGGCTTATGATTGGTAATAAGCGCATCTACAATTTCTTGTGAGCGGCTTGGTGCAAAACGCCAGTCAGTTGTGAACGAGACAATAAGGAACTGGCATTTAGTTTTGCCCATTGCTTGAGTTAAAGAATGACCGTACTCACGAGATGGGTCAAAGTAATCTAAAGCTTTAGTCATGATGAGATAGGTATTGGCATCAAAGTTACGGCTGAACTGTTCACCTTGATAACGTAGATAGCTTTCGACCTGAAACTCGACATCAAAACCGTACATAAATTTGCCAGATTTTAAATCACGTCCAAATTTTTGTTTCATGGCTTCTTCTGAAAGATAGGTGATATGACCTACCATGCGAGCCAGAATTAGTCCGCGTTTCGGGTAACTATCATTTTCCAAATAACGGCCATGATGGAAATCTGGATCAGACAAGATTGACTGACGAGCAACCTCATTAAATGCAATATTCTGTGCTGAAAGCTTTGGTGCACTGGCAATAATCACACATTTTTGTAGGCGGTCAGGGTAGTCTACGGACCATTGTAGTGCTTGCATGCCTCCTAATGATCCACCGACCACTGCATACCAGACATCTACACCCAAACGGTCAGAAAGCATGGCTTGTGTTTTAACCCAGTCACGTACCGTTACTAATGGAAAATCAGGTCCATATGGGCGATTGTCATTTTCAGGATTTGGTGAGGTCGGGCCAGTTGAGCCATTACAGCCACCAATATTATTTAGCGAAACTACAAAAAACTTATTCGTATCAATTGCCTTACCCGGGCCAATACAGCTATCCCACCATCCAGCTTTTTTATCATCTTCGTGGTGATAACCCGCTGCATGATGATGTCCGGAAAGAGCGTGACAGATTAAAATTGCATTTGATTTATTAGCATTTAAAGTGCCGTAAGTTTCGACCATTAGTTCAAAACGTGGCAAAACACGATCACATTCAAGGTGTAATGGTTCTTCAAATTGGAACTTTTGCGGAGTGACTAACCCCACTGAATCAGCTGGAAAAGACACGGGAACATTTCGCCTTTTAAATCTTTCAGGAATAAAAAGAAAGGATACCAAGCTAGGTATCCTTTCCAAAGTCTTTTTTTTAATTAAACAGCGGCGGCAACAACCTGATCTGTACTTAAAACACCTTGATCAATCAAACGGTTGGTACACGCAATAATTGCTTCAATGGATGAGGTGACTGTATTGTCATGAACACCAGCACCAAATGAACCTTTACCTGTACCTTTTACTTGAAGCTCAATTAAGGTTAATGCTTTCGCATTTGCACCTGAACTAATACTACGTTCTTCATAGTTCAATACGTCAATTGGTAATTGAAGAGCATTTAAGAATGCAGAAATCGGTCCATTACCTTCACCACGAAGCTGTTGTGTTTCACCTTCGACATCTACATCAAGTTCGATAATTTGAGTGCCATTAATGTCAGATAACTTGTAGTGTTTGACTGTGTAATGATGATTCTTCACATCAACATAAGTGTCTTTAAATAAGGTCCAGATTTCTTTAGCATTAATTTCTGTACCGTTCTCATCAGCATATTGTTGAACAACCTGACTGAATTCGATTTGTAAACGACGTGGTAATACAACGTTGTAGTTTGATTCTAATAAATAAGCGATACCACCTTTACCAGACTGACTATTTACACGAATAACTGCGTCATAGTCGCGGCCCAAATCTTTCGGGTCGATTGGTAAGTAAGGCATATCCCAGATTTCTTCGTTTTTCTGGTACTCGAAGCCTTTTTTGATCGCATCCTGATGTGAACCAGAGAATGCAGTAAATACCAAGTCACCTGCATATGGATGACGAGGGTGTACAGGTAAACCAGTACATTCTTCAACTGTTGCAATCACTTCATTAATATTAGAAAAATCTAACTCTGGTGCTACACCTTGGGTATACATGTTCAATGCAATTGCTGCAACGTCAACGTTACCTGTACGTTCACCATTACCGAACACACAGCCTTCAACACGGTCAGCACCCGCCATAATGGCAAGTTCTGATGCAGCAATACCACAGCCGCGGTCATTGTGGCAGTGAACAGAAATGATCACACCATCACGACGTGCCAAATTACGATGCATCCATTCAATTTGGTCTGCATAAACATTTGGTGTAGAAACTTCTACAGTCGCAGGTAAGTTTAAAATCACTTTATGGTCAGGACGTGCATCCCAGATTTCTGTGACGGCATCACAGACATCTTTAGCCACTTCTAATTCAGTTGCAGAGAAGCATTCTGGGCTGTACTGAAAAATCCAGTCAGTTTGAGGATACTGTGCAGCATACTCTTTAACTTTTTGAGCAGCATTAATTGCTAACTGTTTTGCACCATTAACATCTACATTCAACACCTTTTGACGGAAGGTTGGAGAGTTCGAGTTATAAATATGCACAATTGCGCGTTTAGCACCTGCCAAAGACTCGAAAGTACGTTCAATTAAATGGTCACGTGCTTGAACCAAAACCTCAATGTATACGTCATCAGGAATATGATTTTCTTCAATCAACATGCGAGTAAAATCGAAGTCAATTTGAGACGCAGAAGGGAAACCGATTTCAATATGTTTAAAACCAATTTTTACAAGCATTTTGAACATTTTGAATTTTTGTTCCATGTTCATCGGTTCAAAAATTGCTTGGTTACCGTCACGTAAATCGGTACTCATCCAGATTGGCGCTTTTGTAATTTCTTTATTCGGCCATTGGCGATCTGGTAAATCCACACGTTGGTACATACGGCGGTATTTTTTGCTAGGGTCAGCCAACATCATGAGAAAACTCCTTGTCTCGTAGCGCGGTTGCTCTGGATATATTTAAAAGGCAACGTCTCTACTTAATATATGGTATCTAATTCAGAAAAATTAAAGGTAATTTTGAAGTGCTGCTTTAAAAAGCAGACAAAATTTTTATACGCGCGCTTGGCGCAGCATCAGGAGTTGCAGATGATGTCTTGCTTGAGTAGGCTGGGCAAACAAGTAATTCGTTTTCATCTCTAGACCGTAGAATAATAAGTTTGATGGTTTGCGGGGGGAATCTTGATATTTAGATATATCACATCTAAACAATGATTACACCTTGTGCAAAATTCTTATCATAATTTTAGTTAAATAATTTAGAAAATAATTTTCTAATTTTGCGCTGTTTTATTTTTTATGGAAAATTATTTTCATATTCTTGCCTTTTTAAGGAAAAAAAGTTTATTAAGAATTAAAAAGGCAAAAATAAATATAGTTACAGCTCTGACCACATTCGAATTAAATTATGATAAATGTTGGTGAGCTTCATGACTTCTGGGTAGTTATCGCCGTGTGATTTGCGTAGTTCTCGAATGCTCTCATCAAGATTAAATAAGAGATGGCGTTTACTATCGTCTCGGACCAAACTTTGTACCCAGAAAAAAGAAGCAAAACGAGTACCTGAGGTAATGCTACTGACTTCGTGCAGGCTAGTAGACGGGTAGAGCACGACATCACCTGCTGGTAATTTAACTTCGTGATAACCATAAGTGTCTTCAATCACTAGGTCACCACCTTCATATTCATCGGGTTCACTTAAAAATAATGTACAAGATAAATCAGTGCGGAGCTGCTCAGAAGTTCCACGGATAAGGCGAATTGAGTTGTCTACATGGAAACCGAAGCTTTCATGTTCATCATAACGATTAAAAAGCGGTGGAATAATTTTGTGGGGTAGGGCAGCAGCCTGAAACACTGGATTTTGCCAAATTGCTTTGATGACAAGATCACTTAAATGATGAGTAAGCGGGTCTTGTTCTGAGAGTTGCTGATTTCTTTTCACAGAAGCAGACAAGGTACCGGCAGTCACTTTCCCACCTACCCAATTGGCGTCTTTCATGAGCTTACGAAACTCGGCAACTTGCTCTTTGCTTAAAACATTCGGGATATGATGAATCACAGCAAACACCTTTTAATATAAATACTTCATTTGTAAAAATAGCCTCATGACGAGGCTATTTTATATGAACTTTAATTAATTCCATAAATAAATTATGGAATTTAACCTTAGTACTTAAAGTTAATCGCTAAGACAGCATTACGACCATTGCCTTCAAATGCGTAGTGAGCTGCATGTGCACTAGTGAAATAACGCTTATCAGAAATATTATTAATATTAAGCTGTAAGTTTACATTCTTGTTCACGTCGTATTTAGCCATAGCATTGTAAATGGTATAAGTTGGCAAATATTTAGGTGCAGTTGTGTTCAC
The DNA here is from genome assembly GCF_027855145.1 of Acinetobacter sp. AOR18_HL. Classification (NCBI taxonomy): domain Bacteria; kingdom Pseudomonadati; phylum Pseudomonadota; class Gammaproteobacteria; order Moraxellales; family Moraxellaceae; genus Acinetobacter; species Acinetobacter sp. AOR18_HL. The sequence continues at coordinate 213,967 of NZ_JAKTIG010000005.1, forward strand.
AAAAACTTGATCACGATATTCAACACCAGCGCCTAAAGTCAATTGAGGCATTACTCTGTAAGTAGACCATAAGGTAGCACTGTTTTTCGCTACAAATGGTAATGGTTTACCTTCTTGAGCAACCGCATTATATGCAGCTTCAGTAATTTCACTATCTAAATAGCTATAGCCTGTAGAAACATCCCATTTGTCGGTAATTTTCCCGTTCAAACTAATTTCGAATCCATCAACTTTACTTTTACCAGCATTGGCTGTCGTGTTCGGATCAATTTGGATACGTGTATTTTGCTTTTCAGTACGGAAAACTGCTGCTGTTAAATTAGCACGGTTATTAAACAGGTCCCATTTAGTTCCTAACTCAAAAGTACGAGCTTCTTCTGGTTTTAGATCATTTGCACTCGCACTTGCAGCACCTGAGTCGCTAATAGAATCTGAACCTGTATCACCTTCAGCGAGCACACCTACTGGGTTTGCTGACGTAGCATAGCTTAAATAAATACTACCATCTTCTGTTGGTTTAAAAACTAAACCAGCTTGGTAAGAGAAGTAATCTGTATCGCTTTCTAATTTATCACCAGCTTTATGAGGAGTACGTCCACTTACGTCCTTATTATATTTTTTCTCAGTTTCAAATTTATCCCAACGAACACCTAAGTTAAGTAACCATTGTGGATTAAATTCGATACTATCTAAAGCATACACGCCTACATTATGACTACGAGTGGTCGATTGTGCTGTGATAGATCCACGCTTATCTGTGAAGGCACCATTTCCAGGATTATTTAAACTCGTACACCAGCCATTTGCCACAGCAGCAGCTGAAGTACAGTTTTGAATATTGCTGTCTAAAATGGTCGATGTGGTTTCACCAGCAGCATTAGTAAAAGTATGTACACCCTGATCAGTTTCTTGGAAGCTCCACTCGGTACCAACATTAAAAGAATGCTTTAGGCTACCTGTGTTGAATTTACCTCTTAAAGAAAGCTGATCGCTATAAGCATCGCTATCTAAGATACGGCTTAACGCACGGCGAGCGATTGTGCCTCTGTAAATATTACCCTTAGAGTCATCAGCATTCGTATAAACATAATCAGATTTGGATTTGTTGTAGGTTGCTATATTAGACAAGGTAAGATTTTCATTAAAATCATGTTCTAGCTTAAACGTACCAATGTGGTTTTCGCGTTTGTCGAAATCACGCGCTTTCCAGCCATAGTAGGTTCCAGCTTTTACATCAACAGGCTTGCCGTCACCAGGAGTTACAATAACTCCAACAGGAGGTTTCGTTGGGTTTGCATTGTTAAACGGAATACCTGCATCAGGTTCATCGTTACTACGTAAATAGTAGTAGCTTAGTGTTCCACGAGTTGCCGTATCTAAACCAAATGCAAGACTTGAGGCAATACCGGCACGGGCATATTCTGCACCGTTACTTTGACCAGCTTTTTCATTTTCGTGACCCATAATAACAACACGACCAGCAACTCCGTTGCCAAAGTCTTTGTTGGCATCAAGTTGTATATGACGATAGTTGTCAGTACCACCTTGAACGCTACCTTGGTAAACGTCACCTTCATGAGCTACTTTAGGGATTAAGTTAATGCTTCCACCTACGCTACCGCCACCACCAAGGGCAGAAGAAGAGCCTTTAATAACTTCAACTTGTTCAATGGCAAACATGTCGCGGTTTTGGGAAGTCGTATTACGAACGCCATCGACATAGATAGAAGATTGACCGCTATAACCACGAATGTAAGGCATATCTGTAAACGGTGTGCCGCCTTCACCAGCACCTAATGTAATACCAGGTTCATAGCGTAATGCTTCGAGTAGGGTATTAGAGTTTGTATCTTTAATTAATTTTTGAGAAAGAATAGAGACTGATTTTGGTGTGTCTTTGAGAGGAGCTACGAATTTAGAGTTTGCAGACTGATCTACTTTTAAAGATTCTTCTTGAGTCGCTTTAGTATGAATTGTTGGTAATTGGGAAACTGCTTCTTGCGCCATGGCTGTTGTTGCAATCATTGATAGCGATGAAGCTATTGCAGAAGAAACAATTTTTTTACGTGTTCTAATCAAAGACATAACTTCAAGACTCTAAAACTAAAAGGTTATGCGAATAATAATAATTCTTATTTATATGTACAGTTTGTGTTAATTGGATTTGCCAATTGAATTATGAAGAGAAAATGAATAATTGAATGGTAAATTGTACTTTTATATGGCTAATCTACTGATTATTAGTAATTGTTTATTAAAGCGATTAAATTCAAAGTTTAATTGTAATTTTAGATTTATAAAGAATAACTAAAAAATTAGTTTTACTTAAGTACTTATGAAAAATATTTAAAGAATCATAAAATTACTGTGAAATTTACTAGAATAATGTCCTTCACTTACATGAAGTGATCGGTTAATTTTGTATATCTTGAAAGTTGTCATATAATACAGCACTTTTTTAAAAACTGTTCCTACTAACTAATTTTTATCGAGGAAGCCATGCAAGTAACGACTGAAGCGGTTTCGGGCGTTGCCCGTCGTTTAAATGTGTCTGTACCGACGAGCCGTATTAACGAGCAATTTGAAGCTCGTTTGAAGCGCACTGCCAAAACTGTGAAGATCAACGGCTTCCGTCCAGGTAAAGTACCTGAAAACGTTGTTCGTCGCGAATACGGTGCAAGCATTTATCAAGAAGTTGTAAATGACATCATTCGTGATAGCGTTTTTGAAGCAATTCAACAAGAAAAAATCAATGCGGTAGGTATGCCGAACATTGAGAAAGTTGAACATAAAGAAGACGCTTTAGTTTTTGAAGCAACTGTAGAAGTTTATCCAGAAGTTGAAGTAAAAGCATTTGACGGCTTAGAAGTTGAACGTAAATCAGCTGAAATTAAAGACGCTGACGTTGACGCTATGATCGAAAACTTGCAAAAACAACGTCAAACTTGGGCTGTAACCAAGGGTATGGCGAAAAAAGACATGCAAGTGACTTTTGACTTTGAAGGCACTATCGATGGTGAGAAGTTTGAAGGCGGTTCTGCTGAAGACTTTAAACTTGTGTTAGGTTCAGGTCGTATGATTCCTGGCTTTGAAGACGGCATCATTGGTATGAAAGCTGGTGAAGAGAAAGTAATTGATGTTACTTTCCCAGAAGACTACCAAGCTGAAAACTTGGCTGGTAAAGCAGCTCAGTTCAAAATCACTGTGAAGCAAGTTGAAAAATCAAAACTTCCAGAAATTGATGCTGAATTCTTGAAAATCTTCGGTGTAACTGAAGAAGAAGGCGTTGAGAAATTAAAAGCTGACGTTCGTAAGAATATGGAACGTGAAGTTCGCAATGGTTTACGTAACCAAGTTAAACAAGCTGCTTTTGATGCACTTGTTGCTGCGAACGAAGTTGAAGTTCCAACTGCAATGGTTGCGCAAGAAATTGACCGCCAACGTCAACAAATGGTTCAACAGTTCACTCAACAATTTGGTGGTGCAGGCGCGCAATCTTTTGACAAGAGCATGCTTCCTGACGAATTGTTCAAAGAACAAGCAGAGCGTTCTGTTAAGCTTGGCGTATTGGTAAGCAAAGTTTTAGCTGATGCTAAACTTGAAGTTGACCAAGCTCGCGTTGATGCTTACATTGACGACATGGCTTCTTCTTACGAAGATCCAACTGAAGTGATTGAATACTTCAAAAATGATGCTCAACAACGTGCTCAAATCGAAGCAGTTGTATTAGAAGATCAAGTTGTTGATCACATCTTAGCTGGTGCTAAAGTGACTGATAAAGCTGTATCTTATGATGACTTATTGAAAGAACAACAAGCTCGCCGTATGGGCTAATCTTTTAAGAAGTCAGAAAAAGGCGCCTGAGGCGCCTTTTTTGTTTTTCTTTATGTGGTCAATTAGAGTGCGGCATTAAGTACTTAGGTATAAATAATATAATATTTCAGTGCGAACCTTTTGCAATTTGAGAAATTATCCCGCATATTGTTGCCATAGGTTAAGTCACAAAAAATTTAGGAATAAATAACGTATGTATGTTCCAACAATTGAAAATGCTTTAGTTCCTGTTGTGGTTGAACAATCTTCTCGCGGCGAACGTTCTTTTGATATTTATTCACGACTTTTACGTGAGCGCGTCATTTTTTTGACAGGTGAAGTTGAAGATAACATGGCAAATCTGATTGTTGCCCAAATGTTGTTTTTAGAAGCTGAAAATCCTGATAAAGATATCCACCTTTATATCAACTCTCCAGGTGGATCTGTGACAGCGGGCATGGCCATTTATGACACAATGCAGTTTATTAAGCCTGATGTCGTGACATATTGTATGGGGCAAGCTGCTTCAATGGGTGCATTCTTGTTAAATGCGGGCGCTAAAGGCAAACGCTATTGTTTAGAAAATGCCCGTGTCATGATTCATCAACCATTGGGTGGTTTCCGTGGTCAAGCATCGGATATTGAAATCCATGCGCGTGAAATTCTCTTTATTAAAGAACGTTTGAACCGCTTAATGGCAGAGCACAGTGGTCAAGACTATGAAACCGTTGCTCGTGATACTGATCGTGATAACTTTATGACAGCCCAAGCTGCTAAAGAATATGGTCTGGTTGATCAGGTGTTAAGTAAGCGTCCATAAGGACCTTCTTATATAAATAACTTGAGATGTTGAAAAAGATCTCCATTTAGTTATTTATGCAGTGCATCTTGCCCTAATATTTAAGATTCTATTTGTGGAGTGAATATGTCCGAACATCCTCAAGGACAAAAACATTGTTCATTTTGCGGTAAAACGCAGTCTGAAGTCGGGAAACTGATTGCAGGTGAGGACGCATATATTTGTAATGAATGTGTGGATGTCTGCTTAGACCTTGTACAAACCAGCCAACAGGTTGAAGCAGGTGACTGGGCGAGCAAGGCATTGCCAAAACCACATGAAATACGTGCTGCGCTTGATCAATATGTTATTGGTCAAGATCTTGCCAAAAAGACACTCTCTGTTGCGGTTTATAACCATTATAAACGCTTGAAAGTGGGCCATAATGGCCATGTGTCTAAAGAAGTAGAAATTGCTAAAAGTAACATTCTACTGATTGGACCAACTGGTTCAGGTAAAACTTTACTTGCGCAAACATTAGCTCGCCTTTTAGATGTTCCATTTGCGATGGCAGATGCAACAACATTAACCGAAGCGGGTTATGTGGGTGAAGATGTTGAAAATATTGTGCAAAAGCTTTTGCAAAAGGCAGACTACGATGTAGAAAAGGCTCAGAAGGGCATTATCTATATCGACGAGATTGATAAGATTACTCGTAAATCTGAAAATCCATCAATTACGCGTGATGTGTCTGGTGAAGGTGTACAACAAGCATTATTAAAAATGATTGAAGGTACAGTTGCTTCGATTCCTCCTCAAGGTGGTCGTAAGCATCCACAGCAAGAATTTATCCAAATTGACACCTCAAATATCTTATTTATTTGTGGTGGTGCATTTTCTGGCTTGGAAAAAATTGTACAACAGCGTCAAGAGAAAGGCGGTATTGGTTTTACAGCTGACGTTAAAAACAAAGATGAAACCAAAAAGCTTGCTGAATTGTTCCGTCAGGTTGAGCCAACTGACTTAGTGAAATTTGGTTTAATTCCAGAATTCATTGGTCGTTTACCAGTGATTGCGACACTTGAAGAGCTAGACGAAGAAGCTTTAATGCAAATTTTGACTGAGCCAAAAAATGCATTAACACGCCAGTATCAATATCTTTTCACTATGGAAAATGTTGATCTGATCTTTGAAGATTCTGCATTACGTGCTGTTGCTAAAAAAGCGCTTGAACGTAATACGGGTGCGCGTGGTCTACGTTCTATTATGGAAAACGTACTGCTTGAAACTATGTATGATTTACCAAGTCGTACAGATGTTGGAACAGTCATTATTAATGAAGCAGTCATTAATGGTGAAGCAGAACCTGTTTATCAGGCTGAACGCCAACCTAAAGAAGCTGCAACGCATGAAAGTGTTGCTAAGGCAGATTTAAAGGTTATTGATTCGAAGTCTGCATAGATTTCATTCATCTAAAAAGCATGAATCGCGTTAGTGATTCATGCTTTTTTTGTTTTCAATTTATATGGGTAGTGTTAATCTTAAAAATACAAAATACGCATAGTTTTGCGGTGTAAAAAATAAATCAAAAACAAAACGCTTTGAGGGATGCCATGCGTTATTTAATCGTATCTTTGTGCTGTGCAGGACTATTTGTGGGCTGTCAAAGTTCATCTCATTTAGAAAAAAATCCGAGTGAATTGACTGCGACTCTACCTAAAGTTGATGTTGAAAAAGAACCTGGTTTATTAGATCAATATCATTTAGGCGGTTTTACTGTGGGAGGGTGGGTCAACCAAAAATTGGGTCAGACTTTTGCTCCAATTAAACCACAAAATGAACAGGCTGCTGTAGTTTATCTATATCGACCGGACACAAAATGGAATCGTCAGGAAATTGCAGCGATTAATCTCTTTGTGAATGGTAAGCGCATTCCGAGTCTATTACATAATCATTATTACTGGATTGAATTACCAGCAGGAACGTATCGTCTTTCAGCAAGTCGCCCTTTACTTGGTATCCATTTTCAAGAACCAAAATATATTGATATCACTGTTGAGGCGGGAACGTCTTATTATTTGAAATATGATGAAGAAAATAAAATGGACCGAAGTGAACATACTGGTCCATTTATGTTAATGCAAGACAATATTGGACGTAGAGAGATAGCATTTACCGAGCTTAAATCTTCTAGCTACAACTTTGTTGCTGAAGATACTTCAGGAAAGATTCGACATAAACCACAGGAATTAAAACCTGCTAAATATGATGAAAAATCAGATGTACATCTGATTAAGCCATTTAAATTATGGAATCCTTTAACTTGGTAATGAGCTGCAAAAGATAAAGAAAAGTTAAGACTTTTCTTTATCTTTCATGAGTGGGGCAAGAATTTTAAGCATCTCTTCTTGCATATGATCCCTTGCTTTAGGGTCATTAAAGGTCTGTTGACCCAACTCCATCATATATTCTGAAATTTGCCCCATAATTTGCACGTTCTTGCGTGTAATTGATTGGCCTTCTGGGGTTTTTAAAAATTTCAGATTAGCCTGAATTTCCTCTTCAGTATAAGTCTTAAGATAAATATCCTGTAAGGCTTGGGCGGTTTTTGGATTGCTAATGAGCTGATTGCTCGAATCTTTTAGGAGTAAACCTAACTTCTTCGCGGCCTCTTTTTCTTTTGGACCTAAAGTTTTGATACCCGTGATATTACTAACGATCTGTGCTGCCTGTTGATCATAATAAGGTGTTAATTCATTAATTGATTCTTTAAGCAGGTAATCAATTTGGCTCATTTGCATGAGTTCTTTAACTGAACTTAATTTGGCAGGAGAGGCAAATAAGCTTGTGGTAATACAGCTTAGGCAGAGGCTGATTGAGAGATTTTTAAGAATAGGGCGAATAGTCATGAAATGACCTATATTCAATATTTGGCGAGAGGGTGCTTTCATTAATAGCACAGATTGACGAAGTAATTGTTACAATTCTTTTCAGATTTTAAAATAAAAAAAGAATGCATAAAAAAAGCACCGAATTCGGTGCTTTTCTTGATTAGCCAGCTGCTGCATCGACTACTGGAATTTTTCCAATTTTCGCTTGCCAGATTTTTGGAGCTACTGCGTGAATTGAAGTACCGTTTACATCAACTGCAACAGAAACAGGCATATCTTCAACTACGAATTTGTAGATGGCTTCCATACCTAAGTCTGCAAACGCAACAACTTCAGCTTCGCGAACAGCTTTAGATACGAGGTAAGCCGCACCACCAACTGCCATTAAGTAAGTTGCTTTGTTGTCTTTGATTGCTTCAATTGCTGTAGGACCACGGTCAGCTTTACCGATCATACCGAATAGACCAGTATGCTCTAATACTTTACGTGTGAATTTATCCATACGTGTTGCAGTTGTAGGACCAGCAGGACCAACGACTTCATCACCCACTGGATCAACAGGGCCAACGTAGTAAATAAACTTACCTTTAAGATCAACTGGTAATTCTTCACCATTGTCGATCATTTCAACCATACGTTTGTGCGCAGCATCACGACCTGTGTACATTGTTCCGCTAAGAAGTAATGTGTCACCTGGTTTCCAAGAATCCATTTCTTCTTGAGTAATGGTATCAAGGTTTACACGTTTAGACTGTGAAGAGTCCCAAGTTACAGATGGGTAGTCTTCAAGTTTTGGTGCTTGAATATGAGCTACACCTGTACCATCAAGCTGGAAGTGAGCATGACGAGTAGCAGCACAGTTAGGAATCATACCTACTGGTTTACCAGCAGCGTGACATGGGTAATCTTTAATCTTAATATCAAGAACAGTCGTTAAACCGCCAAGACCTTGTGCACCAATACCAAGTGCATTTACTTTTTCAAAGATTTCGATACGAAGTTCTTCGATTTTGTTCTCTGGTCCACGACGAAGTAATTCGTCCATGTTGATTTCTTCCATGAGCGCTTCTTTAGCAAGCATCATGGCTTTTTCAGCAGTACCACCAATACCAATACCGAGCATGCCAGGAGGACACCAGCCTGCACCCATAGTTGGAACAGTTTTAAGTACCCAGTCAACAATTGAGTCAGATGGGTTAAGCATCGCAAGTTTAGATTTGTTTTCTGAACCGCCACCTTTAGCAGCAACAGTAATATCTACTTTGTTACCCGGAACGAGTTTGTAGTGAATTACAGCAGGGGTATTATCTTTTGTATTTTTACGACCAAATGCAGGGTCAGCAAGTACAGAAGCACGAAGAACGTTGCTGTTTTCAAGGTAACCTTGGCGAACACCTTCATTTACTGCATCGTCTAAGCTCATCGTTAAATCAAATTTAACATCTAAGCCCACTTCAAGGAAAACGTTAACAATACCAGTATCTTGGCAAATTGGACGATGACCTTCCGCACACATGCGAGAGTTAATTAGAATCTGTGCAATTGCATCCTTTGCGGCTTTGTTTTCTTCGCGATCATAAGCACGGCTCATCGCTTGGATAAAGTCTTGCGGGTGATAGTACGAAATAAACTGTAGGGCGTCCTTGATCGATGTAATCAAGTCATCTTGTTTGATAATCGTTGTCATACCAGAAAATCTCTTGAGCGGGCTGTTAGCTAGCGGGCTAAATTATATGACAAAAAGACAGTGTTGTGGGAGATTGGTTGATCTTTTGACCGAAAGTCGCATAAGAACATATTGATGTGATTTAAAAGAGACAAATCAGAAAATTATTTATTTTTGAATGACTAAAATAAAAAAGCCATTTGAGCGAATATCAAATGGCGAGAGGTAGTAAAGGTTAATTATATTAATTATTTGGCAGCGGCTTGCTGTTCTGCCTGAATTGCCGTTAATGCAATGGTAAAGACGATGTCATCTACCAATGCTCCACGAGACAAGTCATTGACTGGTTTGTTGAGGCCTTGCAGCATTGGTCCAACGCTCACAACATTTGCAGCACGCTGTACTGCTTTATATGTCGTATTACCCGTATTTAAATCTGGGAAGATAAATACATTCGCACGGCCAGCAACGCGTGAGTCTGGTGCTTTTTGACGACCCACACTTTCAACTGAAGCTGCATCGTATTGAAGTGGACCATCAATCAGTAAATCAGGACGACGTTGCTGAGCAATTTGAGTTGCTTGCTGTACTTTTTCAACATCAGCACCTGTTCCAGAAGTACCAGTTGAGTAGCTGATCATGGCAATACGCGGATCAATTCCAAAAGCTTTTGCAGAGTCAGCAGACTGAATTGCAATTTCAGCAAGTTGTTCTGCTGTCGGGTCTGGATTAATCGCACAGTCGCCATATACATAAACTTCATCTGGTAAAAGCATAAAGAATATTGATGAAACCAGTGAATAATCAGGGGCTGTCTTGATGAGCTGGAATGCTGGGCGGACCGTATTTGCTGTGGTGTGTACTGCACCTGAAACTAAGCCATCGACTTGATCTAAGGCTAACATCATGGTACCAAGCACAACAGTATCTTGAAGCTGTTCTTTCGCTTGCAGCTCGTTGAGTTTGCCTTTACGTAGCTCAACCATTGGTGCAACGTATTGATCACGAATACTATCAGGGTCAACAATTGCCAATTCAGCAGGTAATTCAATACCACGTGCTTTGGCAACATCGTGCACAGCATCTGGTTTAGCTAACAAAATACAGTCAGCAATACCACGTGCCTGACAAATTGCCGCAGCTTGAATGGTGCGTGGTTCATCACCTTCAGGTAGCACAATCCGTTTTTTAGCTGCAATTGATTTTTGCACCAGTTCATGACGGAAAGCCGATGGCGACAGGCGAGGGGTAGCGGCATTATTGCTATGCTGCTTAAGCCATTCAACATCAATATGACTTGAAACAAATCGAGTCACTTGCTCAGCTCGTTCGGTATCGTCTGTTGGAATTTCATTGCCAAAATTAGATAAACGCTGAGCAGTTTCAAGTGTGTTTAAACGGGTATGTAAAATCGGTAACCCTTGTTTAATTGCACTTTGACAAAAGTCTAAAAGCTCTGGTGCTGGCGCTTCTCTTTCGGTAAGAACTAAACCTGCAAGAGGAATACCATTGCTGGTTGCCAAACTACTTGCAAGTAAAACGTCGGTACGCTCAGATGCGCTAATAATTAATTCGCCTGCAATGAACTTATTCAATTCATATTCAATGCTTGAAGCAATTAAACTCGAATGCAAAATACGACGTGTTTTAGCTTCACCTTGATGTACCCATTGCCCATCAATGACATTTGCAATATCAAGTGTTCTTGGTACGCTTAACGTGTTGCTAAATGGAACCAGCCCAATAATCGGTAAATCACTAGAACCAAAATAACGATTATATTTTTGCAGTTCAGTCGTAAATTTTGCGATTTCTTCAGTGGGACGTAACGATGGATCAAACGCAACAGGAATTTGTGCTGTTTCTTCGGTTAATCCACGGGTACGCATAAAGAGTACACCAGCAGTACGATTTGATGTTGCTCCACCAAACTGGCGTAAATGAGCATCTACCTTTTCTGCTGCTTTTTTCGGGTTTTGAATATCTGCTGTACTGACCAGCACGACTTCTGCATCAAGCGCTTGTGCAAGACTTGCGTTAAGTTCACTGGCGAAGTGATCTTGTCCGTTAGGTAATAAGCCTTCCACAATAATGACATCATGGTCTGCTGCAACACTACGATGAAGGCTAACCGCTTCTTCAAGTAATTCATCTACTTCCCCAGCGGCAATAAGCTGAGTTAATTTTTCATGCGAAATAGATTGAACAGTTTTACTTTGAAATAAATGACCAAATAATGAAGTGGTTCGGTCAAGATGCTCTTGGTCTTCTTGAGAAAATGGTTTTAAAAAGCCTGCTTTAATTCCGTTGCAATCAAGTGCGTAAATCATGCCTAAGCAGGCAGAGGTTAAGCCAACCCCTTCGCCTGTAGGAATCAATAAAATTGTATTCATATAAACCTATAAATAAACGAATATCGAGTTTTCGCTAAGCTCTAATTAAGCAAGGCTTGCTACAGATGCTGTATTTTCTGCCGCTTCAACAACTTGACGAGTTTCTTTGGCAATACGGCCTTCTTCGTCTGTAGGAATGACCCAAATTTGTGGACCATTTCCGTTGTCGATTCGCCCTTCAGTGCCACGTTTTAGGTTGTTGTTTTGATCTTTATCAAGCTGCAAACCAAAATGAGGTAAATAAGCTAAGGTTTTTTCACGAATATAGGCTGAGTTCTCGCCAATACCACCTGTGAAGATTAAGCCGTCCAGAGTCGGTAAACCACAGCTTAATGCAGCAAGTGATTTTGCAAGGCGATAGCTAAACACTTCAATTGCAAGGCAAGCATCTTCATTACCATTTTCAGCAGCTTCAATCACTGTACGCATGTCGTTAGACAGTTGAGATAAACCTAGTAAGCCACTTTCGTTATTTAAAACTTTATCAATTTTAGCCAAGTCCCAACCGAGATTTTTCGCAAGGAAGCTATGTAAGCTTGGATCAACGTCACCACTACGTGTTCCCATCACTACACCTTCAAGTGGAGTAAGACCCATGGAGGTATCAACACTTTGTCCATTCCACACTGCGCAAGTTGAACTGCCATTTCCTAGATGCGCTGTTAACCATCCACCTTTTTTCAGGTTACCTGCCAGCTCACTCGCTTTGTCAGACACATAGGCGTGGCTTGTACCATGGAAGCCATAACGGCGGACGTTGTGGTCAGTATATAAAAACTTAGGAATTGCATAACGGTATGCATGCGGTGGCATGGTTTGATGGAATGCAGTGTCGAATACGGCAACTTGAGGTAATTCAGGAAATAGACGTACGGTTGCGTCAATACCAATTAAATGTGCTGGGTTATGAAGTGGGGCTAAAGGTGTCGCAGCACGAATACGTTCAATAATTTCAGGAGTGAGTAATTCTGCTTTGGTTAAACTACCCCCGTGTACAACACGATGTCCGATTGCTTGCGGTTTGTAGTTGGCAAGACGTGCAAGTAAAGTTTCTAAAGCTTTGGCATGGTCAGCATAAGGGATTGAAAGTTCAAGTGGTTCACCACCTACTGTAATTCCCTTAATACGAGCATCAGCTGCCCCCAAGTTTTCTGCTAAACCGTAAATACGATCTTCACGACGCTCTGAAACCAGTGCGTATTTAATAGATGAAGAGCCGCAATTGATAACTAATACTGATGTAGCCACGTTGAAATACCCAAGTCCTGATTTAAAATAGTTTTCCTAACTTCCTGTTCAAGATGTATTATTTTTCGATACAGATTGAACGGGTTGTCATGTTTTAACATGTGTTGTTTTTCTGTCCAAGATAGACTTTAGCCCATTAGACTTAAGCACTATCGACCATCAAATTATTTGTAACTAACATTTATCCAGTATAAAGCTTAACCACTGTATTCCTTGTTTTTTTATACGTGTAGAAACGAGTTTTTTGTATATATTTATGAAAGGTAAATTTCTATTTAATGTATTTTTCAAATATTTGGTATAAATTTTTTAAAAAAAAAGGAGTGGTGTTATTTTAATCAAACTATAGGGGAGTATTACAAATAATATACGTAAATGAAATTAAATTTTAATCGTTTATATATAGGTTAAAATATATAAATCATAAACATTTTTAATATAAAACTTAGTATAAAAAAGTCGGTATAAATACATTTATAAGAATATTTTATTGCTTTGATATTATGAGAATTTTCTCATAGTTGTTAGAGGCTAATATACCAATAAATATAGCCAAAAATAAAAACAGCTTCTTGTTTAAAACTTAAACATAATTTGTATTTAATACCCATGCTCCGGTATCACCGTAAAATTTACTAGGGCTTGCATGTCGCTTTTTGCCTTAATAATATTGTTCCTTCCCCTTATCAAATGATGATGAAATATATCATTTGGTCTATTTTTATGTTCCGGCTTATCCGGTTGTACAGGAGCGTCCAGCATGGACTTGCCGAATCCAATATTGGCAAAAGTGACCGAGCGTGTAATCGCACGTAGTCAAAAAACTCGTTCTGCATATTTACAACGTATTGAACATGCACAAGGCAAATTTCCTGCTCGTGGAGCACTTTCATGTGCCAATCTGGCTCATGGTTTTGCCAGTATGGACGATAATGAAAAATTAATTATTAAAGTAGGCCGTGAACCAAATATTGGCATCGTATCTTCATATAACGAAATGCTGTCGGCTCACGCACCATATAAAACATTTCCAGATTTAATTAAAAATGCCGCTCGCGAAAATGGGGGAGTAGCGCAGTTTGCAGGTGGTGTTCCTGCGATGTGTGACGGTATTACCCAAGGTAATGCTGGCATGGAACTGTCATTGTTTTCTCGTGAAACCATTGCGATGAGTACAGCGATTGCATTGTCTCATAACATGTTTGACGCAGCTTTATGTCTTGGTGTTTGTGACAAGATCGTGCCGGGCTTGCTCATTGGTGCTTTGCAGTTTGGCTATTTACCTACTATTTTTGTGCCAGCTGGCCCAATGACCAGTGGTCTATCTAACGATGAGAAAGCTAAAATTCGTCAGCAATTTGCAACGGGTCAGGTTGGCCGAGATGCTTTGCTAGAAGCTGAGTCAGCTGCTTATCATGGTCAAGGGACCTGTACTTTTTATGGTACAGCCAACAGTAATCAAATGCTGATGGAAGTAATGGGCTTACATTTGCCAAGTGCCGCATTTGTTCATCCTCATACACCATTACGTGATGCACTCACCGCAGAAGCGGCGATTCGTGTACTTGATTTAACAGTTGAGCGTGGAAACTACACGCCGATTGGTCATGTGATTGATGAAAAAGCCATTATCAATGGCATCGTGGCGTTACTCGCTACCGGTGGTTCAACCAACCATACTTTGCATTTGATTGCGATTGCTCGCGCTGCTGGTATCTTGATTGACTGGGATGACTTCGATGAGTTATCGGCTGTTGTTCCATTACTCGCAAAAATCTATCCAAATGGTAAGGCTGATGTAAACCATTTCCAAGCTGCGGGTGGGGTCGCTTTCCTCATTCGTAACTTACTTGAAGCTGGTCTGTTGCATAACGATGTAACGACTGTGGCTGGTAAAGGTTTACAGCACTACACCAAAGAGCCGAAATTGATTGATGGTAAGCTCACTTGGGTTGACAGTGTGGTTCAAAGTCTTGATGACAAAGTTTTACGTAGCATTGATGCGCCGTTTCAACCAGATGGTGGCTTGCGTTTAATGCAAGGTCGCCTTGGCCGTGGTGTGATCAAGATTTCTGCTGTTGCGCAAGAACACCGTAAAGTTAAAGCTCCAGCAATTGTGTTTGATTCTCAAGAAGCAGTGCAAGCTGCATTTGATCGTGGTGAATTACATCGAGACTTTATTGCAGTTGTTCGTTTCCAAGGTGCGCGTGCTAACGGTATGCCTGAATTGCATCGTTTAACTCCTGTGTTGGGTGTTTTACAAGATCAAGGTTTCCACGTTGCTTTAGTCACTGATGGCCGTATGTCTGGTGCTTCAGGTAAAGTTCCTGCGGTGATTCATTTATCTCCAGAGGCCTTACTAAATGGGCCGATTGCTAAAGTGCAAACAGGCGATATGTTAATCATTGATGCTGAGGCTGGCGTACTCGATGTTGAAATAGATGAACAGACTTGGCAGTCGCGTCCTGTTGCTCAGCCAGAACATCAGGCAGAAAACGAAGTTGGCTTTGGCCGTGAATTATTTGGTGTTTTCCGTGCTGCTGCTGCGCCAGCTGAACATGGAGCATCTGTATTTGGTGCATTGGTTGGTGAAAATTCACCAGAGCAGATTTGAATCAAAGGAACTGAAAAATAATGATTAAAATTGAAGATATCGTCAAATTAGGCCCAGTTATCCCTGTATTGGCATTTGATTCTGCTGAGCAAGGTGAGGATGTATCACGTGCTTTACATGCAGGTGGCGTGAAAGTTCTTGAGATTACATTGCGTACCGCTGCTGGTCTTGCTGCTATTGAGCGTGCTAGCCAATTAGCTGATGACATTGTGGTGGGTGTAGGTACGATTACCAAGCCAGAACACTGTGCTCAAGCTAAAAAAGCAGGTGCTCAATTTGGGGTATCTCCTGGTTTGACTAAAGACCTACATTTGGCTGCGCAAGATGCTGGCTTACCTCTATTGCCGGGTGTGATGACACCAAGTGACCTGATTCAAGCGATTGAATTGGGTTATGACATTGTGAAGTTCTTCCCAGCTCAACAGGCAGGTGGCGTTGAGATGCTAAAAGCATTTTATGGTCCATTTCCAAACTTGCGCTTTTGTCCGACTGGTGGAATTACGGCAGAGTCAGCGCCAGATTTCTTAAAACAACCTAACGTGGTTTGTGTAGGTGGTTCATGGTTAACACCTAAAGCTACTGTAGCTGCCCAAGACTGGGCTGAAATTACTCGCTTGGCACAAATTGCGAGTCAGTTGAGAGCACTGTAGATGTAGTCGATATTTATAAAAAATGAAGTGCATTTTATGTGCTTTAAAGGCTGTATTGATGTGACCAGTTTGTGCTGGTCACACCTAAATATAAAAATTTAATGTCTTAACAGTAGGAATTACTGTGGTTGAAGACCCTTGTTTAGGCAGTGTGCCTAAATAATTATTCCAAGGAGAAGTGTCCCATGGAGACGGTTCAGGGTGGCATGTTACTGATCTACACTGTAATCGCGATTATTGCTTTAGTGGTCATGATCGCGAAGTTTAGAATTTATCCATTTTTAGTTCTTATTATTGTTTCACTCGGTTTAGCCTTGGCTGTTGGCATGCCAATGGGTGATATTGTTAAGTCTTATGAAGCTGGTACAGGTAAAACCTTAGGTCACCTTGCGATTGTAATCGCACTAGGAACAATGCTCGGTAAAATGATGGCCGAGTCTGGTGGCGCAGAGCGAATAGCAATTACTTTAATTAAGTGGTTTGGTGAGAAAAATATTCACTGGGCCATGATGTTTATTGCCCTTATTGTTGGTCTTCCCGTATTTTTCGAAGTAGGTTTCGTTCTACTCATTCCAATTGCATTCAACATTGCCAAGCGAACAGGCAAATCTTTACTGGTTGTTGGCTTGCCAATGGTTGCAGGTTTGTCGGTTGTGCATGGGTTAATTCCACCACATCCAGCGGCACTGTTGGCAGTACAGGCTTACCATGCTGATATCGGTAAAACGATTGCTTATAGTCTGATAGTGGGTGTGCCAACGGCTATCGTCGCTGGGCCACTGTATGCATTGTGGATCAACAAATACGTCAAATTGCCTGAGAATAACCCGTTAGCGAAGCAGTTTATTGAAGCAGATACGAATAGAACTCGTGAGCTACCAAGCTTTGGGATTACCTTATTCACAATTATGCTGCCTGTAGTATTAATGTTGGTTGGAAGCTGGGCTGATCTGTTCTTTGCACCACAGACTTTCGCAAATGATTTGCTACGTTTTATTGGTACTTCTGATATCGCATTACTCATTGCCGTACTGGTCAGCTTTATTACCTTTGGTACGATGCAGGGCTTTAACCGTGAACAAATTGAAAAATTCTGCGGTGGGTGTTTAGCTTCTATTGCTGGGATTATGTTGATTGTAGGTGCTGGTGGTGGTTTTGGCGGCATTTTGCGTGACACCGGTATTTCTAATGAGATTGTTTCTACAGCATTGAAGGCAAATTTATCGCCGTTATTGTTAGGCTGGTTTGTTGCAGCACTGATTCGTTTGGCAACAGGATCGGCAACGGTGGCTATGGCTACAGCGTGTAGTATTGTCGCTCCAATTGCAGCTACGGCGGGTGTCGCAGTTAGGCCAGAACTTTTAGTACTTGCCACAGGTTCAGGTTCATTAGTTTTCTCACATGTAAATGACGCAGGATTCTGGTTAATCAAAGAATATTTCGGTATGACAGTAGGGCAGACACTCAAGACTTGGTCAGTATTAGAAACGATCATTTCAGTGTTGGGTTTATCTTTCACGCTACTGCTTAGCACTATTTTATAATTAAAGGTGAGTAATCCATGATTGTGATTGCAATGGGTGTCTGTGGAACAGGTAAAACCCTAATTGGTGAATTGTTATCAGAGCGTTTGGCTTGTGAGTTCCTTGATGGCGATACGCTTCATTCAGCTGCAAATAAAAGTAAGATGAGTCAAGGTATTCCCTTAACTGATGAAGACCGCTTGCCATGGTTACAGGCAATTCGTCAGGCCATTGAAACCAAACAGAGAGACGGTGAAACGGCTGTATTTACATGCTCATCTTTAAAACGCATGTATCGCGATATTTTAAGAGGTCAGGATCAGAATGTTAAGTTTGTCTACTTAAAAGGTTCTTATGAGTTATTACAGCAACGACTTGCAGAAAGATCAGGTCATTTTTTTGACCCAGCGTTGCTACAAACCCAGCTAGACACATTAGAGGAACCTGATGTGAATGAAGCAATTGCTATTGATATTGCTCTCACACCAGAACAGATTATTGAACAAGTCATCCAGAAGCTAGGGGTGACTGATAGTGTGTGTCGGGGGTAAATTCATCTAGAAAGATTATCAACGCTTTAAGATATTCACCTTGTGGTTTACGGTTCAAGCAAGGTGAGTACGGATAATAATAGTGATATTGACCCGAATAAAACCTGATTACAGGGGCGAGTTCGGGAATATATAAAAGACATACGAATAATAAGGTATTAAGAAGAATGAATCAGTTAAATAATCTACAGCTTAAATTCCCAGTAGTGGACAGTATTCCTGAAAGTGTGCGTCTGCCTTCCCAAATTCATCAGCGTGTCTCATTAGTGGACGGTGAGTTGAAGCTATGGGCTGGTGCAACCAAGAAAACATTATCTCCAATCTGGATTCAGCAGCCTGACGGTAGCCTACAGCAAGTTGAGCTTGGTAGTTATCCTGTTATGGGTGAAAAAGAAAGCGATGAAGCACTAGAAGCAGCGGTAAGGGCTTACAACAATGGTCGTGGCGAATGGCCAATGATGAAGGTTGGTGAGCGCATTGCCTGTATGCAAAATTTTATTCAGCGTATGGTGGAGCAGCGAGATCTGATTATTAAGCTGATCATGTGGGAAATTGGCAAAAGCTTGGCGGATTCAGAGAAAGAATTTGACCGTACGATTACCTACATGCGTCAAACGATTGATGCTCTGAAAGATTTAGATAATGCCAACTCCCGCTTTGTAATTGCTGAAGGTACGATTGGACAAATCCGTCGTACTCCATTAGGCGTAGTGTTGTGTATGGGACCATACAACTACCCACTGAACGAAACCTTTGCAACTCTGATCCCAGCCATGCTGATGGGTAATACCATTATTTTTAAACCACCTCAATTTGGGACTTTGTTGTTTGAACCGTTACTAGAAGCGTTCCGTTATTCATTTCCAAAAGGTGTGATCAATACGATTTATGCACCAGGCTCTCTAGTGGTACCCCATCTATTGGCATCTGGGCAAATTAATGTACTGGCATTGATTGGCTCTAGTAAAGTGGCTGATCACTTGAAGAAGCAACATCCTAAATCTCACCGTCTGCGTGCGATTTTGGGATTGGATGCGAAGAATGCAGCCATTATTCTGCCAGATGCTGATTTGGATCTGACAGTGAAAGAGTGTCTGTTGGGCGCATTGTCATTCAATGGTCAGCGTTGTACAGCTTTAAAAATGCTGATGGTGCACCGCTCGATAGCTGATGAGTTTGTTAACCGTTTAACGACGGAGCTGGCTAAACTGAAAGTAGGTATGCCGTGGGAAAAAGGTGTGTTTATTACTCCGTTACCAGGTATGCACCGTACGGCCTACATGACTGAAGTGATTGAAGATGCTGTGGCTAAAGGGGCAAAAGTAGTTAATCCGGAAGGTGGTGAGTTCTGCAAAACCATGTTCTATCCAGCCGTAGTTTATCCAGTGACTGAGGGGATGAGACTGTATCGTGAAGAGCAGTTCGGTCCAGTGATACCAGTCTCTGTTTATGATGATATTGAAACTGTGCTGGAATATGTTACTACTTCTGATCATGGTCAGCAGGTGAGTATTTTTGGTAGTGACCCTGAGCAAATTGGCCATTTAGTTGATCCGCTGGTTCATCAAGTCTGTCGTGTAAACATCAATTGTCAATGTCAGCGTGGCCCTGATGTATTCCCGTTCGGTGGTCGTAAAGATTCCGCGGAAGGTACACTGTCTGTGCATGATGCTCTACGAGCGTTCTCTATCCGTTCTATGATTGCTGCTAAACAAACAGATGATAGCAAAGGCATGTTGGCCTCTATGGTGTCTGAGCACTATTCTAAATTCGTGAATACCGACTTTATTTTCTAATTAATAACTTGAATAATAAAAAAACGCCTGAAATTGATCAGGCGTTTTTATTTGAACTCATAGATTAATTATTGGCGAATTTGACCGTCACCTAACACAATCCATTTTTGAGAAGTTAAGCCTTCTAAGCCAACAGGACCGCGGGCATGAATTTTATCTGTAGAGATACCAATTTCTGCCCCTAAGCCATATTCAAAACCATCAGCAAAACGAGTTGAAGCATTGATTACAACTGAGCTTGAGTCTACACGAGCTAAGAATTGACGAGCTAAAGTGTAGTTTTCAGTCACAATTGCATCGGTGTGATGTGAACCATATTTGTTGATATGGTCAATTGCTTCATCAATACCGCTAACCACTTTAACAGCAAGAATTGGCCCTAAATATTCGGTATACCAATCTTCTTCTGTTGCAGGTTTTACAGAGGCACCCAAAATACGGCGTGTTTCTGGGCAGCCACGTAATTCAACTTGTTTTTCAGTATACAGTTCGGCAATGCGTGGTAAGAAAACGTCTGCAATTTTTTCATCAACAAGCAGTGTTTCCATCGCATTACAAACACCGTAACGATGTGTTTTTGCATTTAATGTAATTGGTAAAGCTTTTTGCAAGTCGGCCTGTGCTTCAACAAATACATGGCAGTTACCATCAAGATGTTTAATGACAGGAATACGCGCTTCGTTGGTTACGCGCTCAATTAAGCTTTTACCGCCACGTGGAACGATTACATCTACATATTCAGCCATGGTGATGAGATGACCAACAGCTGCACGGTCAGAAGTTTCAATGACTTGTACTGAATGCTCAGGTAAACCGGCAACTTTTAAACCATGCTTAATTGCTTCTGCGATTGCTTTATTTGATTCGAGTGCTTCTGAACCACCGCGTAAAATAATGGCATTGCCTGATTTAATCGCTAAAGATGCAGCTTCAAGTGTTACGTTTGGACGTGATTCATAAATCATACCAACAACACCTAAAGGTACACGCATTTTTCCAATTTGAATACCTGTGGGGCGATATGCAAGATCCGTAATTTCCCCAATTGGATCGACAAGCGCGATCACATCTTTTAAACCTTGCAACATCCCTTTAAAGCGTGCGGGCGTAAGCTCAAGACGATCAAGTAAGGCGCTGTCGAGCTGGTTGCTACGACCTTTATCCATGTCGATTTGATTCGCCGCCAAAATTGCTGCCTGATTATTTTCTAAAGCAGTATAAATAGCAGAGAGTGCATGATTTTTTAGTGAGGTAGAAGCACTTGTTAAGACGCGTGAGGCCTCGCGTGCTTGTTGCCCAACTTTTTGCATATATTGTTCAATTGAATCTTGCATAGCATTTTTTAATCATTTACCAATGAGTAAGATAGTAGCAGTCAAATGCGGAACAATGAATGGCTTTTTTTGAAAAATGTGACCGCCATAAAAAAACATTTAAATATTTTGCAAACTATTAGCGACTTAAACAAGATGAGCGGTCATTTCAGCGATTGCGTATATTTCAGACAATTGTTTAGAATGTTATTGTGCAATACAAACTAATACAAATTTTAAAGTTTTGTGCATAAAAGATTACGTGTTCAAGAAGGAACTCTTGCAGCATAAAAAAATTACAGCAAGGAGGAAGCAAGGATATGAATTCCATTATTCAAATGGATTCGGAGATCAACCAAGCTTATGCCGGTTTTGGCTTTTTCGATATCTACCATAGAGATAGTTTTAAACAACCTGCTCGTACAACATGGATTGACGGTTGGAAAATTGAATATATGGCAATTGCCGATCCTAAAACGATTCACAAAACGCCGATTGTGATTGTTGGTGGTGCTTTCCAGAATTTTAATTCTTATAAATATTGTGTTGAACAATTGTTTGAAAGTGGTCCGGTTATTTTAATTGATTTACCTTCGATGGGTGCAAATCAGCAAATTACTAATCGCGACACAGGAGTATCTGCGGGTACTTTAGAACTTCCTGATTTATCTGAAATGTTAGGACGTTGGTTAGATATCGTTGGAATACAAAAAGTTTCTGTAATGGGAATGTCTTTAGGGTCCGTGATTGCCTCTTGTTTTGCTCATCAGCGCCCAGATTTGATGGATCGTATGATCTTGATGGGAGTTATGCAAAAGACTCGTAAAAGTTGGCGAATGATTTTGGAAGAGTCGCTCAAACTCATGCAGGAAAACCGCATGGAAGAGTTTGGGCAAGCTGTTATTTTGTATTTAGTTAATCATGCAAAATTAGATAAAACTCGTATGTCACCAACCGCTAAAAAGTTATTTTTTAGACAAATGGCCGAGTTTACGGGGACTGAGCGAGAACGTTATGAAATTAACTGTAATCGTCTTTTGCGTTTAACAGATGTACCTATTCCAGAGTGCAAAACGTTGGTTGCAGCAGGGCAGTACGACAGTTTTACTCTGCCTCATGAAAATGCCAATTTTGCTTTGCAATGTCCAGATATGGAATTTGCGCTTATTGCAAACGCTGATCATGTGCCTCAATTACAGCGCCGTAAAGAAACCATGAGTTTGTTCACTTCATTTTTGAAGGGTGAATCTATCCAAAATCTAGATGGTATTATTCCAATGACGCGTGACCAGATGCAAAAGATGGAGCGCCGTGGTGAAGAGCGAGTTCCAGTTTTGCAACCGAACACGGCTTTGTTGCACAAAGATTTGAAAGGCAAAGCGCCCCTAATTGAGCCAAATTTAAGGCGTAACTTGGGTAAGTGGTCGACCTAATTCCGTAAAT